>NZ_QOUX01000047.1:0-334634 GCF_004116265.1 Anaerobacillus alkaliphilus | reverse complement strand
CCCTACTAATAAAATACCTGCTAAGCTAATTTGAAAAACACTTGATGTAAGTCGTTTCATTACTTTGTTCATGCTGTTTCACTCCTTAGTTATTTTTTTTATCTTAATTTAGAATTATCAGGGTGCTCCTTCTTCTTTTCGAATGAAAATCTAATTTTCTCGTTCCGATCTATTTGCGTAATTTTCCCATCATGTATGGTAACAACAACCGATCCAAATTCAATTCCTTCAATGTACGATTTAATTTTTTCGAGTTTCTCGATATCCGCATTAGCCATTGAAAGTTCCTCCTATCTACTCTAGCGTTTTTTACAGAAATAAAATTTAGGTTTGCCAATGGTCTCAACCATCCATATAGTTGATTTGCTAGCATACATCACCTCCTCAAAATCTAAATTAAATTTCCAGCTTGCCCCTCACCAATTAAACACATATGTAAACTCAGAATTAAAAGCATAATTAGCTGCAGAATTTAGTTATGGCTGTAAGGGTTAAAAACAAAAAAGACTTATACTCACTTTATCATTTAAGTGAGTACAAGCCTTCGGGTGACCGATCAGCATTACTTTTTTCTAAATTTATATTACTTATATTATTCTGATAATTCTTATCTGTCAAGTAAGAATTTAAACGCAATATAGTTACTTTCCCAACAAAATCCTACTAAATATTGGCTATTAATCTTGTAAAGCTGATTGTAAATCTTCAATTAAATCTTCAACATCCTCTAAGCCTACCGAAATTCTAATTAAGCCATCAGTAATTCCTAGTTCTAGGCGGCGTTCGCGAGGAATAGATGCGTGTGTCATTTTTGCTGGTAAGGAAATTAAGCTCTCAACAGCACCTAAGCTTTCTGCCAATGTAAAATACTTTACTTTCTTTAATACATCTTCTGCTTTGTCATTGCTACCCACGTCAAAAGAAATCATTCCTCCGAAACCTCTGGCTTGCTCTAAGTGAATCGTGTGACCTTTATGACTTTCAAAACCAGGATAATACACTTTTGAAATTTGTCGATGGTTTACAAGGAAATTAGCTACTTTCTTTGCATTCTCTTCAATTTCTTCCATTCGAATCGCTAGTGTTTTTATTCCTCTTATTAATAGCCAGCTATCTTGAGGTCCTAAGATTGCACCGATAGAATTTTGAATGAAATGAAGATCAGTGGCAAGCTTTTCAGAGTTAACAACAACGAGTCCTGCAACAACATCACTATGTCCACCTAAATATTTTGTGGCACTATGCAATACGATATCTGCGCCTAGGTCAAGTGGATTTTGCCAGTATGGTGTACTAAAGGTATTGTCGACAATCATAAGTAGATTTTTTGCTTTTGCTAAGTTTGAAATGCTGGCTATATCTGTAATCTTTAATAGTGGATTTGTAGGTGTTTCGACATAAATAGCTTTGGTATTGTCTCGTACTGCAGCTTCTACCTCTTGAATGTCACTTGTGTCCACAAAAGTTACTTCAATATTGTATTTCGTTAACACCTTTGTCATTAAACGATACGAGCCGCCATACACATCATCTGTAAAAATAACATGATCACCTGAAGAAAATAAATTCATCACAGCAGAAATGGCAGCCATTCCTGAACCAAATGCAAACCCACGATATCCACCTTCGATATCCTTAATTAATTCTTCTAATGCATGTCTTGTTGGATTACCAGTCCTTGCATACTCATACACAAAGTTTCCTACACCATCTTGTTTAAAAGTACTAGCATGATGGATCGGTATGGATACAGCTCCAGTTTGTTCATCTCTAGGAATTCCTCCATGAATCATCTGTGTTTTTTTTCTCATCTAATATCACCTTCATATATATTTTTACTTAAATAACGCTCGCTACTATCTGGAAATACAGTAACAATGTTTGTACCTGGAGGAGATTTTTGAGCTTCTCTTATGACTGCTTCAAATGCCGCCCCTGAAGAGCTACCTACTAACATTCCTTCATGAATAGCCAGTTCACTAACTCGTTTAAATGCTGCTTCATCAGAAATTGTATAAATACTGTCAAAATAAGCTGTGTCCATATAAGGAGGTAAAAACTCCATTCCAATTCCTTCTGTTCGATGTGGTCCTGAAATACCACCGTTTAAAATTGAGCCTTCAGGTTCAACTATAACAGTCTTTATTTGCTTATTTTTTGACTTTAAATATTTTGCGGTTCCCATAAACGTTCCGCCAGTCCCAGCTCCAGCCACAAAGATGTCAATGTTCCCATCAAGGTCTTCGTACAATTCTGGACCTAAAGTTTCAAAATACGTAGTAGGATTATTTTCATTGGTAAATTGTTGAGGGCTATATGAGTTAGGAATTTCCTTCAATAATTCTTTTGTTTTGTTTATTGCTCCCTCCATCCCTTCTGAGGTTGGAGTATTAATAACGGTAGCACCTAACGCCCTCATCAATGTTTGTTTTTCCATACTGAATTTTTGTGGTACGACGCATATGACCTTAATCTTCGTTCCTGCGGCTGCTAATGCTAACCCGATCCCTGTGTTACCGGCTGTAGGCTCGATCACAACCCCATCTTCTTGAAGTTGTCTAGCTTCAAGCGCCCCTTGAAGTAACTTCTTGCCTAAACGATCTTTCACACTTCCACCAGGATTAAAGTACTCTAATTTCACGAATACGTTCACTCCGTTCGGAACATCAAGCTGATTTATTTTTACAATTGGTGTACCACCGATTAATTCTTTTATGTTATTGTAATACTTCACATGCAAGCACCCCTTTTGGAAGCTCTTTTACTAACTTCATAGTTTATGAGAAAACATTTCTCCATTGGTCTTTTTTCGCTAGCATTTTTTTGGCAATCTCTTGCGCACCTTCCAAGCTATGACTAGCAGCCCAACCACATTGTACTTCATTACAAGCAGGTACTTCGGTTGCAACCAACACATCTTCTAACGTTTTTTCAAGAATTTCTAAGACTGTTTCATAACTATCATCATTAATCACCGATAGATAGAATCCAGTTTGACACCCCATTGGACTAACATCAAAAATCGTTTGGTGATGATTACGAACTAACTCTGCCATTAAATGCTCTAATGAGTGTAAAGACGGCATTTCCATGTGTTCCTTGTTTGGTTGTGTAAAGCGTATGTCATATTTAAAAAGTTTATCTCCATGTTGTCCTTCACTCACGCCCGCAAGTCTTACATATGGAGCAACTACTTTTGTATGATCTAAATTAAAACTTTCAACGTTCATTTTTTTAATCTCCACGATAACCTCTCCAATCTATATATTTATTATTCCTACCTGTATAGTATGTTTTAAAATACAATTTGTCAATTAGTTTTAACATTATATTCGCATTATTATTTTCAGGTTAAAATCATACCAGGTCTTTACTTTAGTGGATTTAGCAATAAAATTATAGTTTTTTTGTATATTAATTGTTGCAAATTTAAAAATTATATCATACTATGCTTATAGGATTTATATACTTTATAGCATTGGAGAGTGTTAGGCTCATGGGACGTGAATTCGTTGAACTATTTGATAATTGGGCAGAATCTTACGATCATTCAGTGTCAGGGAAAGACCTTGAATATGAAGAAGTTTTCTCGAATTACGATGAAATCCTTCAAGCAGTTACAGATCGTGTAAAAGGAAATATCGTTGAATTCGGAGTGGGCACAGGAAATCTAACTATAAAACTTTTGGAAAACGGTCATCGTGTTGTTGGCTTTGAACCATCTACTACAATGAGAGAAAAAGCTGAAGAGAAATTGTCTAATGCAACCATAGTAAATGGTGACTTTCTAGAGTTTCAAACTGATATGTCAATTGATGCTTTTGTTAGCACATATGCATTCCATCATCTGACCGATGCTGAAAAAGCAGAAGCAGTTTCTAAGTATAGTAGTTTACTTGCTAAGAATGGCAAAGTTGTTTTTGCAGACACTGTCTTTGAAAGTGAAGCAACAAAAGCTGATGTCATTCAGTCATCTAAGAAAAAAGGATTTCTAAACCTAGCACAAGATTTAGAAACAGAATACTATACGACTATTCCAGTTTTACGAAGTATCTTTGAAGCAAATGGATTTTCAGTACAATTCGAACAGTTAAATCCTTTTGTTTGGATGATTGATGCAACAAAGCTCTAAGTTGTTTTAATTACTACAAAGAAAAGTAGCCGTTAAGCACGGCTACTTTTACTATTTATACTTCTTCTTCCCATTCTTCCCATTCAATTTCTACTCCCCATTTTTTGGCGAGTTTATTTAATTCTTCTTCATATTCAAAAAATAGCATATCAGACTCTCCGTACAGTTCCATTGCTTGATTTTCGTTGCCTTCAACCCAGGCAATTTCTGCTTCGAGATGCTTTTTTAGTGCATCATTATGGATCATATGAACACTTTTCAACTCTTCTTTCTCGATTGTCTCTCCGTAAGCTTCAGACTTAGTTATGATCTCTTCTAATGAAGGAATCAGAACCACACGAGTAAAGTTTTCTAGCTCTTCCTCATTGTCAATTTGAGCTTCATTTTCCAACAGAAAATAATACTCATGCGCTAATTCGTCGCTTTCCTCTAAATACGTTAGCATTAAATCAGTATTTCCAGATAGATTCTGAAATACAAAATAACCAATAAATAATAATGGAATGATACCTAAAAGTTTTTTTGACACTCTGGTTCCTCTTTTCAAGCTGAATTGTCTTTGGACTAGTTCATTATAGGTTCGTTAATAGTAATTGTCATTTTAATTTTATTCCCTGAATTGGGTAGGATTTACATGAAGATTTTTTGTGAATTAACAGCCCGTTTGGTTATTGTATTACTACTTTGTTGGGTCCCTTAAGTAATTTCAAAAAAGCAGCCATTTCCCTTAAGTTTAGGGAAATGGCTGCTTTTTTTGTTACTAGTACCTTTATTGTGATTGGGTAGGAACGATAAATCCGTAGCTCTCCATAATCGGTTTGCCAATTGGACCGAAGATAAAACTCGTAAATTCGCGAGCGATTTCCTCTTGTTTTGTTGCCTTTGTAATGGCTAACATTTGCTCTAAAGGAGCATGCATTTGCTCATCAATGATATGAAAATTAACTTCATCTTTTTTTACTAGCGAAAGTGCAATGATCGCCACCTCAGCATTTCCGGTTTCAATATACGTAAGAGTGTCTGAGATATTTCTACCAAATACAAGCTTTTCTTCTAACTCGTCCCATACACCAGTTGTTTCAAATGCTTGTTTTGCAGCCAGACCATATGGAGCATGTTCAGGATTTGCAATTGCTACCTTAACTACTTCTGATTTTAGTAGATCCTCTATTTGTTCAACTTGTAATTGACTATCTGCTCTTGTTGCAATTCCGATACGTCCAAATGCGTAAGTTTGCATAGTGTCAGTTAGAAGGAGATCCTTTTCATTTAAGTTTTCAATAAATTTCTTATTTGCAGCTGCGAATATGTCAAATGGTGCACCATGTTCAATTTGGTCTGCCAATTGTCCCGTCGAACCAAATGAAAAGACAACTTTTGTGCCTGTTTCTTCTTCAAAAAGCCGGCCAACTTCGCTAAAAGCAAGCGTTAAATCTGATGCTGCAGCCACTGTTAATTCTTCTCTAGCGTCATTGTCTGAAGACTGATCTTCGCAACCTGCGATGAATAACAAAACTACCAAAAATACTGTAAGTATAAATTTCTTTTTTACCATGAGTACATATATCTCCTTCAAATTTATTAAATATATTATACTAATAAATTTAGATAAAAAACCAAGGACTTGTGAACAGATTGTTAAGTGTAATTTCTTATATTTTATTTAATGGTAGAGCTTACAAGAAACTACCTACATGTAATCCAATAAAAAAACAAACAATTGACCCAACGATACTAAGTGAAAGATACGCCGTTAGCTTTTTCCATTGTTTCTTGATAGAAAGTTGGATGGCTTCCACACTAAAAGTAGAAAAGGTTGTAAATGCACCAAAGAAACCTATGCCGATTGCTAAATAAAGTGGATCATCATACGCTCCTAGTGGCGTTCCACCAAAGGAAAGACCGAAAAATAGTCCCAAACCTAAAGAGCCTACTAAGTTAACAAATAACATCGCAATCGGAATTGGAGGGTTAGGGTAACGTTTCATAAAGGCCGATCCTAATAAATAACGTGAAATCGCTCCTATGGAGCCTCCAACCACTAATAGCAGTAGTTTCATGCTGGATTCACCTCTTTCTTTTGTCTGGTTTTCTTAGCTATTACTGATCCTGCACGATACCCAATGAATGCAAGTATAATTCCACCAAACATAGTGCCAAACACGTACAACCCCGCATCAAAAACCGTATAATGGTTCATTAAAAATGACGTGTCTGCTGCTAACGTCGACATCGTCGTAAAGCCACCACATAAACCAACTCCTAGTCCCGTTCTTACCCATTCCTTCGGTACAAAAACAAAGAACCAAGCGGTTAAAAAACCTAAAAGTAAACTGCCAAATAAATTTTCAATGATGGTTCCATAGGGATAACCAGACTCAAGTGTTAAAAGATTTAATGAATATCGAGAAATAGTGCCGATAGCTGCACCTACCCCTACCGCAATAATATTTTTCGCATGCTCACTCAATAAAAATAGCTCCTTAAAATTTATTACATATATTATACAAATAAACTCAGCTATAAGACCAACTTTTTATCTAGCGTAAAAAAGTTGGTTGTTTAAACATAAAAACACCCAAATGAATGAGTGTTTTCTATCTAACCTATAAAATAAGCTTTGAAAGCTGGTCGGCAGTTCGGATGATATCAGCATACGCACGTTTTAGTTCTTCAACAGAATTGGAATTTATTCTATGTAAGACAAGATGGAATTATAGTTGAAGTGTGAAGTTTCTGAACAGAAAAATCAGACTCAAAAATCATGAGTCTGAATTAAAGGTATGTTTGAAAACTATAAGGCTTGCGAATTAGGACTTGGAACATTCTCTAATTCATTCCACACCATATCCGCTAGGTCATTGTCAATTTGAGAGGCAATATTTCCTGCAGAAATGTTAGAAATTCCATTTACCACTCCAATGGCAGGCATCCTTTTTTGATGAGAATCCCAGTTCGATTGACTGTTCTGACCAATAAAAACACCTGCATTTGTATTATTAACGTTTACATTTACTGCACCAAGAACAAAATTAATGGCCAAAGTGATCACTCCTCACAATACTAACGTATTCAACGACATACTAAACGTGAGCAGGAACGTTTTTAAAATTTAGGAATAAATTAATTTGAGGTGAGAGCTTCTATTATGAAGAAAACTACAAATGTAATCTTACAAAGTATAAATGTAAATATCATCGATACGAACTCGGGTGTTTTTGTAGGAGATAACCTCCAATACAATTGGAACTCTTCAATAAAAACAAGCACAGGTTTTACAATAAGTGGGCAAAAAAACCTGGCACAAGGGAATATCACAAGCATTGTTAAAAAAGATTATTAATCCCAGAACAATAGGTTTCCTAGGCACGAAAAAACTAAATATTATTTCCGAAAAAACAACAAAAAACATCGTTGACACGATTATTAAAAATATGTTATTATAATAAATTTGCTTATTTATCTATATCATGGTATCATTAGTTATTCTAACTGGTGGTGATGCTATGGATTTTCAAATAGGAGAAAAGATCATTTATCCGACTCACGGTGCAGGTATTATTGAGTCTATTGAAGAAAAAGAAATACTTGGCACGAAACAGCTTTATTATATGTTGTCGATTAACAAAATTCAGGTGATGTTTCCTATGACAACGAATATAGGAATTCGACGAGTCGTGGATTCAACAACTATGGACGACGTATTAGCAAGCTTTCATGAAGAAGAAAGTGAAGAAACTCATCCAAACCGAACACAGCGCTACCGTATTCACGTTAAAATGATTAAAAGTGGCAATATTTATGAAGGTGCTCAAGTAATCCGCGATCTTCTAAAGATGAAGAAGAAACGAGCTCTTGCTTCCGTAGACAAACGCCTATTAGATAATGCTCAAGAAATACTGATTAGTGAACTAATGCTTGTAAAAGGAATCGATCAGCTGGAAGCTGTTGAAATGTTAAACAGTGCGATATGTATAAACGAATAATGCTTAAGTAAAGAAGCTCTGATTAGAGTTTTTTTTTTGCCTAAAAATAAGAAAAGCGGAAGGCTTGGACCTAGACAATTTTTAATCGAAATAAAAAAAGGACTCTAAAATAGAGTCCCTTCATTATTATGCTTTGTGTACGTTAACAGCTTGAGGACCACGTTGTCCTTGCTCTGTGTCAAATGTAACTTTTTGGCCTTCGTCTAAAGATTTAAATCCTTCGCCTTGGATAGCTGAGAAATGTACGAATACGTCTTCTCCACCTTCAACCTCGATAAAACCAAAACCTTTGTCTGCGTTAAACCATTTTACTGTACCTTGTTTCATGGGTATTGCCTCCTGTGTGGATATTATCCACGATTTATTACTATCGTTGCTCAATTAGATATCAAAGGCGAAAAGTTTACATTCTTCAATTCAATCCTTACAACACACCGAACAAAAATAATTCTTGTTAAGCATAACAGATATATTGTAGAAAAGCAAATTTATTTTTAAAAAAATTTAAACGGAAATATTGTACCTTATTTTGCAATATTACAGCCTTTTTAGATTTTCGCGGCCATCGGTTCTGTTACTTCATCAAAAACAGTAAGTGTTCCGCCAGTTTTGGAGAAATAGCGGATCCTATGGCAGTGAAATTTCAGATTAGTCAATTTTGTTATAAACAGGATCTGTGTCCGATTACTCCCCTAGCCAAAAAACAGGTACTACTTACCCCTCATCAACTACCTCTTTTAGTAACTGATATGATCTTTTCTGCTTTTCATGGTCATACATATACGTAACCGCCATGATTTCATTCACATCATAACGCTCCTGAAAGTGAATTAACTGCTCTCTTATTGAAGCTTTACTACCTAACAAAGTCATACCAGCCATCGATCGAACCACATCTTGTTCATGCGGCGCCCAAATACTGTCCATGTTTTCTATTGGCGGACTTAATGGAGTTTGAGTCCCTCGTACAACATTCAAGAAGAATTGCTGTGTCGTTGTAAATTCAAAATGGGCTTCTTCATCACTGTCAGCTGCAATGACATTTAGACCTACCATCATATAGGGTTTATCGAGGTATTCAGATGGCTTAAACTTGCTACGGTAAATCGAGATGGCTTCAGCCATATATCTAGGGGCAAAATGAGAAGCAAACACATAAGGTAAACCTAATTCTGCAGCCAAGAATGCTGAATCTTTTGAAGAACCAAGGATATAAATTGGAACATTTGTACCAACACCTGGATAAGCTTTTACGTAGTCTTGACGCTCTTCCGGTCCAAAATAAGTAAGCAATGCTTTTACATCATTAGGGAATGTATAAACAGTATCGTTCTGCGACCTTCTAAGTGCGTTTGCCGTTCTACCATCAGTACCAGGTGCGCGACCGAGTCCTAAATCGAGTCTTCCAGGATAGATTGTAGCCATCGTTCCAAACTGCTCAGCAACAACTAACGGTGAATGGTTAGGTAACATTATACCGCCTGAACCAACACGAATACGCTTGGTCCCCTCCAAGACATGCTTAATCAAAATGGAGGTGGCCGAACTTGCTAGCGTTGAAGCATTATGATGCTCAGCGATCCAATAGCGCTCATAGCCCATTTTCTCCGTTGCTTTGGCCAAATCAACCATCGCATCAATCGCTTCTTTCGCTCCCTCCCCTTTTCGTATTGGAACTAAATTTAAAAGTGAAACTGGTAGTTTTATCGTTTTCATACGTATTTGTCCTTTCATCCGTTTATAGCGGACACTATTTATCTGTAATAAAAATAATTACATTTTACAATGAAGTACTGTAATTTTAGTATATACAGTTTATGGAGTCAAACATCTTATCCTAGGTTTCCTCATTTTATAATATGGACGTCTCAACAAATATAGTTGAAACTGCCAAGTATTACATAAAATTTTGTTATACAGGAAAACTATCTTTACTCTACCTCTGATTAAAAAATTCTCGAATGGATGGGAAGGTCTACTCATGTTCAATAAATTTGAAAAAAACGTGCTAAGATTTTTGGTAGTCTTAGTTTTTTTTATAACTCCTTTATCAATGTTGGGAAAGGATACCAAGAAGTGGTTATTATGTTTTTTTCTTAACTCATATGCAAATATATTTGTGGCACCTACTCTTGCTTCTAAAGGTTATTTAAAGTATCCAGTGAGACTATTTCCTTCAATATTTAATAGTAGTATTATTTATGACTATTTTTTATGTTCTACGGTCACGATATGGTTTTGTCGGTCTACATTGAAAGACAATTGGAAAACTGCTTTTTGGAAAGTATGGCTTTTTGCACTTCCTCAGGCAATAGTAGAATTGTTTTTCGAAAGGCAGACGAAACTAATTAAATATGGAAAAGGTTGGACTGGCTTACACTCTCTTATAACGATTGCCAGCGCAAAATACATGATTAGGGCAATCATTCTTATTCTTGATCGCTTCGATGGTGAAAACCCAAAACGAACTACATAAACCGATATGTGTCAGTTCGGGCAGTTCCACCCTAATAGAAAGAGTAAAAAAGTAACGACCCTAAACTGTTGCAGATTAAGGGTCATTACCTTTATACGTTTATTTCATATATTCTTTTAACATTTCAACCGGTTGGGGTTTACTGAAATAATAACCCTGTGCATAATTACAACCATGCTCTTCTAAAAATTGTAATTGTTCTTTGGTTTCGACACCTTCTGCAATTACTTTTAGCCCCAAGTTTTGGGCCATTGCTAAGATGGTTGCCGCAATAATTCCCGTTCTTTTTTCAGATTTTGTATTTATCTCCCTGATAAATGATTGATCAATTTTCAGAAAGTCAATTGGAAATACTTGCAGATGACTAAGTGAACTGTAACCAGTTCCAAAGTCATCCATAGAAATGTTTACACCTAAGCTTTTAAAGTCAAAAAGAATAATTGTTGCTTTATTGACATCCATTGTCATGCTTTCTGTTATTTCTAGTGTTAATTGACTAGGATCTATTCCTGTCTCTTTAATACTTTCCGAAATAACTTGTACTAAATTTGACTGATAGAACTGTCTAATTGACAAATTAACTGAAACCGAGTACTTATTTGAGGTTTCTTTTTCCCATGCTATTATCTGCTGACAAACTGACTTTATGACCCACTCGCCAATTGGAACAATTAAACCGGACTCTTCAGCAATTGGTATAAAGTCATAGGGGGAAATAAATCCTAACGTCGGATGCTCCCACCTCAACAATGCTTCTAACCCTACCATTTTCTTCTCCGTAAGCTCAACAATTGGTTGGTAATGAATTTGAAGTTCATCCCTTTCCAACGCCTTTCGTAAATCATTTTCCAAGCGTACATTTTCCGTTAATTTCCGATCTAATTCAGCATTATAAAATTGATAATTATTTCTTCCCTCGATTTTTGCTTGATACTTAGCAATATCTGCTTTCCTGATTAGTTCATATCTACTCTTTGAATCAAAAGGAAACTGACTAATGCCAATGCTGACTGTAATAAATATCTCATGATTTTCAACCAAAAATGGTTTGGCCAAATGATTGATCACTCTTTGTGCCATTGATCGAATTTCATCTTGTGTGACTTCTGTTAGTAGAATAACAAATTCATCTCCAACTTGGCGTGAAAGTAGGTGTTTTGTAGACAGACAGTCCCTAATTCTATTGGAAACCTCTTTTAACAAAATATCTCCAATACGATGTCCAAGCGTATCATTTGTCGATTTAAAACGATCTAAATCCAAGTGTAATAAAGCAATGGTATGATCCGCGGTTTCAGGATGAAATTCATTTATTGCCTTCTCAAGATTTATATGAAATAACGTACGATTTGGTAAATTAGTTAGTAGATCATGATTTGCCAGAAAATTTATTTTTTCTTCAGATCGATAATGCTGTATAGCTAAGCTAGTTAAGTAGTTTGCTTTTTCAATGATTTCCTGATCTTCTTTCGTAGGTCTACGCATTTCCTCGTAATAAATCACAAACACTCCCAAAACTTGTTGACTATTATCTGCTACTGGTGACGACCAACAAGCTTTTAAATGGTAGCTAGAAGCTAATTCCTTAACGTCTAGCAAAAGAGGATCGTTCTCTATATCTGAGACAATAATTGACTTTTTTGAAAAGTCCGCTGTTCCACAAGAATTTTTATATTGCTCTATAATTAACCCATTTATAATTCTTGAATAATTAGAAGGTAAACTAGGTGCAGCAGCACTTACTAACCTATTTCCAGTTTCGTCAGTTAATAAAATTGAGCATCTCCCGCCATTTGTAACACCTTCAATAACATAAATAATATACTCTAATACATTTGAAAGCGGATGACCATTACTAATCATTTCAAGTACTTTATTTTGCCCTTCGAAAAAATGTTCTAGCTTAAGTTTTTTGGTCGTATCTTTGGCAATTCCTACAATTCCAGTTACTTTCCCATCATGATAGATAGGAAAAGCGGTAATAATTAAATCTAAAATAGAGCCACTTTTCGTAATGACCGTACTAGTAAATTTCTCTCTGTTTCCTTCTAAAATTCTCTTGAAATGATAATTCGTTTGTTCTAAACTACTTTCATGCAATAACTCAAAAAAAGACCTATGTAAAAATTCATCATTTGTATAACCAGTTAGTTCTATAGCTGCACTATTAAACAAGATGAAGTTCCCTTCAAGGTCAATCGCGTAACAAGCATCCTGATTATACATGAACAAGGATTTGTAGACATCAGCCAATGATGTAGAATCTAGTAGTGAATTCATAGTTACCATCTTTCCCTTTTTTAGTATTTCCTCCAAGATTTAATAGGTTTTAGTATAATATTACTATACAGTAATTTAGAAAAAACTATTAATAGGAAACCATTCCTATTAATTAGTCCTATTTTCACACTACCAGAAAATTATCGTATCATTTTATCTATCAATATGACTAGAAGTGGGTGTATAGCTTTGCGATTTTTCACGACATTTATGATTAGTTTAGGAGTTTTTCTCTTACTAACGCTATTTAATATCAACGGCATATTTTCGTTCATTACTATCGGCATCCTGATACTCTTCATTGTTATGTATCCAATTTTACACGGTAGCTTTCTTGAAACGAACATTGATAAAATTGAAAAATTTCTACTGAAAAATAAACATAACCCTAACTTGTATATCATCTATGCTCTAGCTAATGAACGTGATGAGGAGATCAATCAGTTAACAGAGCAACTTATTAGCAAAACAGGACAAAAGTCACGCCAGTCAATTTACAAAATCATCCGTTCTTTATATTTTAAAGATGTATTAGAAGCGAAAAAGGAAATACAAAACATCACAGCACCAGAATACAAACATTATTACCAAGCACTGATTTTACTCGAGGAAAATAGAATTACAGAAGCAGATCCATGGATTGGGAAGGTTTCAAAACCATGGATGAAATATGCCTTATTAGCAGAACGAGCAAAAAAGCAAGGCAACCTCGATGAGGCATGCGCCTTTGCGACAAAAGCAAAACAACAAACGAAAGGCCTACAGCATTATTTATTACATAAAACGTATGAACGTGAGTTTAAGATGTACTAAAAAGGAAAGTCTGCATTCGTTCTAGTTCGCTAATCGCTTCAGTCCAATTTGTTTTTTTGTTTCAACGTAGAATTTATACACAAAGTGGCATTTGAAGCATGAATTCGCTTGGAGGAGTTACTGACAAATAGGGATAATTCATCCAAGCGAATTCATCCCCATGCTTAAATAATCCGTGCAAAGTGTAGCCCCCACTTCTATTAGCAAACTGTATTAGAAAAATGGCTAGCCTTATCTTCTGATGAACCATCAAATTAGCCTCCTTCCAATCCTACAATAAAAATACATCATCATATTCCTCTTCTTTTATTAACATTATTATCATTATCCAATCCCACCGTTTCCATCTCTTATCATCATAACAATACCTTAATAATATTTCGTTTAAAAACAGACAATATTGACAGATCTGTAAACCAATTATATAATTCAATTAATCTAAAACGTTTAATTTATACAATATGAATTAAACAAACTGTACAAAAAGGGGGGTGAAAAAAATGACTGAACTACAAAAGATTGAAGAAGCTCGTGACGTAATGATTAGTGCAATTGCGCAAACGATGATAATCTACGGGGTAACTCCATCTGTAGGTAGAATTTATGGTGTCCTTTATTTTTCGGAAGAACCAATGTCCTTAGACGATATAAAAGATCAAGTGGCAATGAGTAAAGCAAGTGTTAGTAATGGCATGCGGGAGCTTTTAGAAACTGAAATGGTGATTAAAGTTTGGAAAAAAGGCGATCGTAAAGATCATTACATTGCCGAAAAAGACTTTTTAAAAAATTTCATTAATTTTTTCGTGAAAAAACTGCGTCAAGAACGAAGCTTAATTTTAAAAGCAATGGAGCAAGCGAAGCCGGTATTTGAAGATCTTGCTACGAATTCTGATACAGAACAAGTCAAAGAGCTAGCCAGTCGGGATTTAGAAACGATTACTGCTTCCCTTTCATACTTTGACTGGACAATGCGTCTTGCAAATTCCTTAGAGTCAGGCGAGATTTTTGAGCATTACCCGAAACATAAAATAGATAACAAGTAGGTGGATTTTTTGGATTATTCAAAAACAGCGTTAGTTTTAATTGATATACAAAAAGAAAGTGATTTCGGAATTAAAGGTGTAGAAGCGGCGATTAGCAACTCTGAAAAATTGGTTGTTGCTTGTCGTGAAAAAGGCATTCCTATAATTTATACTCGCCAGATTAATAGAGCCGATAAAATTGGTCTCTCTTACGGCGAACCTCTTTCAAATAAAGGTACTCCAATCTATTATTCTACGAATTCTGATAAATATGAAGTTGTAGATGTTATCGCACCAAAGGATGATGATATTATCATTGATAAATATCGTTGGAGTGCTTTTTATGAAACGAGTTTAGATTTAATTTTGAGGAGCTTAGGTGTAAAGCATGTCATTATTGGTGGTTTCGTTACTGACGGTTGTTTAATGACCTCTGTTTTTGATGGCTATTTTCGAGACTATCAAATTAATTTAGTAAAAGATATTTGTGCCACTTCCAATGAAGGTGCTCACATGTCTTCAATCTTGATTATGGCAAACTGGGTTTATGGTATTCATATTTATAATACTGATCAACTCGTCAATAAATTTAATGATCAGCCCTACATCGCATGGGAATCACCTGGGCCAGATTCGTTAAAATTCACCCCAGAAAACATGCGCGAAGTGTTTAAGAAATTAGGTTAAAAAATATATTCAAAAAAGGAGAGAAAGATGAGAAAACTTAGTTTACTATTTTTAGTCACTCTATTAGCAGTCCTAGTCGCTTGTAGCAATTCAAATGAGGTACAAAATGAAACAGATTTAAAAAACAGTCAGGAAGATCAAACAATTACATTTGGCTTAACAACTTGGACTAGTACAGAAGCTCCAACAAATATCGTCAAACTAATTTTAGAAGAAGCTGGCTATAATGTAGAATTTATTACGGTAGACCAACCGGTTATTTTTAAAGGAATTGCTGAAAAAGAAATCGACTTTTTCATGGATGCTTGGCTACCCCACACAGAAGCTGCTCTTTGGGCAACGTATGAAAATGAGCTACAAAAAGTTACAACAAGTTATGAGCAAGTTCCCCTAGGTTGGGTTGTTCCAGATTATGTAGAGGAAAATACGATTGAAGATTTAATTGGAAATGCAGCAAAGTTTGATAATAGAGTTGTTACAATTGCACCTGGTGCTGGAATTGTCTCATTATCACAAGATGTAATCGCTGACTATGACCTTAGTGATTACCAGCTAATGACTTCAAGTGAAATTGCGATGATCGCTGAATTAGAGCGTAGTATTGAACGTGAACAGCCCGTAATTATTACTGGTTGGAGACCCCACTCGATGTTTGCACAGTTTGACTTAAAGTTTTTAGAAGATACGAGAGGCCACTTCGTTCCTGATAATGTGTTTGTCATTTCGTATAAAGGGATTGAAGATGCCCACCCTACTGCTTACAACATACTTTCAAATTGGAGTATTGAAGTTGCTGATTTAGAAGAAATGATGTTAGCTTATGAAGAAAATGGAACGCCATTTGAAGAGCTTGCGAAACAGTGGATCGAAACTAACCGCGACAAAGTCGATGCGATGCTAGGAAACTAAATGATAGCTTAGGTAACGTTAGTATGCTGTAACAATTAAGTGCTTTTATATAAAGGCTCTTTTCGTAAACATTGTGGCTTTTCTATCCTAAAATTATCGGAAAAATAGTCTAGATGAAGATATCAGCCAATAAATTAAGTAAGAAAAAAGCATTACTTACTAAATTAGTGGTAAATTCTTAGTAATTTGTGTAAAAATCCGGCTTTTGGGATTTTTACGAAAGCAACAAACTTTGCGAAAATAGCCTATATAAAACAAACAGGAGTGCTTAGTTGGCACTCCTGTTTGTTGCTTATAACTCATTTTAAGTTTGGTGAAATTTTAGTTTAATCCGTAGCTTTTTTTTATTATTTGCAACTCATAACTCCTCTCCAACGCAAAAATAATAATGGAACATACTATTGGTTATGTAAGCAAACTCGTTAGCTCTTCACTGCTATAATTGTCTTTTACCCCTGGTTTCGTTAAAAAATAGTCGACAACTTCTTGATTGGATAAACCCGCTGTTGTTTTTAATCCTTCTCTAATCATCCGTAAATAATGTTTCGAAGGTTTGCTAAAGGGAACATCTAGATCCCAATCAGCTGTAAACGTGAAAATTGGATGGCCATCTGCTTCTCCTACATAGAGAATCGTTCCATACCAAGCATCGCGAAATGTTTTTGAACCTTCTTTCTTGGCTTCGTCTAAATTAATTTCAAATTCAGCGCCGTTATTTTCTTGCTTCACTACATCAAAAAATTGTTCTTCAGTAATTAAATATTTTTTACTGTACGTTTTTGTTTGTAAGTCTTGTTGCAAACCGATAAAGGCAACACCGCCATTTTGCCAACGGTCCGAATTTTTCGCAAAGTATAACGGATAATCCATAATAAAAGACGCTTCTTTGATAGGTAGCGACTGATCCCGACAGCCAACTTCCTCTATCTCTGAGCCCTCTGGCTTTCCTCCTCTTATGTAACATAAAAAGCGATCTCTACTTAGATTCGAGCCATAACTTGCATACCAGACATAGTTCTTTTCTTCCATTAACTAAACACTTCCTTTTTTTAGACATTCTATTGTAAACTCTTTAAAAAGTCGGAGCATTGTTGTGTCTTCTTCAGCCATTTCTTCAGGATGCCATTGGATTCCCCAGATTAGGTGTGTAGGATCGGTCCCTTCCACTGCTTCAATGACACCATCGGGTGCTATTGCTACCACTTTAAGCATCGGAGATAAAACATCAATGGCCTGGTGGTGCATACTATTTACGCGAAATTTTTCTTGGTTAAAAATTTGAGCTAGTCGACTAGTTCGTTCTAAGTGAACATCATGTGTAGGCTCTGGCCGTTCGGCTTGTTGGTAATGATTAATGGCGTTTTGGATGGTACTTGGAATATCCTGAATGACTGTTCCCCCAATCGCTGCATTTAGCATCGTAATCCCACGACAGATGGCCAATATTGGTTTTTTCTGCTTAAGCGCCTCTTGGATCAATGCCATTTCTAGTTTGTCCCGCTTCAAGTTTGTTTTTTGAATTTGCGGGCTTGGATTTGCGTTAAAGGAACTTGGATCAATATCCTCGCCACTACTCAAAAGCAACCCGTCACACATACTAATCCAAATTTCAACTAGTTCCACGGGGCCAATTGGGATAACGACAGGAATAGCCCCTCCTTTCATAACAGCTTGAATAAACTTATCATGGACATGAACACTAGGGATATTATTGTGCTGTTCGACGGTGCTCGAGATGCCAATGATTGGTTTTGATTTTTGTTTCATATAAAAACTCCTTAGATTAGTAAAAATTACAGCTTATTTTTATCAAATGTTTGCGAGAGCATACACTTCTAATAGAAGCTAAGGTATTCTGTGTCCTCGAAAAGTAAAGTCTGTAAGAACTAACCTCCTAAGAAGAACCTAGCGTTGATGGTATCTTAAACAGTTAAACTCTTTAAATTGAAAATACGTCTCCTACATTTCTAACATTCTATTTCAAACCCTAACTCGTTTACCATTTTGTTGTTTTCGGGTTGTCACTGTGACACCCCGATATTTCCATACGGAAACAAATATTTTTTTTCTAATAAGTTCAAACACGTGTATAATCTAACCAAGGAGTGAGTTTATGAGAGAAAATTTTACGAGAATATTATATTTACTAAGTTTTTCATCGGTTGTAGCAGCGATTATTTATTTCTTTGCCTCTAATTGGGGTGGTTTTGATCGATTTCAAAAAATCGGCTTAAGTGTTGGTTTATTCCTTTTATTTTACCTTCTAGCGTTTGTCGTCTCTAAAAGAATAGAGAATCATCCCTTCTTAGGTAAATGGTTCATGGTTACAGGCAGCATAACGTTTGGGGTGACAGTTGCTTTATTAGGGCAAATCTATAACTCCCATGCTGATAGTTATATGCTATTTTTTATTTGGTTGATCCCAACCACTCTGTTTGCGGTTGTGACTAAGTATCAACCTTTCTATGTAACCAGCTTAATTCTCATAAATTTAACACTTTGGTTTTATACCTATCCCAGTCAAGGAGTATTTTCTAGATCAAGCAATGATCATTTCTTCATCTTTTTGATATTTGCTATTGTTAATTTTCTTATTTTTATAGGTTCATATAGAAAAATCATCCCTTCACCTATTGTTAAAGGGATTTCATTTAGTATTGCTCATTTGATAATGGTCTTTTTGTCTATTTACTTGTTGTTTGACACATACGGTTTTGTCTTAAACTTCATTTATGGGCCATTACTTTTAGCGAGTATTTACTATCTAAGCAAAAAGGATGAAAAGATGCTAACAATCCTCTCTGGAATTGCGCTTTCATTATATGCCATTGTTAAATACTTTGAACTGGCGATTAATTTTAGCGCATTGTTTTATTTTGGAGGAATGGTCTTTGCTGGTTTCCTTGTAATTGGAACTCTTAAGCTTGTAAAAATGATTACGACTATGGACGGAACCCATGCTAAGACTAGACATTTCCTCAAAAATTGTTTACTAGTATTTGCGACGCTCATAGCTTCCTTTATTGGTTCTTTTAGTACATTAGGGTTTATTTCCCTACTTGCAGACAATGCTGCACCTTATATCATTTATTTTGTTGCAATACTTGGTTTTATTGGTTTCCCATTGTATAAAGAAACATTAGAACCTGCTATTAGGTTAACCTTAATCTCGATCGGTTTTTTAATGGCCTGTATTATAAGCACGGAAATGCACCCTATATTTGCTACAGTGTTGTTAGGTGTTGTAGGTTATAGCTGGTTCCGTACAAAAACGAGTGGCTTGAAATTTCTTCTTTATTTTATCGCTAATGGGTTGGTCTTTTATTTATTATATCAACACATCTTTGAACAGTTCTTAACGAGTATAAACGATGTTTCATGGCTTTTCATTATTATGGCCTCGTTAAATTTTTTCGTTTTTTTGTTAAAGGGATTTATAGATACTGTTGCAGTTAAAAACAGCTTAGTATATGCGTTACTCCCTTTGCTAGCATTGACGTTTTACGGAGATATTGGCGAACTTAATTACGTCGTTCATAACATACTATTTTTTACGATTACTTTATTTGTTTTACTCAAGGCAAAAGCGATGTCCAATACGTTTGAATACAGAGTTGCAAGTGTGTTTTGGTATGTTTTCTTACTGTTAAAGTATTACGACTTTGGGTGGAAGCTTCTTCACAAATCAATGGCGCTGTTTATTATTGGTGGAGTATTATTTACAGTCGCAGTCCTGCTCGATAGAAAAAACAAGTACCCTGCCCAACCAACCAATTTTGTTCTGTTCCGCTGGAAATGGATAGCTGCTATAATTGCGTTACAACTTTTAATTACTGGGGTGCAGATAGGGAAAAGTGAGCTTCTCCTCTCCCAAGGTGAAATGGTGAAATTGAGATTAGAGCCGGTTGATCCGCGTTCACTGATCCAAGGCGACTATGTCATAGTAAACTATGATATCTCTACAATTGATATTGAAGGTTATGATCGATTAGGAAAAATAGATGTATTATTAAGAGAAAATCAAGATGGAATATATGAATACGGGGGAATTTATAAATCTAGCAACGGCTTTAATCAACCCTATATCGCTCAGGAAGGCGATGTATTTATCACTGGAAAACACGTAGGTTATAACCGAATACAGTACGGCATAGAAAACTATTTTATCGAGGAAGGTACTGGTGCTGAAGTAGAAAGAACGATGCGGCATGCGTATGTAAAAGTTTCAAAAAGTGGTGATGCAATTCTAATAAGTATCAGTAAATAGTAGTCGAATTACCCCCTAGTACAAGTTGTATTAGGGGTATTTTTGTTGGGGACTGACCCCCAGCACTTTAAAGCTTTAGTGCGCTGGGTTCCCCTTTAATTCGATTGTCACTGTGACACCTGCCTACAGCATTACTTGATACATAAAACGTACAAACTGTATCTTAAACGAAAAAAAGCCTACAAAAACGTAGGCTTTTCCACTTTTAGTCTAGCTCCTCATAAATAAAATAATCAAAATCCGCATGTTTCTTTTGTCCACTCAAATCCTGAACGCACATCCCAATAAATGCACCAGTAAATCCTTGATCAAGTGACACGCCATCTACCCGAATATCTGCATTTTCATCGGAGATCGTACTTGCATCTAACACTGGACCAAACTTCATCCACTCTTCGCCATCACGTGAATAGGAAAATTGAAGCTCTGAAAAATGTAGTTCAGCTTTCAAGTAACACTGGTCCCATCCTTCAATCGAGATGGCACCATCACCTGGTTCATCATAAAATCCTCGTGTACTAGAGTAAATATTGAGACATTTTCCCAACTCATTATCATAACTCACATGTAAATAGTAATGGTTTTTTGTATTATAGTAGTAAACTAGTCCTGCCATCTGCTGAAAGCTTTCTGGTGAGAACTCGACGACCGTCTCAACGTTGACACGAAACGCTTCTTGCCTTCTGGCAATTAGGCTTTGTTTATGTACCGAATTTAGGGATTCTCTACCATATAGACGTAAACATCCTGGTCTTGCCTTTAATGACACCCATTCTTCTTCCAGAGGAACTCGTAAAGAGTTAAAGTTGATATCAAGTGTTTCAGAATTAAAATCATCCTTACTGTTAGAAAGGTCAAACTTGTACTCTGCTAATCCAGGTCCTTCCACCGTTACTTGCGCATCCCCACCAACAATTCTTAGCCATCCATCCTCTGACCATTCACATTTTTGGATCGCTGTTTCTCTTCCTAAATTACAGTTTCCAGAAGGTTGCAAGGGCCGTCCAATTAAATGGGCAAGGTACCATTCACCATGTTGGGTTTGCACTAAGCTACCATGACCAGCCTTTTGCAAAGTAAGCTCTGGTTTATCAAAAGACGTAAGTATTGGATTTTGAGGATCTACCTCGTATGGTCCCCAAATTGACTTGGATCTCGCCATGGTTACCGCATGCTTCAAGCGTGTCCCACCTTCAGCCGTCATTAAGTAATAGTAATCATCTTTTTTGTAGAGATGAGGTGCTTCAGTTAATCCAATTTCTGTCCCTCTAAAAATATTTTTAATTGGACCAACTAATTTTTGTTCCTCCTCGGAGTACTCCTGCAGCAAAATTCCTCCAAAACGATTTTTGCCTTTACGATGATCCCATACCATATTAACTAACCATTTTCTCCCGTCATCATCATGAAACAAGGAAGGATCAAACCCACTGCTATTTAGATAGATTGGTTCTGACCAAGGCCCCATAATGTCATTGGAGGTAACTAGATAGTTATGGGTATCTTTAAACGCTCCGTAATGGCTTTTCACATCGGTATAGATTAGATAAAATGTACCATTATCATAGCTTAAACAAGGTGCCCAAACTCCCCCTGAGTCGGAGTTCCCCCTCATATTCAGCTGACTTTTCCTCGTTAACGGATGACCAATTAATCTCCAATTAACCAAATCTTTGGAGTGGTGAATTTGAACGCCAGGAAACCATTCAAAGGTAGATGTAGCTATGTAGTAATCATCATTCACACGAATTATTGACGGATCTGGGTTAAATCCTGGTAAAATTGGGTTTACAATTGTCGACATTTCATGCTCGCCTCCTATCAAACTTCGTTCCATTCACTAAAACGAAACCATTGCTCCTCTTTCATCGAATACAGCTGTAGGATTCCATGCAACTTCCCAAAGATTATTTTCAGGGTCAGCAAAATAAGCTGTTCTTCCACCCCAAAAGGCGTCACTTGGTTCTCTTAAGATTTTCCCACCAACTTTTCGTATATCTTCAATTGTAGAGTCTACTTGTTCTACACTGTCTACATTAATGGCAAATGATACGCCACGAAACTGATCAGCAGTATGAGATATTTCAATACCCGCATCCTTTGCTAGTTCCTCAATAGGAAAAATTGATAATATGACACCAGCCGTTTTAAATGCCGCATAATTGTCAGAACTAAACTCAGTCTCTTCCCAACCAATGCCTTTATAAAACGAACGAAGTTTAGGTAAATCAAACGCTCCTATGGTTAATAAGCTCACTCTTTGCATGACCATTATCTGTTTCCTCCTAATATAGTGATCGTGTTAATTTCTCTAAACGGACCCGATTTTCTGCAATCCTATCACCCGGTTTTCTTAATTCAATGTAATTCTAAACAACCGATCATCATTCTCTTCGGGAGTGCCGCGTCCATCAGTATTGTTACTGATAAAATAAAGGTAGCTACCTTCTACCCTGACATCTCGGATTCTACCAAGTCCAGTGATCACTTCTCTTTGCTCGCCTGTTTCTAGGTTAAATTCTAAAACGGCTGAACCTCTTAAGGCAGCAACGTACAACTTCCCCTCTTGATAAGCCATTCCAGATGGCGCCCACGTGTTTCCACTACCAGAAGTGAAAAGTGGTGAGACCATGCCTTCTTGTTCCTCATGACCTTCAATAATTGGCCACCCATAATTAAGGCCAGGCTCAATTTTATTAACCTCATCATTAGCCCGGTTCCCGTGCTCACTCGAGTAAAGTGTACCGTCTGAAGACCAAGTCAATCCTTGAGGATTTCGGTGTCCATAGCTATAAATATAGGAATTTGGATACGGATTTTCATCTGGAATAGATCCATCAAGGTTTAGTCGGAGGATTTTTCCCCCTAATGAGTCAAGATTTTGAGCAATAGCCGGTGCAGATGCATCACCTGTAGTTGCATAAAGATAACCATCAGGTCCAATTTTTAGTCTTCCACCATGGTGATAGGTGCCACTTGGAATCTGATCGAGAAGTAAGCTCTCTTCTCTCCAAACATCCTCTGCCAATTGAAGAGTTACAATCCGATTTAACTGGCTGTTCCCTTCTTGATAGGTGTAATAAGCGTATGCTACATTCGTTTCATGAAAATCCGGTGCTAGCACAAATCCTAATAGGCCTGCCTCAGCAGCTGTTGAGAGTTCTTTCTCTAGTACTACGTTTTGGCGAGACATATTCCCATTTTCTATTTTTACTATATGCCCTGGTCTTTCAGTTAGATAAAACGTATCAGCATCCTTCTCGATTGACCAAGGGATTTGAAGGTTAGCTGCTACCACCTCTACCTCTATCATGGTTTCTGGTTTCTCATAACTAGAACAACCTGCTGTTACTAAAAGGAAAATTAAGAATATGAATATACGTTGCATTTCCTTCACCACCTTGGTTTTATATTAGTCAAGTTTCTCCCGATAAAGTTCGCAGATACAGGCTTGAGTTCCAACTCTCTTGCCCAAATAGATAATTGGCCGATATGGTGTATTTCGTGAGCAATGATGTGGTGCAATATTTCGTCAACTGTATATGTATCGTTATCCCATGGAACATTAACGAGCTCCATTTTACGTTCTCGTAAATTTATTTTCATGAATTCTACAATCTCTTTTTGAAATTGTTCTGAGAGAGATCTCACCTTTTCAAGAGAATGATAATCGACGAAGTTAATTACTATATCTTCTTTCCCTTGAATACCTCGTATCCAGCTATATTCTACATCAATAATGTGAAAGAGCGTGTATAGGATACCACCTACTCCACCACTTCGCTCTTTTACTAATTGTTCATATGGAAGTTGATTGCACCAATCAAACCACTCATCTCTTACTTGCCAGTTGTACTCAAAAAATCGCTGCAATATAAACATTCCTTTTTTGTTAGTCTTAAGTACTCGATTCCGATAAATCTCTATTAATTATGGTAACCATTGATACTTTGATAAATCTACTTTTCCGTGAATTCCCACTTCAATACCCTCATATTCTAAAGACATTAATTGCTCATGATAAGACTCATCATCTTTAATCGCAATCTCGCCTTTAGCGTTGACGACACGATGCCAGGGGAGATTGTACTTTTTACTCATAGAATGAAGAACACGAACGACCTGGCGGGCTGCTCTTGGACTTCCCGCTAGCCTCGCTATCTGTCCATAGGTCATAACCTTGCTTTTTGGAATGATTTGAATAATCTCAATTACTTGCTTTGTAAATGGTGTCAAGTTGCGTAGTTCCTCCTACTAAGTAAGAAATAGTAAACTTGTAACTTATTCGGCACTTTGGCCACAACCTTTCTCTGTAATTTGCCAAACGTTGCTCACCAGTCTTCTGTAAACTTCTGATATGTTTTAGTAGATTGCTGTATGATTCGCAGTTTTTTTCATATGCTAGTTATACTAGGATTTTGGAAAAGTTTCAACTATGTCATTTAGCTTTAGCAGAGCAAATAGAAAGAAGTATTAGGATTTAACCTAATACTTCTCCGCCTTTTATCGTTTACTTACCGTTTGCAATAATAGACGCCCCTCTTGGGATTTTATAAAGGAAAAGGTTATAGTGTCCCCTTGTGCAATCGTTGCTAAATCTTCAAGTACTTCTGAAGTAATAGAAAAATACTCAATCATTCCGTTATAACTAATAATTAGCTGGTCCCCATCTGCGTAGTCTCTAAATACTCCTTCAAAGTTCCAAACTAACAAATCACTCTCAATCGTTCTTAGATAGTTATTGTCGTTCATTATTTTATAGTGGTTGGCTACAACACCATCAAAAATCCTCATATAATTTCCTTCCGCAAACTCAATGGTAAATCCCGGATGATTTTCAACAGATAATTCTACTCTGTATGTCTCGCTAAATTGAACTTCATCTTCAATTACTTCTAGTTTAGCGAGGTCACTGATCATCATGTCAATCATACTCTCGTCCTTTACCTCAGTCCAGGTATTCTCGTTAAGATTAGTAATACTTATAGAACTGATTTTAGCCCTGTCTATTTCCAAGACATTCAGAAGTGATTTAACCTCATTGATCGTGCCTTGATTGGATTTATTATCTATAATAACTTCATTAATGAGAATATACCCACCGACTAAGACAAATAGTGCCACAAACGATGTTGCAATAACGTTCTTTATCATGAAGTGAAACCGCTTCTTCTTCCTTGAGCGAGTGATCTTTTCCATCATGGTTACGTACACCTCTTCTTTTTGACTTTTTTTAAAAGCAATTTTATTAAGTTGCTTAAAATTTTGGTCAAGATCGTCTTGATCGTCATAATGTTTCATGCTGATATCCCTCCTTCAACATTTGTTGTTTTAAAGCTGATAATGCTCTCAACAAGGTGTTCTTTACTTTTTGTTCATTCCACCCAAGAATTTCTGTCGTTTCCGAAATTGAAAGTTCCTTTATTTTTCTTAAAATAATTACTTCTTGATAAGAGCGTTTTAATTTTTTTAAACAACGATACAATTCTTCTACTTTTTCTCCCATCTCAATCACTTCTTCAGGGGTATTATCTTTACTAGGATAAGTGCCGAAAGATTCCATCATAAAGCGGATTGGCTTTCTTTTACGTATATAATCAATGGTCACATTGCGTGCCAGACGGTATAACCAATTCTTGTCGCTAGTAATTCCTAGAAATTGATCGTAACTATGATAAGCCTTTAAATACGTGTCTTGAGTCAAGTCCTTGGCTTGATCATGGTCCCCAATCATAAAGAGGATGTATCGATAAATCTCATCACTATATAGTTGATACCATTCATGTACCCTCTGTTGCCTTAACTCTTCATCCAATATTGAACACCTCCTATTCTATTATTTGTCTTAAAGACGGCTCTAAGTTTAAAAAGTTTCAGTTGATTAAAAAAAATTTTTGATTAATCTAGTATAGGAACCTGCCATTCACAAAATAGGTGCTTATGAGTTCAACAGATTAACCGACGGCTCGCTTCTTAACAAGACAACTTTTAGATGGAACACGAAATCATATCGCAACTCATCCATACTTAGAGACTATCTTCTAATCAAGAGCTTACTCCTAATGAAACAGTACGTTAGAATAAAAGTAGCATTTCAAACGAGACTAACGCAACTGCTCTATCGAAAGCAAACATTAGATTTGGAGAATGATGAAAACCACCATGGGATATTGGGCATCTCATGGTGGTTCTTGGATTTAAGAGGACATATGGTACGTTATTTTATATAATAGGCTCTTTTCGTAAACATTGTGGATTTTCTATCCTAAAATTATCGGAAAAATACCCTAGATGAAGATATCAGCCAATAAATTATGTAAGAAAAGACATTACTTACTAAATTAGTGGTGAATTCTTAGTAATTTGTGTAAAAATCCGGCTTTTGGGATTTTTACGAAAGCAACAAACTTTGCGAAAACAGCCATATAATAAGACCTTTTTTGAACTTTCGCGGTCACTGGTACCGTTATTTCCTCGTATTTAAGCAAAAAAGTTGAATTTTGACTAAAATAAGTGCATCTGTGGATGGTATAAAATATTTTGTGTAAGATATAAATGGCCAAAATTTGGAGTCTCCAAAAAACAAAAAAAGTAGGGTATCCTCGGAATTGCGACATCCCAAAAAGAGAGGAAAACCCTACTATGAAACCTATTATACCTAATAATGATTTTACGAATCAACTTGAAGATTTAGTAAAAAACTTTCTTAAAGATAAAATGGAGCTCTACTTAAAAGAAGAAATTAAGAATTTTATTGAAGTAGAAAAACCGGATCAAGGGCTTCAACGTAACGGTTATTATGAAAGGTCATTGGACACAAAATACGGAAAAATTGAGGATATTTCTGTCCCTCGTGATCGCCAAGGAGAATATAAAACCCAATTATTTGAGCCTTACCAACGTAGAGATGGTTGGTTAGAAGAAGCCATTATACGTATGTACCAGAGCGGGATGAGCACCCGTGATGTTGGCAGGTTTGTAGAAAAAATGGTCGGCTCAGCTTACTCAGCTACAACGATTAGTAACATAACGGAAGTAGTTCACCAAGACATTGAAGCTTGGCAAAAACGTCCGTTAAATAAGAGATATTCTGTACTATATTTAGATGGTATGTATATTAAAGTACGCCGAGATACGGTCGATAAAGAAGTTGTCTATGTTGTCATGGGGGTAAATGAAGATGGTCACCGTGAAATTCTAGCCTTTTACGTGGGGGGACGTGAGAGTTCAACTGGATGGCATACTATTTTAGCAGATTTGTATACGCGAGGTTTAAGAGAAGTTCTATTAGGAGTTTTTGATGGATTAAGCGGCCTCGAAGAAGCTTTCCTAGCTGTGTATCCTAAAGCTGATGTACAGCGTTGTGTGGTTCACAAAGTAAGAAATACCTTAAACCAAGTACGAAAAAAAGACCAAGTTGACATATCCGAAGGATTGAAGTTAATTTATAAATCTCCAACAAGAGAAATCGCTCAAATTCAATTTGAGAAGTTTAAAGAAGAATGGTCTAAAAAGTATCCAAAAGAAGTTCAATCCTGGGAACAGGACCTGCCAGTGTTATTGACGTTTATGAAATATCCTATGGATATCCGATCTGGTATTTATACAACTAACTGGATTGAAAGAACAATAAAAGAGTTTCGAAAACGGGTAAAACCAATGAATAGCCTACCTGATATTAAAGCAGCTGAGAAAATCTTGTATCTTACTGTTAAATCGATGAATGACAAATGGTCAACTAGAATATCTGCAGGATTTGCACAATCAAAATCAAAGTTACAAGAAATGTTTACTGAACGATATAACTAAAAAATGGAAGAATTTTCAGTCAGGTACGGGCTCCCCCGCCCATACCTGACTGAAAATTCAGAAACTAAATAAAGTAATTCATAGGGGCCCTACTTTTAATGCTTACACAAAATACTTGACGCTACCCATCTGTGTCCGCTTAATCTTAAAAATAACGAAAATTGAAGAAATAACGGAACCTCTGTCCTCTTAGAAGTTACCTTCACCTAACCAGTTTACATAATATAATTATAGTAATCTACTTTGAACCAATGTTAATTACCTAAGTTTACCACCTTCAAAAATCTCTCAATCATCTTCCTGCTAATCTTCCCCTGACTAAATCGTTCAATCTGCCGAAACGGCATGTTTAGGACAAAGGTGAAATTATGTGCGGTTGAGCGCTTCCCAATGAGACGAAGGAAGCTCTGTATTAATATTACTGAAAAATAGGTGAATTGCCCTATCCCTTTTTTATATTTCAATTGAAAAATTGTATCGTGATACTCTAGCTTTTTAGTGCGATCCCAATACGGATTAGGCGGTTTATAACCTAAGAGAAGATGAAACGTCTTATCGGGAATGTTGCTTATGTCCAGGTCATAATAGTGTTTAAATAGCTCTTGATCATACGGGTTATCCGCATCATCACCTTGAATAACTACCGTCTTAGACAAGCGGATACCATCAATTGAACTTCCAATTTGAAGTTCATACTCTCCACTCTCAACTGACCATTGATTAACCTCGATATTGAAATACGCAAAAGCTTGATGATTAAAGTCTATCGTCACTTGTTTTACTTCGTTAGGCTCTAAATGAACCTTTACAAAGCCCTTTAACTCTTTATTCGCACGGAAAACCTTTGGTGACAAAGGCTTGATATAAAATTGAGCGATTTCTTCTCCTACCATCTCCCCCACATTCTTTATCGTAAACGAAATCGATGTTCCGTTAACCATCATTTCGCTATACTCGAATTGAGTGTAAGACAAGCCGAATCCAAACGGAAATAGTACGGGAACCTTCGCAGTGTCGAAGTAACGGTACCCAATATAAATACTCTCTCGGTGCTCAGATGTAGCTTCAAGACCAGGGTAGTAAGGGGCTGAAGGAACATCTTCGTATTTCATAGGATAGGTTTCAGCAAGCTTACCACTTGGATTAAAACTACCAATAAGAATATCCTTCAGGGCTGTTGCTCCTCCTTGTCCTCCTAGGTAGGTGTGCAAAATGGCTTTGACGTCATCAACAAAAGGCATCTCAATTACAGATCCACCTGATAAGACTACAACGACGTTCTCATGAACCTTTCCTAGCTCATTCACCAAGGTTAGTTGATTTTCCTTTAGCTTCATATCCGTTCTGTCCAAGCCTTCTGTTTCACTACCTTCGTCTAATCCGAGAAACAGTAAGACGATATCTGCCTGTTTTGCCAACGTTAAAGCTTTTTTCATAAGGTTATTACTTCGTCCACCAAACCGTTTATATCCTTGCTCATAGCCTACGATCTTTAAACTTGTTTCCGTTAGTTTGTCCCAAGCATTGTCAAGTTTCGTCGGTTCAATTAGTGAGCTCCCTGCCCCTTGATAACGCGGTATTTTCGCGAAATCACCAATAACGGCAATGTTCTGATTTTCTTTTAACGGAAGAATTTGATTTTCATTTTTAAGCAAAACAATCGAACGCCTTGCTGCATCAATTGCTTTTAGATGGTGATCCTCACAATCTACCTCTACTTCTTTCTTCAAAGTCTCTGTTGTTTCAAAGACTAACCCCAACAAACGATCAACTCTCTCATCTAAAACCGCTTCGCTTAGCTCACCAGATTTTACAGCATCAACGATTTCTTTATCAGTTATTCCACCTGTTGAAGGCATTTCAAGCTGATTTCCGGCTAGTAGCCCTTTGACTCGATCATGATTTCCGCCCCAATCCGTGACGACGACTCCTTCATACTTCCATTCACCATATAAAATATCATTCATGAGATGCGTGTTTTCATTGGCATACTCACCATTCACTTTATTATAAGATGACATCAGCACTTTTGGTTTTCCCTCTTCTACAGCATAGCGAAAACCTTCAAGATACACTTCACGTAAGGCTCGTTCATCAACCACTTCATCGATAGTCATTCTAAGATGTTCCTGACTGTTGACTGCATAATGCTTAGGGCATGCCGAAATTCCATTTGACTGAATCCCTTTAATCATACTCGCTGCCACTTTACCACTTAAAAATGGATCCTCTGAGAAATATTCGAAGTTTCGTCCGCAAAGCGGATTTCTTTTTATGTTTAGTCCAGGTCCAAGCAAGACGCTTACTTTTTCCGTGGCTGCTTCTTTTCCAATAGAACGTCCGACATCTTCTACTAATTCTAAATCCCAACTGTTTGCTAAAGTAGCAGCTGGCGGAAAGCAGGTTGCCGGTATACTTTGATTCATACCTATGTGATCAGCCTTCCCTCCTTGCTTACGTAACCCATGTGGACCGTCGGTTAGCATGATCGAGGGAATACCCAATCTTTCAATCGCTTGCGTGTTCCAAAAGTTCCCACCAGACATTAGTGATGCTTTTTCTTCTATTGTCATTTGACGAATTAAATCTTTGTTTTTCATCGTTTATCCCTATGTTCTAGCTTATTAAATAACTAGAAACTCTTCCATATATAGTCAGTTCAACGTTAAGTGTATTATATCGAAAATCGTAATATAAGTATAATTCAATGAATTTCATAATGACCTTAATGGTGCGATATCAAACTAAATGAAGCTGGGAATTTTTTAGCGCAACTACATGTGATATCGTATTGGGGATACCGATGAATTATGAAATTCATTGAATGACAACCAAAAAAGTGCTTGAGTCGAGACCCAAGCACTTTTTTGGTTTATAAAAATTCAGACATGATTTTTTCTAAATCAAAAGGTGTAATCCCCTGATCCATAGCAAAAATAGTGTCGGCATCATCAATTTCGTTTACAAGCGTTCCACGCGCCTCACCGTGTATACGGAAAAGTTCATATAAATTCGGTTTGACAAGACTTGTCATACTCATCAACATCAACGTTGTTGAAGGAAGATTTCCTTCTACATTGTTGTAAAATTGAGGATGGTTGGTGAGGCTCAGATCGCACCAGATCACCTTACGTTCTACCAGATCAAGAATGACTGGTATTGCAATTCTACTTTTAGCTGCAATATCTACTTTATTTTCAACTGTCCTCGGCTCAAATATTTCCCCTGTACCTGGATGTTTTCTCATCATCCATCCAGCAAAGCATTCAGGCATGTCACAATAAAACTGCTCAGTATATGTGTATAGCTGCATCATAATATACCTTCCACCATTTTGGGTAAACGAGGGAATGTCAATATCAATGAACTCAGCTGCTCCATTTGGTGCATCAACAATATCTCCAGAATGCCATGCTCGAAATTTCGTACTTGTTAGATTTGTGTATGAAATATGGTCCACGAATAAGAAGTTTTCATCGAACAACATCGCGGAAAGATCGACATCAATTCGTTCGTTTGCTCCTTGTTTCCACCAAGTGAAAAAGCGAATTGTATTCCCTTCTGGAATTTCGAATTTACTGCCTCTGACAAGAGTTTTTAACGTTTTTGAGGCTGAACGTTGAGAAAACGGGACATTCATATTCTTTAAGGAAGGTTCAATATAAACCTTTCCAAGTGGCGGTAATTGAGAAAATCTCTCTATGAGCACTTTCTCGCAAATGTCTACAATAGCTAAGCAAATGTTTTCAGGAATAACAGGAAGTTGATTTTCTATACCGACCGCTTTTGCGACATTTCCTTTTGGGAAAATAACGCGAATTGGCTGATCTGAGTTTCTGGTTTGGAAATGTGTTTTTACCTGAAGTAGTACAGCCGTTGATACCTCGGAAGCCACCTCTCGAAAAGGATTGATGACAACTTCAGGCAAATCAGATAGTCGAAGTAAGTGATCCAATCGTCGAGCCAATTCTCCTGGACGCTTCGAGAGCAACCGAACCGCTTCTTCTAGATTACTGTCAGCCAATGCTTTTTCTACTTTACTAGAAAACGTAGGAAAGGTTTCGTTATTTCGGATAATTGTAAAAGCTTGATAGGCATTTTGAAAGTTATTTTTGTATTCTCCGGGATGAAGAATTTCTCCAAGACGTATCCACTGCCCTTTGTATTTGAGCATATCCTCTGTAGGATTTTTCATCCTATCTAGTAGTGTTAAGAGAAAGCGTCGTTCCGATCGTTTGAACTTTTTAAATTTTGTAGTACCAGCTAAACTAACATCCCCTTCTGATAACGCAACAGCAAGACGAAGTACATCTGTTGCTGTCTTAAAATAGTGAGAGATTTCATTAACATTCATTTTCCCCTCTGTTAGTAGTGTAGCTACTACAAACGCAATAGTTTCTTTCATCGGAATTTCTTCCGGTAAAACAGTGGATACATCTGAGCTATTCCTAATACTCCAGAGCACTTCTGCTTGATCGGTGGCAGATAGACTAGTTTTTGCGGAAATTAGGCCTCTGATTATTTGATAGAAATCTTTAATCGATGCAAGCTGCAACATTCGTAAATTTGTTTTCTCAAATAATGGAAACCGCTCTCTCTTCTCTTCGAACGGCAGCAAGTTAGTATAGTAATGGATGATAGCATTTAGGTAAAGTTCTGCTTCTTCCGCTTCCATCACAGAGGTAGGAAAGTTAGGGTACATAGGTTTGTACTCTACATGAGCACCAACGGCATTTTTTAAAATCGGTATAAGTTTAGTATAAAAGCTAATAAATTGCGAGTCTTCCATCGTGCGCAGCTCTGTGAGTAACTCAGGTGAAAACATGAACCCTAGGGCTTCTAAGTTTTTGGTCGCAGTCGCCAGTAATACTTCTGAGAGCGACGATTGACCTTGTTCAACCACCACTTTATTACGTCTAACCATAATGCTTTGCATGTTCAATGTGTTTTCCATGGTGCTGCTCCCACCTACCTTTTATCTAGGCTGTTTTCGCAAAGTTTGTTGCTTTCGTAAAAATCCCAAAAGCCGGATTTTTACACAAATTACTAAGAATTCACCACTAATTTAGTAAGTAATGCTCTTTTCTTACATAATTTATTGGCTGATATCTTCATCTAGGGTATTTTTCCGATAATTTTAGGATAGAAAAGCCACAATGTTTACGAAAAGAGCCTTTATCTATAAAAGAAGTACCAGGAAATGTCCTGATACTTATCTTGTTTACATGTAATTGTATCCTGGAAAGAGGTTCCTCTAAAAAATACATGGTCAGCTAGTGTTACCTTTAGGCTCCACTGCTGCCCTACCATAAATGCTATAGAAGGAAGAAGAACCATAGCCAGGATCCATTTGAACAAACAGAAAGCGAAACCCTAATATCTTAGATTGAGTAGAAGGAAGGATATTCATAGCCGTTTGTACGTTTTTAGTATAGTACACATAGGCGGTTTTTCTCAAGACAATGTTTGTGGGAAAAGTATTCCAGCTTTTACACTAGTGCCCAGCTTTCGCGGTCATAGGTTCCACTTTTCGCATTCATAATCATATTTAATTTTACTTTCTTCCCATAATAATGCTTTCGAATTTGAAAAGCACCATGTAACAAAGGCAACAGCTCATCGTCGTCACAATTCAAAATACTCATCGCTTCATGATCGCTAATCATTTTTCCCTCAATTACTTCTTGTGCTGTCTGTAACCAGTTCATTCTAACCTCTCCTTTTGTCTATCGTTACTTTGTTAACCTAAATTAATTTTAAGTTAACATAAAATGGTTGTTTTTGGAAGTATAAACAATAGCCAAAAGCCAGTTCATCAAGAACTGGCTTTCTTTACATACATCTTCGCTTTTTCACTAGCAAGATTATTAATGGAAGCATTAAGTGTATCTAGCTTGGTTTCTATACGGTGTAACAGGTACAAAGTGATCATGACCGGAAACCCGTATTCGCTAATCAGCGGGATCCACATCTCCATTTCGCTTCCCTCCTTTCTATAACTTAAAAGAGGAAGTCAATTGTCCTCCCCCTCATCAACTACACCATTTGAATTTGATCTACATTACGTTCAACTACTCGAGCACCAACCTTGCTTACTAGAAAGCCACCACTTGAAACGAATGCTCCTTGTGCTAGCACTAAATCCATCACTAACGATACTTTTCCTGGATCTACTGGCTTAATTGGGTCATCTAATGATATCGTTACGTTTCTACCAATCTCGTTTTTAAAAATCAGTTCAATTTTCTTCGCCATCTGTTTTCACCTCCATTCCTACAAATTCGAAATAATTAACTAAGAGACAGCATATTGGTTTGTGCGTGTTACGATTTGAGCTGTGTGAACTTGCAGTGAAAGTAACGCTTCAGCGGTTGTACGAAGCTGTGCCTCTGTAGCTGTGTTATTAATGTTCGAAAAAGACTTCGTTTTAAAAATCTCTTTGCCCTCTTGGTCGTAGCCAGCTAACAAGTGCATCGTCAAACGCGATTGTAAAATGTTTTCGCTCATCTCATCACCCCCTTCACTCTATACATACATGTTGAGAGGAAAAGGGGTGGGAAAACTAACGTTTTTATACAGAAGAAAATTTAACAGCTAATCCTCTCCTTCGTTTATAAGCCACAAAAATGTCAAAATTAACCTCATTTCCACCCTATACGAACAAACGTATTATAGTAAAATTAGTACATATGTTCTTACATATAAGAACGATACTCTTCATGATTTGGCTGCCTTTGTGATAAAATAGTAAGGAAGGTGAACCTATGTATCCTGTTGATTATGACTCACTTTGGAAAGATGTGATTGAAGACTTTTTTGAGGATTTTGTACTATTTTTTGCTCCGGCATTGTATGAAAATATTGACGTTAGTAAAGGCTTTGAGTTTTTAGAACAGGAGCTAACTCAATTAGTTAAAGAAACAGAAACAAATAAGAAATTAATGGATAAGCTTGTAAAAGTCTATTTGAAAGATGGAAAAGACCAATGGATTTTAATCCATATTGAGGTTCAAGGTGATCGCCAAAAGACATTTGCAAAGAGAATGTTTCAATATTTTTATCGCACACTAGATAAATATGACAGATCCATTTATGCCATCGCAATCTTTACAGACGCAAACAAACAATTCAATCCAAATCAATTTCAATATAAGTTTTTTGAAACAGAACTAAGCTATTCTTATAAAACTTATAAAATCATTGATCAAGATGAGGAAACACTCGAAAAATCTGTTAATCCTTTCGCCCTAGCGATATTAGCTGGTGTTTACGTCGTACGTTCTAAAAAGAAGCTTGATCAAACTTATCAATACAAAATCAAACTAGCTAGACTACTTCTATCAAAAGAATGGACAAAAGAACATATTGACAAATTATTTCGTTTCATAGATGGTATTCTTAGATTAGACGAAGATTTAGGTTTGAAGTTCAAACTTGAACTTGACGAATTATTAGAAAAGAAAGGTGGTACTGATATGGGTTTAACCTGGGACAAAACAAATTTAGCTGAGATATACTGGAACAAGGGAAAAGCGGAAGGAAAAGCGGAAGGAAAAGCAGAAGGAAAAATTGATATTGCAAAGCAAATGCTCCTGAAAGGATATCCCATCACTGATATTCACGAGTTAACTGGAGTACCCGTGACAGAAATTGAGAAAATGAAGGATCAGGAAAGTTAATTAACTTAAAATAAATGTACAGTTATATTTGCTGTTAGTTATTTATAATCTAGTCCAGGCAAAAATCACTGACAAAAGTAACATCCAATTCTTCGGCGGTTACTTTTTCTCTTTGACTACGAATGTCCCCTACTAATTTTTTTATTGAAGTAACCTATTTTTTGCTTGGGTTTACAGTATAACTAGAACTTGACGAATTATTAGGAAAGAAAGGTGGTACTGATATGGGGTTAACCTGGGACAAAACAAATTTAGCTGAGATTTACTGGAACAAGGGGAAAGCAGAAGGGAAAATTGATATTGCAAAGCAAATGCTCCTGAAAGGATACCCCATCAACGATATTCACGAGTTAACTGGATTACCTGTGACAGAGATTAAAAAAATGAAAGATCAATAAATACGGCCTAATACAACTATGGATAGCACCTTTCAGGAACATTCTAAAAACAATCAAAAAAAGTAACAATCCTTCCCCTATTCTGAGAGTTGGACTGTTACCTTTTTGTATTTAACAGTAAGTTTCACCTAGTAAATGCCATTATTTTATACGCTAACATTACCAGATATCTTAGTTTTTTTTCGATGTTTAAAGCGGATCCATAATTCAACCGCAACTAGATTTCCAACCCAACTCAACCAAATGGCTGCTACATAACCTGCTGTAAAGTTATCTAATGAATACCCTACAAGCGCTGTCCACACTCGAAACGTAAGCGCTGCAAATGTTACAGCAAAGCTTCGGTACATCCATTCCTCGTGCATTGCTTGTTGCTTGTTTCGAATATACTTATAGGCTTTAAACGTCGTATAAAGCCAAGCTAGACTCAAACCAAAAAAACCTAGCTTTGCTAAAAAACCACCATGGGCATAAAAAGATAAATAAATTCCTACAATTGAACTTATAAGTATCGTAATGACATAAATTTTTCCGAAATTTCGATGAAGCTGTAAATGGCGATTCCGCCACTTCTTGATGAACAAAAACGGGCCGATAACCAATGGTAAGGCAGCTGTGATGATATGAATGTACAGTGCGATGTTCCAGAGTTGGTTTTCCATTTTAAACATTTCCAGTCCTTCACTGATAATAATTGCATTTCCTTCGACTGGATCTAATATGAAATAACGAACAATTGCCGAAACTGCTAAAACAAATGATAATATTAGAATAATAGAAAAACCAACTTTCTTACCCATTCAGCTCGCTTTTCCCCTCTCTTGCTTCCCTTTTATTTGTAATCATACCAGAAAGTACTAGGTAGATGGTAGCATATTTTTTCTAGTGTTCTTATCACTTTTTAAAAATGATCGTTTTGAATGCAAGGCACCCGCCTTTCGCATAATTACCCTACTTATGTGAAAACTATCATTGGAGGTGCTTCAATTGCGTAAAAAATCAATCTTTTCTTCATATTTTCTTATAGTGACAACTATTACCGGATTGGGATTATTACCCTTTGCAATTATCAAACGACCACTAAAGGATTGGATCATTGTTTACATAGTTAGCATCATAGAGAATTATTTTGCAGACTACTTCTTAGTCTCAAAAGGTTATTTAAAATACAAAAGAAAAATTTTTCCGCGTATAAAAGTGCATTTGCCGTTTGACTTTGTGCATTACCCTCTGATGTTGCTTTTTTATAATCAATGGACATTAAATAGTAAGCCAATAGGTTTAATCTTAAAATTAATCCCAATTGTAGTTCCGCAGATTATTATTGAGACGATTGCAGCCAAATACACAAAACTGATTACTTGGAAAAAAGGATGGAATTGGTATCATTCGTTTATAAGTGTCGTGATAAAGATGTTACTTTGTCGAAGTATCATTGCTATCATCCGAATGATGAACAAAGGAAAGTTGACTTTGTAATAGGCTCTTTTCGTAAACATTGCTCCTGCGGTTACTCGTCGCACAAAAAAACTGTTGCTTTTTTACCCTAAGGTAATCGGAAAAAACACAGATATCAGCCATTAAATTAGGTAAGAAAAAAGCAATACTTACTAAAGTTTAGTTGTGAATTCTTAGTATTTCGGGTGGAAATCCGACTTTTGGAATTTTTACGAAACCAACAAACGTTGCGAAAACAGCCTTGTAATAATGCTGCCATTCCTCCTATTTGTCAAAAATCAAATGAAAGGACGACTCTATGTTAAGAGCCGTCCTTTCATTATTATCATTCAAAATCATCAGGATTGACATTTGACGAAGGCAGTCTTTGTAAACCCATTGTGAAAAGTCCTGATCTTATTTAGTTAATCCATTTCTTTGAAGATACTGTTCTATCAACTCAATCGTCTCTTCGGGATGACTCATATGGGGGCTATGTCCTGTTGCCTCCATGTACATAAGGGAACTGTTTGGTAGATGACGATGAACATACTCCCCTACTTCTATCGGTGCAACCGAATCATCCTTACATTGTAATATAAGGGATGGAACCGTTACTCTTGGGAGGTCTTTACGGTTATCAGAGAAAAAAGTCGTTTTTGCAAAATTTCTAGCTATAACAGGATCCGTGGAACAGAAGCTATCTTCTAGTTCTTTTGTTAACTCTGGTCGGTCCACATTCTTCATAACCACAGGTGCTAAATAGTTCGCCCATCCGATATAATTTTTATCCATAAGATCAAATAGGCCTTCTAGTGCCTCTTTATCAAAGCCGCCCACATAGTCTGGTAGCTCATTTATATAACAAGGAGAAGGTCCGACCAACACTAAATGTGAAAAACGTTCTGGCTCCTTGATAGATGCTAGGATACCTATCATACTACTCACCGAATGACCAACAAAGATTGTGTTGTTTAGATTAAGAGCTTCCATTATCTCCAAAACATCTTTTGCATAGCTATCAAGCTTACTATATTTTTTAGCATCATATAGCGTTACATCCGAATTTCCCATACCTACAGAATCAAATAACACGACCTGATAATTTTCTTCAAAATGCGGGGCAACATAGCGCCACATTTTTTGGTCGCAACCGAATCCAGCCCCAAACATGATCGTTTGTGGACCATTTCCACTAACTTGTACATGATTTCTTCTCATAATATCAATCATCCTATGTTAACTCCTTGGTCGTTTTCATTAATCATAACAAAAGAATTTATGACATGTAATAGGAAATTTTGCTATGATAAAAAGACATCATCTCTATTATGAAAATGTAAGGAGCTTGCTTCTAATGGATGTAAAGATACTAGATGGTCTGCCATGTGGCTATGTCGCGCTTAATGACAGTGGAACGATCCAATCAATTAATCAACCATTAGTTGATCGATTAGGTTATACCAAAGACGAACTACATCAAAAACATTTTGATGTCCTGCTTTCACCTTCTGCTCGACTTTTTTACCAGTTATACTTTTTCCCGATGATGAGAGTACAAGAGAAAATTGAAGAAATGTACATCTCACTTCTTACTAACGATGGCGTTGAATTGCCAGTGTTACTTAATGCTAATAGAAAAAATAAAGGCGACACTTTTTTAAACGAATGTATCGTAATCCCAATGTCTAAGCGAAATGAATTTGAAGATGAATTAATTCAAGCGAGAAAAGATGCCGAAATGGCTTTTGAAGAAAAAAACAAGGCAAATGAGGCATTAGAAGTAAAACAACGGGAGTTATTAATTCTGCTAAACAAGAACAAACTATATCAAGAGAAAATCGAAACCGAACTTCAATTAGCAAAGAAAATCCAAGAAGTTTCATTAACCCTTCCCATACATAACGAAGAAATTAGTATCACAACATTTTATAAGCCTTCTAGTGAGTTATCTGGGGATATATTTGGTATATATAACATCAATGATTTTCAATATGGAGTGATTATCATTGATGTGATGGGACACGGAATTTCTTCCGCATTAGTGTCACTTTCTTTAAGATCGTTGTTTCAAACACTTATTTCAAAAGGCGAGTCTGTAGAAACAGTCATCAAGGAATTAGACCACTATCTTAATACCCTTTTTGAAAATAACAGTGATATCAGACATTATGCGACTGGCATTCACTTACATATAAATACAGAAAAAAGAGAAATTGAATTTATTAACGCAGGGCATCCTCCCGTAGTAATTATTGATAATGAAGAAATAAATTACTTACATTCAACTTCTCCTCCGATTGGTTTATTAGATGATTTAGAGTTTAAAGCAAGCAAAGTTTCCTATACAAATACCTCTAGACTATTCTTATATACCGATGGAATTACTGATTTAGTTCCGATTAAGGAGTTATCTTCTGTCTTAAAAGATTGTAACGATGAACAACCAGCGGTATTAAAAAACATCCTTTCTAATTTAATTCAAGAAAAAGAAAAAAACTTCAGCGAGTCTGATGACCAATCTTTTATGATTATAGATTTGTTGTAATGTGTGAGCCCCAAAAATGAAATAAGAAGCCTTTTATTCAAAGGCTTCTGTTTTATAATCATACTTAGAAATTACAGTGAAGCAACGAGCAAAACCTTGTTCCCACTAGCATTAAATGAAACAGATTTAACAGTCTTATACATAATTAAGATACCTCTACCTCTAGTAGAGAAAAGTTTTTCCTCTAATAAACGGTCAACACCTTTAGTATTAATCACTCTTATTTTTTCAGGTACTGGAAATCCCTGTCCACTGTCTATGATCTCTATATGCAACTCTTTATTTGTTTCATTTTGCTCTACTCTAGCAGTTATTGGGAACTTACCATGTTCTATGGAGTTGTTTAGTGCTTCTAACACAGCAACCATTGTAAGATAGATAGGTTTTTCTGGATAAAGTGATTGAATAACACTTTCCAACTTCCCTATGACTATATCATATTCATCCATGTTACATAACCGAAAGGTAGATACATGCCTTAATACATCCATTAATCACGATCTCTCCAATCTATTTAATCATCTACCCTATTCTATATCAGAATAACAATAAATGAGTAGAGGTATTAAATGGGAGATAAAACAGCCAACACATAGTAAGGCCGTGTGGAACACCTCCATGAAACAAGATTTTTCGGGGCGTCACAGGCAGTTGTCGAAGTTACCTTCTGATTGCATCACTCGTAGGCACTGCTTAGCAAAATTATCTGCAGCCTTTTCATGTGGAATGTTGCGATATTTCTTCTTTTCATGGGGTGTGTAGCCATGTTTCATCTCTGAAATAAAGCGCTTATAAAAGTATTCACCCTTATCAAAGTAATCAAATAAGCGATCCTTCTTCTCTTTTCCACTGCCACCAACAAGCCCATGAAAAAGATGCCCGACTTCATGAAAACAAATAAAAGCTGCATATTCAAAGCTAGATACATCATTCCGATTTACTTCTAGTAGATACTCCCGATTTTTGTAATCTTCCGCTATCGCCATTATGTTTAAGTAGATCACAGGTTGAAAATCTTCTTCTTCATAAATTCCTAGTTCACCAGGAAAATTGATTGGTTCATCAGTAATATGAAAAACAATATCTTCAACCACACTTTTATATATCGAACTGCCGAGCCATTGAATTGCTGCATGAATCCCGTTATAGGCCGAGGCCATGTGAAGTTTCGAAACTCCAAAATCCTTTTTAATCTTCTCGCTTTTCTCATCTAGAAAATCGATCATCTCAATTATTTTCATTTTCTAGCACATCCTTTTAGAAAGGCTGTATTGCAGAACTTGAAATAAATTTTAATTTTCTTCTTATGAGATGATATTCTTTTATATTGGAGGGTATACTTGAATTTATCTAAACCTTCCTTTTAACAGCCAAAAAACATACGATACAACAATAAAGGTCCTTCTAATTCGCAAATTGCCTTCATCAAAATTCTGTTTACGAGATGTAATCTCCTTAAATTCTAAAGAAAACCACGTGGTTTTTGAAAAAATAGTGCTTCTTTGTTCGCTTAAGTGCCGATCCTTGCGGTTATCATTAAGAGTTTTGCACACTCACAGTTTACATAATAAAGTTACAGTCACCTTGTTTATTACTTCCACCTCTCCCTCACCATGTCTTCTGCACTCTTTTAAACTTCCTATATTTTGAAACTTTTTGATTGCTAATCCCTGTCACTTCGATTAAAATTTAATAATTCTATGCAGGGAGTTGTACGTATGATTAGACGTTTTTTCAGTTATTATAAGCCACATAAAAAGTTGTTTATCATTGATTTTGTGTGCGCAGTTTTCGTTGGTTTATTAGAGCTTGGGTTTCCTCTAGCGGTTGCTTGGTTCATAGATAGTTTGCTACCAGAAGGAAACTGGAGTACCATAACCGCTGTCAGTGCCGGATTACTTACTCTCTATCTATTAAGCTCAAGTATGCAGTTTGTCGTAAACTACTGGGGCCATAAGCTAGGGATTAATATTGAAACAGATATGAGAAGAGAATTGTTCAATCATGTTCACCGACAGTCGTTCAAGTTCTTCGATAATACGAAAACTGGACACATCATGAGCCGAGTAACAAATGACCTAATGGATATTGGCGAGCTTGCTCACCATGGTCCTGAGGATCTATTCATTGCGATCATGACCTTTATCGGAGCATTTTGGATTATGCTGACGATCAATGTGAAACTTGCACTCGTTGCGATTATCGTCGTACCGTTTCTCGTCTGGTTAATTTCTTACTCCAATATTAAAATGAACAGAGCTTGGACTGCGATGTATGGAAATATAGCGGATGTAAACGCAAGGGTTGAAGATAGCGTATCAGGCGCTCGCGTTGTTCAATCTTTTACAAATGAAGCATTTGAAAAAGAACGCTTTAACACAAACAATCAATTTTTCCGCTCTTCGAAACTTAAAGCCTATAAAGTTATGAGTTGGAATTTATCTGGTATTTATATTACGACTCGAATGATGACACTGGTTATTTTAGTGTACGGAGCATGGTTAAGCTTCACCGGAGAGTTGTCTTATGGAGAATTAGTTGCTTTTATTCTTTATGTAAATGTGTTATTTAAACCAATTGATAAGATTAGTGCTTTACTAGAGTTGTATCCAAAAGGCATGGCTGGATTTAAACGATTTACTGAGCTTATGGATCAAGAGCCTGATATTAAGAACCGTCCGGATGCGATCGAAGTACCTGAACTTAACGGAAATATTGCCTTTCATAATGTGACTTTTGGCTATGAAGAAAATAGACGCATTCTGGATGACCTAAGCTTTTCCATTCAAGCTGGGCAAACTGTCGCCTTTGTTGGTCCATCAGGTGCTGGGAAAACGACGATCTGCTCGCTGATCCCTCGTTTTTATGACGTTGTCGAAGGTTCTGTTACCATAGATGGAATTGACATACGCAATATGACAAAGGAATCACTTCGTTCAAATATCGGAATTGTCCAACAAGACGTGTTCCTTTTTACTGGTACATTACGAGAAAACATTGCTTATGGAAAATTAGATGCAACAGATGAAGAAATTGAAGAGGCAACAAGACGGGCTCACCTTTCTGACCTAATCGCCTCTTTACCAGACGGGTATAATACCCAAATTGGAGAACGAGGACTAAAGCTATCTGGCGGACAAAAGCAACGTCTGTCAATTGCCCGCATGTTCCTGAAAAACCCACGCATCCTGATTTTAGATGAAGCAACATCTGCTTTAGATACAGAAACAGAGTCAATTATTCAAGAAGCATTAACCGAACTTGCCAAAGACCGTACAACACTCATCATCGCACATCGACTAGCAACGATCCGTAATGCTGACAGAATTCTCGTCGTAAACGAAGATGGAATTGCTGAAGATGGTACACACGCAGAACTTCTTGCTAATGAGAATGGAATTTTTACAAAACTGCATGCACATCAACATGCATCGATTTATTAATGCAAGAATGACCGAACGGTACCAACGTCGGTCAGACAGACAACACTCGTCCACCACTACTGAACCTGTGATTCCTCTTCGCATGTTTTTAGAAAGGTAGCAAAGTAACATATAGTTTCTCAAATGAAAAAAGTAACAATCCTTTTCCTTTTCAGGGACTGGACTGTTACTTTTTTTGTTTCTTATACGTTAATCAAGATTAAAGATGGTAAGAAACTTAGAGCTATTCCTAGTCAAGCGAATAATCTACTAAACCGGTCCTCTCAAAAGTCACTTTTTCTCCGCAACCACAAATACATAATCACCTAAACTACTACTATATTTACTGGTTACTTCATCAATCTTTTTCGACTCAATGTCGCGTTTTAATCTAATACACCCTTCTTTTATTTCTTCCTTTGAAGCTATGTTTGCAAAAGTAGAAATACCCTTGCGGACGTCTTCAATCAAATACATCTTTGGTTCATACTTCCCGCTGTATAGAAAAAAATCGACTAAATCTGGTTGTATCAAGAAAGTTTCATAGCCTACAATTCTAAACCCAGCTGTTTTTAATGCATCCTCGACCTCTCGTAAGCAAGGCATTTGCTGCGCCGACTTTTCAATTGCCTCTGGAAAGTATTCCTTCAACCAATAATTGTTCATCTGTTCTGGTGTTGAGGTGAATAGTACAAACCTCCCTTTATCAAGTACTCGATAAGCTTCCTGAAAAGGTGTCAACAGCTCATCAAAGTGATGAGCCGCTAACGTACAAGTCAGCCCATCGAAACTTTTTTGGTCAAATGGAAGCTTTTTTACATTCGCTATTTCCCATGTAACTGAATCTGATTTTTCTTCTGCTTTCTTAATCATTTCTTTAGATAGATCGATACCTGTCATCTGTAGACCTGTCTCTTCTAAAGCAACCGTGTAATTTCCTGTTCCACAAGCAAGATCAAGTATTCTACTTCGATTAGACACTTGTAAATGATTTCGTAAACGTCTAGTAATTTCAGGGTCAGCTTTCCGAGTAGTATCATATGTTACACCAATGTGGTCGTATAAAGGTTCCAACTTACCTCATCCTTTCATAGCTGACTGCTGAACCCAATTGGGTATATGGGTCCTAAAATATTTTCCAATTTTCTCAACTTCTGTCATCACCCGACTTATTCCCACTTCAGATAAGAACCAGTTCTCCTTCGTTAGTTCATACCGATCAATAACAGGAACAACCAAAAACTCTGTTTCCTTTGGAAATACGGCTTGATAACACAATAATGCTCTTCTAGAGTGGATCGCTTTACAGACAATGATTACCTTTTGATGTTGAATACTAGCTTTCTCTAAAACTTCTAAGGAGAAACGCGCATTCTCCAATGTATGCTGAGCTTGGTCCTCTTTAATAATTACCTCGCTAGGCACGCCATGTTCTAGTGCGATGTTTTGCAAGTACTCCCATTCTGTCGTCCCAACGTGTGGGTTATAGCCACCTGAAGGGAGTAAGTATGGTGCGAAACCTTCGTTGTATAAAGAAATAGCTCGTTCCATTAATGGTGGGTGATTCGCACCCGGAATTAAGATAGCATTAGCAGGAGTGATTTCAGTTTCAACAAAAATAAAATCAGTAATACAATCAAAGGGAGTATTCATCTTCTACTTATTCTCCATTCTTGTCGTCTTGAATTAATACTACCATTTTTTCCTCGTAATGGTAATTAAAAGAAGGTCGTCAAATGACCACCTTCTTTGTCCCTCTATTTACCGTGCAGCAAACAACACATATTTATTTGAAGGAAACTTCCTTTTTCAACACACACACTCCATGTAGCTGAAGCTCTATACGCCCAGAAACCGTCACACCATTAAGCATATCAATATAATCCTCGTTCAGAACAAACCACTGTTTCTCAGAACTAAAATTCATTAAGAAAACAAACTCATGTTTTCCGTCAGTTCTTATTTGAGCTCTCACTCCATCCAGCAAATCTGCCTGAATGGCTGGTCTTAGCCATGACTCCTTACTAATAACTGACAAAAACTTACTTGTACTGCAGTTACCAATTCAATCGAAGCCGATGAAGATAGACTGCCCCATTTGGGATGGTAACGTAATAAATAACATCAAATCCAGTTGGGAGTGTTGCTTCTGCTTCAACTAATTTGGTTAACACACCTTTGGGATACTTGGCCCAATCGTGTTCAGGAGTATAGCCAAGTTCAATTGTTGTTGTTTCGACAATACCAAGCTCCGGAAAATTCATAGAGTAAAATCGTAGCGTACGATCGTTTCTTTTTTTTACAACCACATAGGTACCAACACTTAAGGAGCATGGGAAGGCATGACCTCCGTTGTAATCCGTTTGTTCGCCGATTAAATTTACGCGATCTGGGGCAAAGAATGTCTCAGCCCCTCTGTTTCATGGTAAAGCTCTTTAAATTTCGTAAAAATAACTTTTTTGTCTATGATTATTTCTCCTCGCTATAACCATTTGGATTGGTTTGGTGCCAGTTCCATGCGTGCGTAATGATTTCTTCTAAATCTGCATATCGAGGAAACCACCCAAGTTGTTGTTGAGCTTTATTTGATGAAGCGATTAGAACAGCAGGGTCTCCTGGTCTTCTTGGGACTATGACGGCTGGTATATCTTTTTTTGTAATTTTTCTGCAAACTTCGATGACTTCTTTCACTGAAAATCCTTTGCCATTACCTAAATTATAGATCCCACTCTCTTTGGTAGTTTCTAGCTTTTTAAGTGCTAGATAATGGGCTTCGGCTAAATCCATGACATGGATATAATCTCGAACGCAACTTCCATCACCGGTTGGATAGTCATCACCAAATATCTTGATACTATCTCTTTTGCCAAGAGCTACTTGAAGTACAATTGGGATCAAATGTGTCTCAGGTTCGTGATCTTCTCCTAATCTCCCACTTGGATCAGCACCTGCGGCATTAAAGTAACGTAAGCAAACTGACTTTAGTCCGTAAGCCTGATCTGACCATTTCAACATTTTTTCAATCGCTAATTTCGTTTCACCATATGGGTTTGTCGGTACAGTCGGGTCATCTTCTAAGATAGGGATTGACTTAGGTTCACCATAAGTCGCCGCGGTAGATGAGAATACGATTTTTTTCACCCCGTGCTCTACCATCTTCTTCACAAGAGTATACGAACCCAACACATTATTTTCATAGTATTCTAATGGTTTTTCCACGCTTTCTCCTACTAAAGAATTTGCTGCAAAATGTACAACACTATCAATTGTATGTTTGGTAAAAATTTCATCTAGTATGCTTTCATTACTAAGGTCACCTTTATAAAAGGTTGCGTCTAAAACAGCTTTTGCATGACCTTTTTGAAGATTGTCTAAAATGATCACCTCTTCTCCTTTTTCACGGAGAAAAAGTGCCGTATGACTTCCAATATACCCAGCACCACCAGTTACCAAAATAGCCATTTTATCAAGCTCCTCTCAAAAGAACAATATATCCGTTTCAAACTAAATTTCAAATTAATAAAATTAATTAACTAAGGATATCATAGTAAATTTACTACTAATTGTCTTTAGTATTTCCAATCATTTAGTATAGTTTATACAATGAACACTCAAAGGTTAATTACAAATGTTCCGGTATAAACAACTCAGATCAAATTAACGCTACTGCCCCAATGACTGTACCCATGTCTCCTAACTTCGATGTAACGATTGGCGTTTCTTATGCTGCTTCAATTAAGACTCTTTTTTGTACCTCTTCTTTCAGGGGATGGATAATAAAACTTCAGTTTCGTATGAAGTATACATAGGGAATTTCGGCTAAGCTGTGGTTTGAAAATTCGGTAGCCCCTCTGTGGATCTACTTTACTCTTGTTTCAAGAGCTTTTTAAAAAATCTAAATACGTATTCAGGTTACTCCAATCACGTCTTTCTTCAGAGCAAAAAGGGAAGACACTCGGTCTCCCCTTCCGTCACTATGCCATTTGAATTGGATCTACATTGCGTTCAACTACTCGAGCACCAACCTTGCTCACTAAGAAGCCGCCGCTTGATACGAATGCTTGTTGCGCTAACACTAAATCCATTACTAATGCTACTTTCCCTGGATCTACTGGTTCAATTGGGTCATCTAATGAAATCGTTACGTTTCTACCAATCTCATTTTTAAAAATAAGTTCAATCTTCTTCGCCATCTGTTTTCACCTCCATTCCTATCAATTTTGAAAAATTAATTAAGAAACAGCGTATTGATTTGTGCGTGTGACGATCTCTGCTGTATGGACCTGCAGCGAAAGTAATGCTTCTGCTGTCGTGCGAAGCTGGCCATCGGTTGCTGTGTTGTTGATGTTCGAAAATGATTTTGTTTTAAAAATCTCTTTCCCCTCTTCGTTGTACCCAGCTAACAATTGCATCGTTAAACGTGATTGTAAAATGTTTGCGCTCATCTTATCACCCCCTTCACTCTATACATACAGGGTGTGAGGAAAAGGGGTGGGATGGATTGAAGATGTCGTCGAGAATATTTTTCCTATCATCAACGAAGACTAGTGGTAAAAATAACCTTTAACGGAAAGGTGCTAAAACATGTACGAATATGTGTCCGATTCACTATTGGTAATAGGGAGAATTGTTACAATATTACCGTTGCTCTTGTTTATGACACTTTATATGGGAAAAAGGGCCATTGGTGAATTACCGATTTTTGATTATTTAATTATTATCACATTGGGTGCTGTTGTCGGTGCAGACATTGCTGATCCAAATATTAAACACTTCCCTACTGCTATCGCAGTCATTTCTATAGCCTTTTTTCAAAGGCTCATTACTTATTGGAAAATTAAAAATCGAAAAGTAGGTAGACTGCTTACTTTTGAACCGACTGTTGTCATCCAGGACGGGATAATACTTGACCAAAGATTAAAAAAGCTTCGTTATTCCATTGATAGCGTCCTGCAAATGCTTAGAGAAAAAGACGTATTTGACATTACCGAAGTTGAAACAGCAATTATTGAGGCAAATGGAGGTATAAGTGTACTAAAAAAAACAGAAAAAAAACCCGTCACCAAAGAAGATATGCAAATTTATAAGCCAACTTCTACAATTGCACTACCAATTATCATAGAAGGAACCATCTACACAGACATACTCAAAGACTTTAACCTTGATCGAATGTGGCTACAGGAACAATTAACAAAACGAGGAATACACAACCTAGATGATGTTTTTTTCGCCTCTATTAATCGAGATCTTCAATTGCATGTTTCTCTGAAGCATGAACCCGATGTTGCAATTCCAAAGCTTAAGCACTAGATAACGCAATTATTGAATTCTTATTTCAAGATTGCCTCATTGGGTATTCAAAAAGAATTGGCATTGCTAGAAACATTAAGGCACGCTACTATAGCGGATCTCCTGATCAAGTTGCTCCCTAATCCTTTACAAGCTTTGCAAAGAAGTTTTTTAACCTAGAAGGTAGTAGTTGTACAGCACAAAGAAAGCCGTATACCCTTTACGGGAAGACGGCTACTTTTTTTATAGTTTCGTGAAACATAGTTGTGAAACAAGATTTTTCGGGAAGTGACAGGCACTTCTACATTCCCTATTGATATATCATAAACACCTGTCCACTAGTTATTTCAATCGGAAAAATCTTTACTTGCCCACTGTCCGGTGCTTGAACCATTCCATCATTTAATGATATTTTCCAATCATAGAGCGGGCAATATACATATTCACCGCTTACTAAGCCCCCACTTAATGTTCCGCCTTTTGGATGGGGACTCTTATTTTCAATTGCCTTTACCTCACCGTTGGAAAGACGGAACAGGACGATCTCTTCTTGACCGATATGAAATACCTGTCCTGTCCTTTCTGGTAAAGAGTCATAATCTGTAAGATATAGTTTCTCCATTCTACTTCACCCCTTATACTAAGACTGGAATTTCGTGCTTTTGATAATACTTCTGCTGAAGGTCTTGGTTTTCAAGCACTTCCGCCCATGGCTCTTGGTATTTCTTCAACGTTTTATCTAAGCGCTCATTCAACGCTTTTCTAGTTTCTTCATTGGCTAGAACCTCTCTCACATGGTCAAGCCCTACGCGTTCTACCCATGTAGAAGTACGCTCAAGATAATTCGCGTGCTCGCGATAGTATTGTAAAAATGCGCCTATCAATTCAATGACTTCTTCTTTTGTTTTCACAGTTGCAAATAAGTCCCCAGCACGTAAGTCTGTTCCACCGTTCCCTGCAACATAAAGCTCCCAGCCACCATCAATTCCAACAATACCAAAGTCCTTAATTCCAGATTCAGCGCAGTTCCTTGGACAAGCAGATACACCCATTTTCACTTTGTGCGGAGTGTCTAAACGTTCGAATTTTTTCTCTAAATCAATCCCAAGTCCCATCGAGTCTTGAGTACCAAAGCGACAGAATTTTGCTCCTACGCAAGTTTTCACCGTGCGGAGAGTTTTTCCGTAAGCATAACCAGATGGCATTCCTAGTTCTTCCCAAACAGCTGGAAGATCGTCTTTGTTGATACCATAAAGGCCAATTCGCTGACCACCAGTCAATTTCACTAAAGGAACATCATACTTTTCTGCAACTTCGGCAATCTTCATTAAGTCCTTCGCTGTAGTTACTCCGCCATACATTCTAGGAATAACTGAGTAAGTTCCGTTTTTTTGAATATTTGCATGCATTTTTTCATTAACGAGTCTTGAGTCGCGATCATCCGTATATTGATCTTGTAGGATCATTCCAAGGTAGTAGTTTAACGCTGGACGACACTTCGAACATCCTTCTTCTTGTTTCCAGCCAAGAACATTCATGACCTCTTTTACAGTAGATAGACCTTTTTCCTTAATTTCCGCGACTACTTCATCACGGCTAATAGTTGTACAACCACATAATGCTGTTTTCTTCGCAGCCACATCATATTTTTCACCAAGAGTATGCGCTAAAATATCAGAGATTAACGACTTACAACGGCCACATGAACGTCCGGCATTTGTGCAGCTACCCACCTCATCAACAGTTGTTAGCCCTTTTGCTTGAATAGCTTCCACAACTGTTCCTTTAGTCACACCATTACATCCACAGACAATTTCATCTGCTGCCATGGTCGCGACATCATTGGAGTCAGATCCTACACCACAACAACCAGACTCTAATATAGATACACTAGTCATGCCGCTAACATCTTCTTTTTTCAGTAACATTCTAAATAATCTTGAGCTATCTTTTGTATCGCCGTATAAGACAATACCAGAAACTCGATTGTCACGAATGACGATCTTTTTATATACCCCATCGAACTCGTTATGAACTTTAATTGACTTTGTCTTTGGATCATCATCAATTTCACCAGCAGAGAACAGGTCTACACCAGAAACTTTTAAGCCAGTGCCGACAATTGATCCCTCATATGGCTTTGTTTCAACTCCACAAAGATTAGCAGCAAGCACTTTTCCTTGTTCATATAATGGAGCTACAAGACCGTAAATTACTTCTCTGTGTTCCGCGCATTCTCCAACCGCATGGACATGTGCAACGCTTGTCTGCATAAAATCATCAACAACAATTCCACGGTTTACATAGATACCACTGTCTTTAGCAATTTGAACATTTGGTTTTATCCCGACTGCCATAACGACAAGGTCAGCCTCAATCTCCGAACCGTCTACAAAACGTAGTCCAGTCACTCTTTCGTCGCCTTGGATCTCAGCAGTCTGTTTTTCCATCAGGAAATTCATGCCTTGTGCTTCAAGTTCTTCTTTTAGCATGATTGACGCAGTAGGATCGAGTTGTCGCTCCATTAAATGAGGCATTAAGTGAATGACATCTACTTCCATACCTAAGTTTAACAAGCCTCTTGCTGCTTCAAGACCAAGCAACCCGCCGCCAATAACTGCAGCTTTTTTATAGTCCCGCGCTACTTTGATCATCGTTTCACAATCGTGGATATCACGAAAACCAGTAACGCCCACTTTATCGGCACCCGGAATTGGCAAAATAAACGAACTTGATCCAGTCGCAATAATTAAATCATCGTAGCTCACTACTCTACCTTGATTTGAGATTACTTGTTTCGCTTCAGTATCAATGCGAACAATTGCTTCTCCTGTAAAAAGCTCAATGTTATTTTCTTGATACCATTCCCAAGTATTCATAATGATATCGTTTACTGTTGTATCACCTTGTAAAACATTTGAAAGCTTAATTCTATTATAATTCGGATGTGGTTCATCCCCGAAAATGGTTATTTGAAAAGCGTCTGGAGCAAGCTTTAAGATTTCCTCAATTGTTCTCACACCAGCCATCCCGTTCCCAATCATCACTAGTTGTTTTCTGCCCATGTCGTGTTCCCTCCTATGAAGCTATTAATCCTATAAGCAACTGATTAATGTTCTTTATGAGTAGATTGTACTCCTAAACACAGATTACTCTTGTGAGAAAAATCACACTTTTGACTGTTTGGTCCTCTTTTCACAAATGTGTCATATATCTTCGTCCGTCAAAGCAAAACATACAGTAGTTATGGACCTTTGGAACTTGTGCTGTTAGTCCTTTTTCAATTTCGCTCATAAAACCATCATTTTGGATCGTAAATTGGTGAATTTGGACCGTAAATGTTCAGTTTTGGACTGTAAATGAACAAGTTTGGACTGTAAAAGTAAATTGACCGCGGATATATCCCTCAAGAAATTAGATCCATAAACGATACCCGCCTATTTTAAGTCTGTCCTTGTTCCTAAACATGTAAAAAAGCAAAAAATCAAGCTCATTTTAAGTAACATGTTAGAGAACGTTGTAAGAATAGTATCTCATTCGTTGTGAAATGTAGTTCATACAAAGTTTTATATGAATTACCAATTTCTCTTTCGAAATTGGGCAAGTTCCATTTAACAAACATAAAAAAGCTCAGAGCAACTCTGAGCTTTTCGGTGAATTTGTCGTTATTGATTTCCTTTTTTTACCCACTCTGCTACGGTAACTGTTCGTTTTGCTTGATACTTAACAGCTGCTTCAACATCTTCAATCATTTTTCCGTCTTGACCCACTGTTACACTTACCCCGTATGGGTTACCTCCTGATGTAAATTGAACAGGATCTGTGTAACCAGGTGAGGCAATAATTGCGCCCCAGTGGTGCATCGTTGTGTACAATGATAAAATCGTCGCTTCTTGACCACCATGAGAATTTTGAGCTGAAGTCATAGCACTGACTACTTTGTTTGCCAGTTTCCCGTGGTACCATAGACCACCTGTCGTATCCAAGAATTGTTTCATTTGAGCTGGCATATTACCAAAACGTGTTGGTACACTGAAAATAATTGCGTCTGCCCACTCTAGATCATCTAATGTTACGTTTGGAACATCTTTTGTTGCCTCTACGTGAGCTTTCCAACCTTCGTTTTCATCGATGACATGTTGAGGTGCTAATTCAGGTACCTTTAACACTTTTACTTCAGCACCAGCTTCTTTGCCACCTTCTTCAGCCCATTTTGATAATTGATAGTTCGTTCCACCCATGCTGTAGTATATGACTGCTAATTTAATATTTTCCATCGTATTCGTCTCCTTTGTTTTTCCAAATATTTTTTCGAAAAAGCTCATAGGATTACACACTCCTATTTGTTACCTGATATATTTTTTTTAAAACTTAGTACACATAAATTCCTCTTGAATTAACATTTCTTAAATTCAAGAATTCAGAACTACATTTTCCCGCTACCTGACAATAGCACAAGACTCCAATAACAGTTCAATTAACTCTAATCCAAATATTATCATATCAAGTATTATGATTTCAAGATATGTGACTCGTTACAATCTAAAAAGATTCTAACGAGTTAAATACTATAATAAACTTATACTTTTAAAGTCCCCCTTCAGTTCCCCAAACTCTATTTATCCCTCATATTCCTTTTCAAACACTTTCGTACTCCTAACTGTCTCAATTGGTCGAACTAACGTTTCAATTTCTGCACGTTTCGGTTCTAAGAACGGAGGTAAAGATAATTTTTCACCAAGTGTTTCATAAGGTTCATCGCCCATAAAGCCTGGTCCGTCCGTCGCAAATTCAAATAAAATCTGTGGAGCAACTCTTGCGTATAACGACTCAAAGAAATAACGATCGACATAACCAGATGTGCTAAAACCAAAACTACTCAATCGTTCATTCCATTCATCCAAAACCGAACGATCATCTATACGGAACGCCGCATGGTGTACCGTTCCATACCCTTGTCGCGCTGGAGGTAAACTCGTATTCGATTCGACAATCACTGAAGCTCCGTTTCCACCTTCACCTACTTCAAATAAATAGAAAGATCCATCTCTCGCAGTTTCTTTAAATAATAGCACCCTCTCTAGCAATTCTTTAAAATAGTCAATGTTTCCAATCCGGACAAAGACGGGACCTAACCCAGTAATCGCATATTCGAGTGGAATTGGACCTTTTTGCCAAGGAGTACCAGATTCCACGCCCTTATTTTTTTCATCTGAAATTAATTGATATTGTTGATCATCAAAGTCAACGAATGAGAGAGTTTTCTTTCCAAATTGTTCTTTAATTTCAGTATGCTTGACATCTAAACGATCAAACCGTTTGACCCAATAGTCTAATGCAGTATCACTTGGGACACGGAACGATGTCTTTGAGATTTCATTTGTTCCATGGACACCTTTTGGAATACCTGGGAAGTCAAAGAACGTCATATCTGTACCAGCACTACCTTTATCATCTGCAAAGAATAAATGATACGTTTGAATATCATCTTGATTCACTGTTTTTTTAACTAACCGCATTCCTAAAACATAGGTAAAAAATTCATAGTTCTTTTCTGCACTACTCGTAATTGCTGTTACGTGGTGGATTCCTTTTAAATGGTTCATATTCATTTCCTCCTAAAAAAATATATTTTACTCTTCAATAGGGGCTAAGTTTGCTTCAATCTCGGCCCGTCTTCCCTCTAAAAATGGTGGTAAATCCAGCTGTTCCCCTAAATGTTCGACATCTCCATCTATTGTAAAGCCCGGCCCATCTGTCGCTATTTCAAACAGTATCCCGTTAGACTCCCGGAAATACAAACTCTTAAAGTAATAACGGTCGACAATACCTGAGGTTTGGAAACCTCGTTGTTTTACTTGCTGATCCCAGTAGGCAAGTTCCTCATCGTTTTTGACACGTATCGCCAAGTGATGAATACTTCCACGACCTGGTCTTTCCGATGGACCGTCTAAATAGCTGACAACGATTTCTCCAAAAACTTCACCGTCGATCGATTGAAAGATGGCTTCGTTTTCACTACGGCTAACCTCTGTATAGCCGAACATGTCTGTAAGGGTACTCGCAAGTTTTTCGAGTCTTTTCACCGTCACTTCCACAGAACCCATACCTTGAATTTGATGCTCAGCTGGGACATTTGACTTTTCCCATGTTTGCCAGTGCTCAACCTTCTCCCCGTTTGATACGAGCAGCACGAGACGTAACCCTTCTGGGTCCTCAAATTTCAATGCGGCACGATTGGCATATCTTGATATTTCTTCATGATAAACCCCATGCTGTTCAAAACGTTTTTTCCAATACTGCAAACTTTCTTCAGAAGATACTAGTAAACCAATTCTAGTAATCGCATTTGTACCACGATGCGTTTTTCCAACTGATGGAATTTCGAAAAATGATAGTTCAGTGCCCGGGCTACCTGTTTTATCTCCGTAAAATAAGTGATACATGGTTGGAGCATCTTGATTTACAGTCACTTTCACGCGTCGTAACCCAAGCACATGTTTATAAAATTGATTGTTTTGATTTGCATGTTTTGTAATCATAGAAATGTGATGATGCCCAGGAATTTTATACATATCATTTCCTTCCTTTCAATTTACTAATCAAGTGATCAATATTATTTCATCTTATTTTCAGTGTTCTTTTGTAACTTGGTCATAAGTGCATATAAAGTCTTCTGCTCTTCTTCGGATAGACACTCATTAATGATCGACGTTTGAAAAGATAGTTGATGTTCAAAAACTTCTTCCATCTTATCCTCACCTTTTGAAGTAAGGCTAATCCATTTAGTTTTCCAATCCTGTTTACGAATGATATAGCCCTCTTGCTCTAAGCGCGTAAGCATACGTGATATTCCACCTTCTGACACGGTTACTTTCGTAGCAAGTTCATTTTGCATAATCGGTTGATATGTTGAAACCTGATTTAATACATCAAATTGAGCAACTGTTATCCCATACTGTTTTAGAAAATCATTTGATAATAGATTACTTTGATGGGTAAAACGAGTAATACGAAACCAAATGAGTGAACTACGAGTATTTTTTCTCACATGACTCAATTCCTTTCTCACCTATCACTTTACACTTCAAGTGAAGGGAATGCAACAAAAATATCTCGAATTCAAGATATTATTTTTTTAAAACAAAAAAAACGTCAAGCAAGTATCAAAAATCTCGCTTAACGTTTGTATGTTATTTGATGTTTATCTTACTTCCACAGCCACAAATAGTTGTATGCTTTAGAGTTTTAATTTCAACTTGACACTTGGAGCATAAGCTTTTTATAGGTCTCATGGTTATCAACTCTTTCCACCATAGTATATACAAAGTATAGCAAAAAGTATTTTAAAGTCAATATCTTTTTATAATAATTATAAACAAAAAACTATAAATACCCCACAACCAATGTAGGGTATTTTATATTTGAATATCTATAGGTGTACAAAAGTCAGTACCGGAACTGTTATTCCAATCTAAACGAAGCCAAACTAGCCCTACCATTCCCAGTATAAGTGAAATACAAGGCTTGGATTCCGTCTGGAATTGAAATCTCAGAAGAATATTCTGTCCATACATTAGTAAATTCAACAGGTATTGTAGCCAGTGCTTGACCATCCCATGCGGTCTTTACTTCAAATGCACCATTGCAATATCCTCTAACTTTAATTTTCACCGTCTTTACATCCTTACAGTCGAAATACTTAAAGCCAGCCGTAGCAGAATCTAACATATTCGTAATATATCCTATTTCTTCATCGCCATCTTTACCATCCTGAGTGATCTTAGGAAAATGACTATCCATCCATAGATCGCCTGAATACTTTTCCTCTATACGGTAGAACAGATTGCACGCTATATACGCTGGATACTCACCACGACCCAGTAATGCTCCCCCGTTGGGACCACATGAAGTCATTTCTACTTGAGGAATTGTCCCATCGTTTAATATTTCAATTGGCTCTATACAACCTTGACGGCAGAAGTTAGAACCATTCGTATGTCGATGATAGAAGATATACCATTGATTGTTTATTTCAACGATACTACCATGGTTATTCCCACCGTAAAACATCGGTTTATCGGCAGGTTTATATGAGTCAATATGAAGATCATTATTGCTGACAATCACACCTTGATATTCAAAGCCTTTCGTCGGATGTTTGCTCGTAGCATAACAAAGTTCATGGAAAACGATTGAAGAATAAATAAAATAGTAGGTATCGCCGATTTTTCTCACTGAAGGTGCTTCAAAGAACTCATGCCCCATAAAACTACTTCCTTCACTATAAGGCTCACTAGGAGCAAGAAACGCCGGTTCTTCTATAATTGTAAGCATGTCTGCTCCAAGAACTGTTGCCATCGGCCCTTTTCTCGACCTATCTCCAGTCGGACAAAAACCAGTATATAGATACGTCTTGTCCCCTTCCGTTAAAACACCAGGGTCAAACTGCGGTTGATCTCCTTCTCGTTCTCCTAGGCGGGTACCATCAGCATATTTTACATACCCGTAAAATTCATACTTGCCAGCTGGTGTATCAGAAACAGCTACTGAAACAATTGATATTTTATCTAATACATAGTACAAATAATATCTTCCATCTGGTCCAAGTGTAACATCAGGAGCATACAAACACATATGGCCAGTAGGATTTAATGGATCATCTGTTTTCCGATAAATAACACCCTCATACTTCCAATCAGATAAATCTGCTACTGGTGCAGAATAACATACATAATCATTTAAGCAGTATACATGTCCATTAAAACGGTCATGCGAGCCATAAACATAGACTCTTTCGTTAAACACATGTGGTTCTCCGTCTGGGATATACTCCCATGAAGGAAGATAAGGATTTAGTCCTTGTTTCTTCATCAGCATTGTCTCCATTTCTATTACTAGATTTACAAGCCTAATTTAAAATAGCATAAAAATCCATTTCTACGTTATCTAGTATAGCATCAGAAGTAAGAGTCATGTATATCACCCTAAATTTCTCTATACTAATTTAATCAAGAGATAAACTTCTTTGGGAAAGGGGCTCCCGTTATTACTTCAGATATCCATTCTGCGTGAGACAATGTACCTGTCTCCTTGTCTTCTCTTCTCGGAGGTGACATGAACGAACAAAAGGTTTAAGATAGAAATTGGTAATCTATTTATTCCACAAGGAGTTGAAGAAATGTCAGTTCAACAGTTTTTAGAAGAGCAAAATTTGGGAGTGAAAGAACTACATCAAAACATAACCAATGCAAGCTGGATGGCCCAAACTACCGGTGAAAAAGAGTGGGCGCAAAAGGTTGCTGAAGCGCAAACGGAGTTTCGTACATATTTTTCAAATCCCGAATCGTTGCAAGCAGTTCAGGACTACTTAAAGGAAACAGACTTAACAGCACTTGAGCAACGACAATTAGAAGGCCTTCAACGTACGTTCATGGAAAATCAGCTTCCGGCCGAAGTCCTAAAAGAGTTATCACAACTATCTGCTGAATTAAATCATATGTTTAACACGTATGAACCTGAAGTAAATGGGAAAAAGCTTTCAGCGAATGACGTTCGCAATATCTTAATCAATAGTCTGGATTTACAAGAGCGTGAAGACGCTTGGAAGGCTTCAAAAGAAGTTGGAAAGGTAGTTGAAGAAAAGCTTCTAACACTGATCAAAGTTAGGAATGAAGCGGCAAAAGCAGTTGGATTTAACAATTACCATGAGATGTCGTTTAAAAATCAAGAATTAGATCGCGAAGAGATTTTCTCAATCTTTCAGCAACTGATTGATCTTTCGGATAGCACCTTCCGTCAATTGAAACAACAATTAGACGAGGAACTAGCAGCGAAATTTGAGATATCCGTTTCTGATTTACGACCATGGCATTATGTCGATCCTTTCTTCCAAGAAGCACCTGCTTCTAAAGAAACAAATCTTGATCCTTTTTTCAAAGATCAAGACATCGAGAAGTTAACTGCCGATACATTCGCTGCAATGAACATCCCAATTGAAGATTTATATGCTAAGAGTGATATGGATCCACGCCCTGGGAAAAACCCAACAGCTTTTTGTACAGACATGGATCGTAACGGGGATACTCGTGTATTATGTAACAACCAGCCGGATGCATATTGGATGGGAACGATGCTCCACGAATTTGGTCACGCCGCTTACTTTAAATATTTAGATCGTGAGCTTCCTTATGTTCTAAGATCACCAGCTCACACGTTAACAACTGAAGCCATTGCCATGTTATTTGGTAAAATGACCGAAAACAAAGAATGGTTGGAAACGTTCCTAAAGCTTGAAAGTGATCAGTTAGAAACGTTAGCACCAGCCCTTGAAAAATTTGAACAGTTAAAGATGCTTATTGCAGGACGATGGATTATTACATTCGTATTCTTCGAAAAAGAATTATATGAAAACCCAGATCAAGATTTAAATGCACTTTGGTGGAAACTAGTGAATGAAATTCAATTAGTGAATTCTCCAGAAAACCGTGACCTACCAGACTGGGCAGCAAAAATCCACTTTACCCTAGCGCCTGTGTACTACCAAAACTATCTACTTGGTGAATTAACATCAGCTCAGCTTCATCAATATATTAAAACCGAAGTTTCGGAACAATTTTTCAACCCAACAGTTGGAAACTTCCTAAACGAACAGTTCTTTAAACCAGGCTCAAAATACCACTGGAACGAAAAAATCAAACGTGCGACAGGGCAACCACTAAACCCACAATATTTTGTTGATGCATATTGTAAGTAAGCTCTCTCTTATACACTAAAATAGCTAAAGTCCGCTATTAAAAAATAGAGTTGCTTTCGACCTTATTGTTTCCACTTTAACTTTGCTGGTTAGCCAAGTGTAACAAAGGGATAAATTGGAAACAACATTAAGAGGTCTTATTATCCATAACTAGATAATAAGACCTCTATACTATTTCAATATCCATTTATACTAAAATCCTTTCTAATTAATGAATTAGTAACTCCCATGTACTTTAGACTAGTAAATATCGCCTAACTTTGCTTCTGTTGCATCACAACCTTTCTAGTTATTGAGTTAAGGCTTGCTATGCTCTTGAAGTCGATTTAAGATTATCGCCCCACCCCTCTCGTTTATGTAGATTGATTATAGTAAACTTTTAAACTAACACCCATGTACGATAATTTAGTACATATCGCCTAACCTTGCTTCAATAGTATCACACCCTTCCAAAAAGTAATTACGTGTCTTTGAGTTTAAGTACCATGTATCAATCCCTTTCTTATGTGACTTTTGTTACTAGTGATTGTTTGGCTTGTCCTTATAATAGCAAAGTTATTTGAGTTTTGTAAACATTCGAAATATTCTATCTTCAACCATTTTACAACAGTTTTTTCTGCAAATCTCGTTTATTCTACATTTCTCTAAGTTTTTCGTTGTTAAAAGAAATTATGGATTAGCACAAGGTAGCGCTTTGTGGTAGAGAATACTCTTTCAATAATCATTGCTCTTCTAATTTTCAATAATACCAAGGTTTTTATCATCTATTTTTCTATCTAAAGTTTTCGATAACTAACTATCATTAACCAACTTATATTGGTTTTGTTTTAATTTCATTTAGCATAAAAATGCTCTCCTTCAAGTAGGAAGGGAGCATATCAGAGGGGTCTCCTGTTTTCTTCGTTTTTCGAAAGAAGCAAGAGAACCCACCCTTTGCTTCCTATTTCACCAATTGATTTCGTTCTTCCATTTGAAAAGGTTCTTCCATCCAACCATTTTTGATCATTATTTTTGCACCTTTATGAGCATATTCAAATATATCTTTCGCAAAAATAGTCATTTTAGCTGGTAAATCATTTCGCAAACTAAACGCGGTACCTAATGAACTACTCCCCATTGAAAAACTACAAAAAAGACTTATACAATACATCATCAATTTATCAGAAAAAGGTGCTATTGTTGAACGGGTTGCATTACCTCCTGATGTTTGAGGAACTTGTATACCGTTTTGTAGAAAGGTTTCACTTAGTTCCTTTACAATACTTTTAGCAAGTTCAGTTCCATCATGAAAGTATTTTTTAACCTCACCTTCATTTGCACATTGAGCAAACCCTGTAATCAATTGAAGCCCAGTGATATTTGATTCTATTGCATGATGTATTAGAGCAACTTCTACTGTATTTAGTGAACGTTTTTCACTAAATGGATTTATAGCTAGTCCACCAAAGTAGTTGTTATCTTTAACAAATTCAATTGACTGTGGCATTGAAACATGGGGAGATTTAACAAGTAACCCCTTTTCGAGCAAATATTGTGTACATAGGTTGTAATAATTTTGAGTAATGGTAGTCAGCTCTTTTAATATTAGTACAATATCTTCTCGATAAGACATAGTTATATTTAATGAGTGAAGTCCCATGCTAATTTGCTTCAAAAGACGAACAAACATGATATCAAAACCATTATCATATAACTTTGGCACCTCTTTGTTAACATCTTGAGCAGTATACCCAACTGGTATTACAGCCCCTTCATTTTGTAACGTTTTTGTGATGATCCCAACATACTTGTCAATCTCTCCATATAAATCAGTCATAATATTCTTTGCTTTTTCATCATCGGCTTTTTCTATAAAATATTCTAACATACGTAAAATCATGGTCTTTTCCTGATATGTAAGCCATAATACACCTAATTCAGATGAAGTAATAGCTGATTTTTCTGACATATAGATCCCCCTAAAAATTTCTCGTTTTAGGTTTAGCATAAGATGGCATCTTAATTCAGTTTTATATTTTCTCACTCATTTTTCTTGACAGGACACAAGGACAGGTTCCAAACAGAGGACAGAGGGACAGGTTCCCTGTCCCAAAATATCCAAATCGTCCTTAACTTTTAGCTAATTGTAATTTCCGAACCATCAAATTTTGTAAGTGTAAATCCTGTAAAATCTTCATTATAAGTCTCTTTATAATCACTAAGCATTTCTATTGCGACCGCTTCTCCCAATTTAATGCCTTCAATTCCATCTGAACGCCAATGAACCCCAGCGAAATCTCTGCCTAGAGAGATATTAGCTGCTAATTTATTTAACTCGCCTCCAATTGTTAATGGAGTTGTAGAATAAGGGACTAAGGAAAGACCATCTGAGCTAGATCTCACTGCATCGGGAATAATAAATCCTTCATTAAAAAATGCTTTAAGGACGGTAACACCAGCACCAGCAATCGTCGCGTGCCCAGCAGGGTAAGCAGGGTGAATTGGACACCCTTCAGGGTATGACATCGGTAAAAGATAAGTACCGTATTTATCATAGATTTTTGAGAGTACTTTCGAATCTAAAAGTTCTGAATGAATCGGGTAATTTTTCGCTTTTGTTACATGATTATGAACCCTGCCACCAAATTCCTCAGGACGAAGTTTGCGATGAACTAAGAACTTATGAAACCAAGCTGCCTCTAACGCTAACCGCGTTACCTTTGTTACTAAATCTAAAATATGTGGACTACCAAATGTAACAAATCCTCCTTGAGTGGCAGATTTCAAGTATGGATTAGTTTCAGTTAGCGCGTCCCTACCCCAGCTGTTCAAAATAAGACAAGCCGATAGTGGAGCTTGACACGAGAAATCAACATGTACATATTCAGCCAGATCACGCCCGTTTCGAATATAGCGAGATGTATCATCTTTTTGAGAACTAGTTGAACTGCCCCCATTTTGGACATTTAACCATTCATCAAAAGATGTCATGTGATCGGCATTGGCTAAGGTCGTTCGATAACGTTGACTAATTATCGTTGAACCAAACGGAATGTCTTTATACAAGAATTGAGATATATAAGGGCCGTCCAGGTCAGCAGGCGTATCTCCGCGAAACAAAGTACCTGTCGTTACAGCACTATTTAATTTCGGTCCTCTAAAATCTGATAAATTTGAGAGTTCTTCTGCCGCTTCAATTGTTAATGGATGATTATCATAGTCTTCAAAATTGATGTCGCGTGTGAGTGCCTTCCAATAAAGTTCCGCCATTTCACCTGCCTGCCAAGCACTGCTAAACGTTGGTGGAATAGGTAATGCTTGTGCATGGCAGTCTGATCCAATCAAATCATAGCAATATGACGCCTGAGGATTTGCTATTTTTACATCTCCTCCTAGAGGGATTGCTTCAAAATCAGCTGGAGTACCTCTCTTTAACGCTTTAGTAAAGAAGTCATACGCTTCAAGCTCTACTTCACCAAGGGAGTTATGTGGTAATGCTTTAGAAAAACTAGCTATTTTATTCTTATATAGTGATTCGTCCTCATTACATTGATGGTGGATAGTAGGTTGAAGTCTATGATACCACGCCATATCCCTTCTTAGGCGATAGGCTTTCCTTTTACGTTCCCTTCCATTAAGAGGTCCGTATACACAATTTTTTTTATTTCTAGCCACGATATCAACACCTTTTCCATTTAAATAGAAAAACATATTAAAATATTGCCAATCTATTTATATGTTGGATTATGGAAGTGGGTGTCTACACTGAAATTAGAAATTTACAGAGGGATTCACGTCAATACCAATAGTAACTAACCATCAGTGCGGTAATTGCTTACTCCATCAGGGGTCAGACCCTTTTTTCAAAAAACCTTGATTATAAAATATCTAACCATATTTTCACCGCAGTTGCTGCTATTAAAACGGCTAATATGACTTGTAAAAACTTCGTATTCATCTTTTTCCCTGTCATCACACCTAATGGCGAGGCAATTATGCTTGCTACAATCATTATAAAGGCCGGAAAATAATCAATTTGCCCTGTGGTGATTTTCCCAACGGTTGCTCCAATTGATGAGATGAAAGTAATCGCAAGTGAGGATGCAATTGTCATTCGTGTTGGGATCTTTAAAATAACAAGCATGATCGGTACTAATAAAAATGCTCCTGCTGCCCCAACAATGCCTGCACCGATACCGACAATTAAAGCAAGAACTGCCGCAAGCCCTTTGTTAAATCTCACCTGTTCAAGTGGTACATCATCAATCCCTTTTTTCGGTAGAAACATCATGACAGCTGCAATTAGTGCTAATAAACCATAAACAATATTAATTCCATCTTCCGACATGGCGCTTGAGCCAAATCCGCCAATAAAACTACCTATCAGTATACTCGAACCCATATATATGATTAAGTCTTTATTCAAGTACCCACCTTTGCGGTACGCCCATACCCCTCCAATTGTTGCAAAAAATACTTGAATGGCACTAATCCCAGCAACCTCATGAGCTGTGAATACAGCAACACCAAACAACGGCGGGATATAAAGAAGCATTGGATATTTAATAATTGAACCTCCGATACCAAGCATTCCTGAAATGTAGGAACCGGTAAACCCAATAAGGAAAATACTAATAATAAAAGTAATATCCAATTTGTCATCCCCCTCTTGTGATCTTATATATAAATTGAAGGCTTGAGGTTTTTCCTCAAGCCTTCAATTTTGATGATTGGCTGTTTTCGCAAAGTTTGTTGCTTTCGAAAAAATCCCAAAAACCGGATTTTTACACAAATTACTAAGAATTCACCACTAATTTAGTAAGTATTGCTCTTTCTTACATAATTCATTGGCTGATCTTCATCTAGTGTTTTTTTTTCGATAATTTTAGGATAATAAACCAACGATGTTTACGAAAGGAGCCTAATGATTTACCCTTTCTTAATCCAAAACTTGAATACACCATTTTCTTCAAGATCTTGAAATAACTCATGTCCACCTGACTTTGCCCAGGCAGTAAGATCGTTTTTTGCTCCTTTGTCTGTTGCATGGATTTCTAAGACTTGACCAGACTCCAGCTCAGCAATGGCTTTCTTTGTTCGAACTATTGGCATTGGACACGCTAGACCCTTGGCATCTAATACTTTATCTGCATTCATTAATAAAACCTCCATTTGATAGTTTTGAAGTCAGTCAAAGACCCCCATTTTATTGCCGTACTTAACTATTCTCTATCTTACTGCACAGCGGTTTGGTCCAATTTCCATCTCACGCTGTTGTTCTTCGTCCGGACTGATATTTCCCATATTTGTTTGACGAATTTCTTGATAGGAATTCGGCTGCGGAGGTAAATTTTCTGTCACCAAGGCTCGGAATTCTGCTTCATCTTGAATATTTAAGCCATGGTTTTTGGCAAACAATGTTCCAAGTTTTTCAGCCACGCTTCCATCTTCGTTTAATTCTTCAATAATCATAAAATGTGCAGGTAGAACGATTAAATCATCTGATAATTCTCTAAATCTTGTATACAAGGACTCTCGCAAATCACCGACCCAATCCTCTGCCATTCCAGCTAAATCCGGTCTTCCAATTGAATCGATGAAAAGAATATCACCTGATAATAAATACTTTTCATCAACTACAAAGGACGTAGAACCAATTGTATGCCCAGGAGAGTACAAAGCATGAATGTTTATCGTCGAATTACCAATGACGACGTCGGTTCCTCCTTCAAGTGCTGCGTACTCAAATACAACTTCCTCCGCATCCTTTGGCGGTAACCAATATGTTCCACCTGTGATCTGAGCAATCAGTCTTCCTCCAGAAATGTGGTCCGCATGTAAGTGTGTATCAAATATATGCGTAATTTTTGCCCCAACTTCTCTCGCAAAATTAACATACACATCTGTCATTCTTGTCGCATCAATAATTACCGCTTCCCCGTTTGATACGACCATATAAGAGAGACAGCCTTTACCTAAACGGACAAATTGATATAATTCCCCTCCGTCTTTTAAATCCCCTACCTTCACCGGCTCTAAATACTCGCTCCAAGATTTCATGCCTCCCTCAAAATAAAAAACATTCAAACCTTGATCAGCAAGCATTTCCGCCACCATCATCGAGGAACCTTCTTTTGCACAGACGACCAAAATCTCTTTATCGGTCGGGACTTTATCCATAATTTCCTCTACGCCGTCAAGCAGTTCGAAATACGGAATGTTAAGATACTCAAAGTTCTCTCCTTCTATTTTCCAATCTGCATAATCACTTTGATTTCTTACATCCAAAATGAATAATTCCTTTTTTTCTATTACTTTTCTTGCTACCTCACGAGAATTCATTGGTTTTATTGTCACTATAAATACCCCCTATTGTATTTTTCAGTGTAAAAAAATTTAATGTCACGTCAGTAATTTTGGCAAACAATATAATTGATCCACCAACTTCAATTCCTTCAGCTGACCCTTCTTTCTATACTTGTGATAAAATTAATAACTCCTATCGACTTTTAGTTTCACCTGTCCATTTACTCATACCTGGAATAACATTTATTACATTCTTAAATCCTGCTTCTGTTAACTTTTGCGCTGCAAAATCACTGCGATTTCCCGTGTGACAAACGACATAAATTGTTTGTTCAGCATTAAGTTCATTCAATCGATTTTCGATATCCCCAAGAGGAATTGACATCGCACCTGGTATATGATTAAAAACAAATTCAGCAGATTCACGGACATCTAACACCAATAAATCTTCATTACTGGCTAATTTCAGTTGAAGTTCTTCATTACTTGCCACAAGCGGATGCTTTTTTTCCTCTTTCTCTTCTCCACTCGCCTTACGTAGATAATGTTTTAATACACCGCCTTCATCTACCGTCCCCAAGTATTGATGCCCTGTACTTCCTGCCCATGCTTTAATATCTGCAGTTGATCCTTTATCAGTTGCTTGAACTTCTAACACCCTCCCTGGTTCTAGGTCATTCATTACCTTTTTTGTACGTACGATTGGCATTGGACAAGCTAACCCTTTTGCATCTACTTGTTGGTCAAATTTAATAGTCTCCATTTTATTCCTCCTGTTTATATACCCGTGTAGGTATTGTTGTTTCTAAAAAAATTTATACTACTACGTTTCCTTCCCATTCAATCATGCCACCAACCATATTAAAGACCTTGTAGCCATGACTTTCGAGGTATTTCGTTGCAATCCCACTTCTAGCTCCTGAGCGACAAACAATAATATATTCTTTCGTCTTGTCTAATTCTTGTATTCGAAATTCAAGTAGTCCAAGAGGTATGTTCAAACTTCCCGGAATTTTTCCTGCAGCAACTTCTACGGCCTCTCTTACATCAATGATAGTAGGATTTACTATTTTTTTTACCTGTTCTGTTGTCAGTTCTCTCATAATTTTTCCTCCTCATCTAGTAATACCAAGCACCGATACCACCTTTTACGTTTGATACACGGTCAAAACCCAACTTTTTTAACCTTTTTGTTGCTTTATTACTTCTCATCCCGCTTTGACAAATCACAATTAATTCTTTATCTTTAGAAAGCTGATTAGCTTTACTAGTAATTTCGTGGAGAGGAACATTTTTAAACTTTTCAATATGATTACTTGCAAACTCCCTAGGAGTTCTTACATCAATAAACTGTACGTCCTTTCTTATGAGCGCTTCCTTTAGTTGAATAGCTGTAATTTGTTTAACTCCTTTTACAGGCAGGAATTTAGTCATAAGAAAATAAGCAACGAGGCCAAATAGTAAAACATTGATAAATGTGTCCATTATACATACCCCCTACAGTAAGATTACCATTTCACTTATATAAATAGATTGACATTTCCTTCTTCCGCATCTGCTAGATAAGCAGCTACTCCAGCGTATTCTATTCCATCAATTAATTCATCTTGATGCAATCCTAAAAGATCCATTGTCATTGTACATGCTACAAGTTTGACTCCCTGTTCTTTCGCCATATCAATTAAATCTGGTAAAGGCAACGCATTGTGCTTCTTCATGACATGTTTAATCATCTTCGGCCCCATACCGGCAAAATTCATGTTCGAAAGTCCCATTTTATTTGCTCCACGTGGCATCATACCTGCAAACAGCTTTTCTAGGAACCCTTTTTTGACTGGTACTTGCTCTTCTTTTCTAAATGCATTTAATCCCCAAAAAGTAGAGAAGATAGTCACTTCATGATCATAGGCTGCCGCACCGTTCGCGATAATGAATGCCGCCATTGCTTTATCATAGTCCCCGCTAAATAGAATAATCGTTGTTTTCTTTTTGTCTGTCATGTTTCTCTCTCCTTTGTCATCTGTTTTACTATACCCCTATAGGTATATGTTTTATAAAAAAATTAAGTGTAATCTTCTCTTTCTGAATATACCCCAACGGGTATTAAAAAGAGTAAAAATTAAGTTAACCAATGATTTGGCCAACAAATTTTCAAACCAAGTACCCATAGGGGTATATTACACTATTACAGTTATCCGTGTCAACCCTACTTTTATCTATCTACTTTTCACTAATAGATTTACTGCTTCCTGAATAAACTTCTCAGTATCTTGCCCTTTTTCAATCTGTTCTCTAACACATTGCTCCAAATTGGTACTAACAACAACACCAATTGTACGGTCCAGCGCATTTCTTGCTGCAGAAAGTTGAACAACGAGTTCCCTACAATCCTTTTCTTCTTCCATCATTCTTAAAATAGCCTTTACTTGTCCCTCTATTCGTTTCACTCTATTTTTCATTTGATCGGTGTATTCCATGAATTTCCCCTCCAGTCTCTGCAGTAATATTTTTTGCTTACTATATTTTTTGTCTTATGAATTATAAACATCATTAATAATAGCACAATAATGAAGTTGTTGATAATGTTAACCCCAGTAAATAACTAATTTGTTACTTCACCTTTCCAAGCAAGCATACCGCCTTTCACATTAACTAGATCTTGATAGCCAAAATCTTTAAGTTTATTTAAGGCTTGTAGGCTTCTATTCCCGCTTCTACATATAATCACAACTGTTTTATCAGTAGGAATTACATGATAATTGCTTTCTAGTTCACTAAGAGGAACATTTGTCATACCTTCTATATGATACTCTTGAAATTCATGAGGTTCTCGTACATCAACATAGAAAACGTCATCAGCTTCATTCGTCATCATTTTTGCAAGTTGTTCTGTACTAATTTGTTCTACCCCTATTGTTGGAAACAGTTGATAACCAATAAAGCCGATAATTAAAACAAAAGGAAAAATATAGGAACTATATTTCTTCATTATCTTAACCCCCTTTGCTTTTGATATACACATATTATACCTACTAGGGTATAAAGTCAAGCAGCGGGACGGAGGAACAGATCCCTTCTCTCAAACTAAACTATTTTGCAAAAAAGCTGTTCGCTTTTTGGGACAGATGTACTTGTCCAGCTAATTCTCCTAGGTGCCAATCCCAAACAAATAATACCCTTTTTACATAGTAAAACCCGTACGCTCATTATTCTACTGACCGTTAGGATTTTCCTTTCTTTACACCGACGTTCTTTCTTCCTTCTTAAAGAACTGGCTTTTCGTCTCATGCACGACATTCACCTCAACACCTATAGACCATTAAGACACTGTACCTGTCCCCTTGTCTTCTGGGATCAAAATAGTGAATGTAGTTCCTTCGTTCATTTTGCTATTTACCTTGATTTCTCCCTTCATTGCTTTTACAATGCTGAAAGCGACCATTGTTCCTAAGCCAGTACCCTTTTCTTTATTTGTAAAAAAAGGAACACCTAAACGTGCAATTTGCTCAGAGGTCATCCCTACTCCATTATCTGTCAACTGTATGGTTGCTTTTTCATTTTCTTTTTTCACTTTAAACTCTAGCTTTCCACCGTCTTGAATGGCTTCAATTGCATTTTTTGATAAATTAATTAAGCATTGATGGAGTTGTCTTTTGTGTCCTAAAATATAGCTCTCTTTAATGAAAAATTCTTTTTTTATAGAAACATTTCGCATTAATGCATAAGGCTGCATCACATTCACAACATAGTTCACTTCATCGGTCACATTTAATAATTCGAATTCAATGTTCTCATGTGGTTTTGCAAAAGTAAGATAATCTGAAATGATCGATTCAGCACGGTCCAATTCTTGAAGCGACAAGTCTAAATAGGAATTCTTCTTCTCATCGTCAATACCTGGACTCTTAAGTAGCTGGATAAATCCTCTTGTGACTGTTAACGGATTACGAACTTCGTGAGAGATGCTAGCCGCCATTTCACTTAGGCTTTTTAATTTTTCATTATGATATAGTTGCTTTTTCATAGTGTCGATTGTAATCAAGTATTCAAGAAAGTAAACAGAAAGCCCCATTGTTAAAGCTTGTGCAACAACAAAGGTAGCTAATAAAACAATTGGAGCATGAAAGATAAAACCAAATAATGTATGACAAGCAACTAAACTAAATATAGCAACAAATCCAAGCAAAGCTATCGTACCAGTAAGCTTTGTTTTAAGAGAATACCTTTGAAATTTTGGTAGTAGTAAAAATAATAGAATGATCAATAATAAAGTGCTATCAAACAAGGCAATATAAAAACCTACACCACCTAAATACAACCGGTAAACTAAGAGTACAAAATAAAGAAAAATAGCTACTTTCTTTCCACCATAAAGGGCTCCTAATACAAATGGAATATATCTTAAATCAAATAAATGGCCTTCATAGTTTGCAATTGGGAAATTCATACATATGATAATTGAGAAACTAAAAACGGTACCTAGAATAATGTTTTTGTACTTTGAGTTTATATTGATAAAAAATATTTGAAAAATTAAGATAGGTAATAGAACAAAAAGTATATTAATAAGTAGACTTTCCATGGATTAGTTCCTCGTTTCCTTCTATGTCTCTTTAGCATATCACAAAAAAGGAATTTACTAGCATTTTAGTTTTATATTTCCTCAACTCTCGTACCTATTAAATCTTCTTTTTTGAAAAAGGTGACTGATCCCCAACGTAGTTAAGTATTATCGCACTGGCGTCAGGCAGCATTAATAAATTTTAATAGAAAAACGTCAACGTATAAAGCAAAAAAATGGCTGGTATGAATAGGTTCTATACCGCCTTCACACCAGCTAATTAACTGCATAATAAAAACTCTTGAAAAAGGTGCCTCACCTCAGACGTACCAATACTTATTATTCCTAATTTAGGTTATTGATCTACGTAAAGCTTGAATCATAACTCTTATTAGAAAAATAGCACTTAATGTTAAACCTAAATAGGCAAATACATCTAGGAAGTGCAGTATATTGTGGTTTTTTTGATTAGAAACTGATAATAATCCTATTGATATACCCCCAAACGCAGTTCCAGCAAGTAAAGTCAATATTTGTGCTACTATGTAATTTACATATTTCACGTTATCCTTCTCACCAAAAAAATTAATCCTAACAGTCAAGTTTCCATTTTCCATTTTCGTTGTTAAATCATCAATTTTTCGAGGAATTCTTGTTAAAATTGGCATAATTGATAGTGCTTCATTATACGCCACTTCCCGTAGTGTCTGGTTATTATTAATTATGTTCATATGTTCTTGTGCAAATCTCTTAGCTTCAATCATAATATCAAAATTATCATCAATGATTTCCAATGTTCCTTGTAACGTAATTAAAGAGCGGAATGCACCAGCTACCATTGGATAAAACGACAGTTCAAACTCATTCATCAAACCAAATAAATCGTGGATGATTTGTTCCGTGTTTTGTGCATCAGAAGTATTGTTAATTAGAAATTGGCTTAGCGCTTGCTCTAATTGGTATTTATTAATATTACTATGTGGTTCTATTAAATCTAGTAACCCATCCATAAATAAGTACGCATTCTTTTTATTTAACCCTACCATCAATCTTTTAAATCCAGCTTGTTGGATAGTACCTAGTCTCCCCACTGATCCGAAATCAATAAGAGCAGGACGCCCATCATGTAAAATATAAACATTACCAGGATGAGGGTCAGCATGAAAGACTCCACTCGTAAAAATCTGCTGAAGGATAGTATCAAAAATCTCTTTTTGAAACTCTCTTTTATCGATATTTAGTTTTTCCAGTATGTCTACTCCATTTTTTACAGTTACCCCTTCTATATATTCAATAACAAGTAATTTAGAGGTGCTAATTTCTTGATATATGACGGGTACTTTTACATTGGTTTTCATGTCCTTCATTGCTTCTGAGATTTGTATAGAATTTCTTGCTTCAATTCTGAAATCAATCTCTTCTAACATAGCTTCAGCAAAGCCTATTGCTAAGCTTTTCATACCAATATTTCTTGCTAACTCACTCTTTTTGGAAAGTGTGTTTGAAAAGCGGATTAATATATCTAAATCAATCTTTAAGTTATTCGTTACATTTGGTCTTAATATTTTTACTACGACTTGTTGATTTGAATTTTTTAATATAGCTCTATGAACTTGTCCAATTGAAGCAGCTGCAATTGGCTCCATATCAAACGATTTAAATGTATTCTCGATGGCTCCAGGTAATTCTGTGTTTAAAACATTCTCTACTTCCGCCTTTGTTAAATACTTTACGTTTTCTTGTAGTTTAGAGAGTTCTTCAATAAAGTTTAATGGTAATAAATCTGTCCTTGTGGATAAAACTTGACCAAATTTAATAAAGACCCCACCACACTCCTCAAGGGTTTTACGCAATGAAATAGCGACACTTTCTTGATTATTTCGAAATGTTTTTTTGGTAGATATGCTATTTTTCATTGCTATTGTAAGAACTTGAAGATACCTTCTTTGTCTTTTGAACCAATTTCTAATTTTCCTTAATGAGAAAACCATTGTAGAAGCTGATTCTTCTTTTGAATGATTACTAAGCATTTCAAAAATTAAAATTATGAACATTGTCGTAATAATTACAAATAGAATATACAATCCGTTTGAAGGATTAAATTCATATATTAGCTCTGGACTATCTTTTAAAAACAAAAAGAAATAAGCTACTGCTGTAAGAGAAAAGCCTAAGAATATCGCAAGAAATACTTTTGTTTTAGAAACTCTCGTACCTATCAACCGTGTAATAATAAATGTAAAAAATATGATTAAAATTAGTGCTTGCAGCAAATCTCTTACATCCTTCCTTTAGTGCCGAATTCAACATATCTTTATGGTTTCATTAATTTTCTCTAAGTTTCCCCCATAAAAAATTCAAACATACATACTCATTTATACTTGGTAAACTCTGTGTAAAATTAAACTAGAAAATCAAATTATTGTTTTATATCTTGCTATTTGCTTTACGTTTACCTAATGTATTTTTTACTTATAGTAGCTGGCGAATTAGACACTAAAAATGCCTACCCCTATACTGTATAAATATACAAAAACGAGGGACAGGCACCTTTATTTAACATTGGTTATTACTATTAATGAATTTCATAATTCCATATTCTCGCCACGAATATAGCATATGTAGTTGCGCTAAACCTTTCGCAACTACATATGCTTTTGAAATTCACTCATATAGTTAATTTAAAATATTTTATCAGCACTTAAAAAGATAAGTTACGGCGACAAAAGCTAATAACCCCAAACGCTGTAAATAGTAATGCAATTACCATTAGCCCTAAACCAGATCTCCAATCTAGATTTCCTGATTGGTCGATAACCGTATGAGTGAATGGAGAAATGTTTTGAACTACCTCTGGTAAACCAAGCATTGTACCAAACATTGGACCTGATATTAAACTAAACATGGCTGCAGCAATGGATACAGCAATTGCACCTTTTGGAAAAATCCCTATCATAAGAATTGTAAAAGCTCCAATGGTAAGAATGGCAGGAGCTTGAGATAAAGTGACTTCCAATATTGTTTGAAGCATAGCATCACCTGTAGACACTTTAGCAGTGATGGCAGCACCTAATGCTAAAAAGAATAAAATGGCTCCTAACCCTAAACCGACACAAATAAGCTGACTCATCAATAAATGAAATCTACTAACTGCCGTAGCGAGTACTCCTTCCATAAATCCGTCTACTTCATCATGACGTATCCTTAACATAGCCAATACAAAATACACAGCCACAAATGTAGCTAAAAATGCAACAAATGATGCCATGATGGAACTAACTAAATCTGGATTTCCACCAAACATTTCTAGCAGTTGGTTATCGTTTAATCCTGATACCATGTCTCGTATTTCATTACCTATTGCACCAATTACCATTCCGAAGATAAACATTGCAACAACCCAACTAAGAATTAGCCTACGTTGAAGCCTCCACATTAATCCAAATGGACTTAACAACATTCTAGAAGCAAAGGCAGGTCCCTTTTTGGCAGGAAATAATCCCATTCCAACATCCCTTTTTGTAACTAGGTAGAATGCAATACATACAGTCGCAAAAAACAGGATGCAGAATAACAAAAGAATCCACCAATTATTATCATGAAATGCATATACTTGACCAAGCCAGCCCCACGGTGACAACCATACTAACCAATGACTTTCAACAGCAAAGGTATTTCTATTAAACTCCCCTAGTACATTACCGATAGAGCTGATCAAAAAGAGTACTCCAAAGGTGAGAGTAACCATGCCAGCTGCACCACTAGAAGTTTGAGATAGCTGTACTGCGATGGACGTAATACCTGCAAAGGCAATCCCTACCCCAGCAAAAGCTAAGCCAATTAATAGAGATCCCTCTAGTTGAAAATTATTAAATAACATCGATGCTGCAATCGCAACTCCTACTAATATATTAAAAAGAACAGTTACAATTAATCCTGATGCTAAACTAGAATACTTACCTACCGCAGTCGAACTAATCATCTCCGTTCGTCCTGTTTCCTCATTCTGTCTAGTGTGACGTATAACAATCTGCATACTTACTAATAGAATGATAATACCAATTAGGATAGAACTTCTCATCAACATCGCAGCTTCTAGACTAAGCCCCGCTGCAGGTATATCAAATAAGCGAATTGCTGGGCTTTCTGCTCTAGCCACAACCTGTTTTAACACTTCTTCTTGCGTAGGCATTAAATCACTCATAGCAATACCTACCGAAGTAACTAAGGTCGTAATCACCGTTAGCCAAGCAAATAATTTTAGTCGGTCCCGCTTAATAGCAAGAGAAGTTAAAGTAGCTGTTCCTTTAAACTCTTTTCGCATTCTTTCACCCCCTACCAGATTGCTGAGTACTACTTATTTCATTATCGTAATGTCGCATAAAAAGATCTTCTAGTGATGGTGGTGTACTTGTTATTGTCTTTATTTCGAATGGGAGCAGGTGACGTAATACCGAGTCAAGCTTTTGATTATCGACTTGAAATTGGGCTTTATTCCCCTTCACTGATACATCAAAAACACCCTGTAAATCATGTAACCCGGTAATTTCACGCTCTGTCTCAACGGTAACAGCAGTTCGAGTTAAGTGACGTAACTCTCCCAAAGTCCCCGTTTCTACAACCTTTCCTTTCTTTATAATACTGACTCTGTCACATAGTCTTTCTACTTCAGCAAGTATATGACTAGAAAGTAGCACTGTTTTCCCATTAGCTTTCGCTTCTGCAACGCAATCTTGGAAAACCATCTCCATTAAAGGGTCCAAGCCTGATGTCGGCTCATCTAAAATAAATAAGTCGACATCCGATGCAAAGGCAGAAATAAGCGCTACTTTTTGTCTGTTGCCTTTTGAATAGGTTCTACATTTTTTTCTTGGATCAAGATCGAAACGCTCAAGTAGCTCTGACCTGCGTTTCGTATTCATACTCCCTCTTAATTTGCCAAACAGATCAATAACTTCTCCACCAGTTAAATTCGGCCATAAATGGACATCCCCTGGGACATATGCCAAACGTTTATGAAGGTCAACAGCATCTACCCACGGATCCTTGCCGAATAATTTCGCTTCACCCCCCGTTTTTCTTAATAACCCGAGGATAACGCGAATAGTAGTCGATTTCCCAGCTCCATTAGGTCCAATAAATCCTAATACTTCCCCTTGATTTAATTCTAAGTTCACTCCATCCAAAGCAACAAAGTTTCCGAACTTCTTTGATACGTTTTTTAATTCTAGTACAGACATTTCCCCATCTCCTTCTATTTATAAAAGCAGTCTTTTAACACATCTAAACAGTGATCGATCTTTTCTATCGTTTCATCCAGATTATAGTTTTCAATTGGCAGATCCTTTGCCTTATTCCTCTCTTGTTCAATAACGCCTTCCATTGTCCAAGTAATCACTTGTAAGACTTTGTCCACTTCTAGATCTTCTCTAAATTTTGATGCATCAATGTTTATAAAAAGGTCATTTACTTTTGCAGGATTAAAATGCTCTTTTCTACCTTGCAGTTCAACTACTACTTCTTCTGCTTCTTCAAAATAAGCGGACATGATAAAATTAATGATCTCAGGAAATTGACGCATCAAGTTAAACTTTAACAAAGCCATCTTACGCCATATTTTTATTACATCCGTCTCCGTAAATTTAATTCCTGCATAAAACTCTTCATTTGCAATTTCCACTGCTCTATCAAACAAATATAAATACAACTCTTTTTTATTTCTAAAGTAATGAAAGAGAAGCCCCTTTGAAATACCAGAATCTTTTACAATCTCATTTGTAGAAGCCTTTTTATACCCCTTATGCGCAAACTCTCTCATAGCAGCATTTACTATCTTTCGTTGTTTAATTGGATCGATCTCAAAAAATTTAGTATTCATTATTATCACGCCCCTTCTTTTTAAATTAGCACCGGCTATACAAAGATATAATGATTGACCACTTTGGACAAGGTAGCTTAAAAATTTTAAGTCATCATTTAAAAAGAGTGTGTAAAAGATAAAGAAGCAATACACACGCTTCTTTTAATTTTTTTATTTTCATTCAAAAATAAACTAGACTTTGAAATTTACTATGCTGATTTATTCTGTTGTTTCACATCTTTCTTATTAACAAAAGTAAATCATGCTCTTCACCATGTGCGTTCTTTATTTGTAAATTGAACATATAAAGCAAAAAATGGCTGGTATGAATTCGGTTGTATACCGACTTCACACCAGCCTATTAACTGCTTAGCTATTAACCCGACGTAGGATTTCCATCTACATGCATGGCATTTTAATCTTAATAAAATATATTAGAACTATGATGATGAGGGGTCAGCCCCTGTGTAAATACTATTCTACCTCACCAACAAAACTTTTTGATGCAAATTGATCAATCATTTCACGTACTTCATCTGTTGACTTTGTGTTCATTAGGCGATTTCTTAAGTCACTTGCCCCTGGAAACCCTTTAACATAGATCTTAAAAAAGCGATGAAGTGCCCTAAACGGACGTAGCTCTAATCCAGAGTATTTATCATGAAGATCCATATGCAATCGTAAAAGATCAAGTAACTCCTTACTACTGTGTTCTCTCGGCTCTTTTTCAAAAGCAAATGGATTATGGAAAATCCCACGGCCGATCATAACCCCATCAACACCATATTGGTTGGCAAGCATCAAGCCAGTTTGACGATCGAGGATATCGCCATTGATCGTCAAGAGTGTATCCGGTGCTACCTCGTCCCGAAGTTTCTTAATCTCCGGAATTAACTCCCAATGAGCATCTACTTTGCTCATCTCTTCTCTTGTCCGTAGATGAATGGAAAGATTGACGATTTCTTGTTTTAAAATATGTGTCAGCCACTCGCGCCATTCGTCTAGTTCCGTGAACCCAAGCCTAGTCTTGACACTTACAGGCAATCCCCCTACTTTTGCTGCTTGAATTAATTCAGCAGCAACTTCTGGACGAAGGATTAGGCCACTTCCCTTTCCATGCCGTGCCACATTAGGTACAGGACAGCCCATATTGATATCCAAACCCTTAAACCCCTGTTCGGCCATACCAATACTCATTCGACGAAAGTTATCCGGATTATCTCCCCAGATATGGGCGACAATTGGTTGTTCATCCTCTGTAAACGTCAAGCGACCACGTACACTTTTGTTTCCCTCAGGGTGACAATAACTCTCGCTGTTTGCAAACTCTGTAAAAAACACATCAGGTCTCGCTGCCGCACTTACTACATGGCGAAAAACAACATCCGTCACTTCTTCCATTGGTGCAAGTATAAAAAAAGGTCGTGGTAAATCACGCCAAAAATTTTCTTTCATAATTAAATTCCAATCCTCTCACTATGGGATATTAAACCAAATCCTTATCCCAAAATTAAATAGCTACATGTACAAACTTCTTCTACATTTATACCATGTGTGAGCACTTTTTATCAAACTGAACCGAATTATTCTGTTAAAACCCTTGATTGACATATACAAAACGGCAAAAAATAAAGACCTAGGATCAAACTTAAAATTATGTATTGTTTCGAAAATGGTGGTTGAAAAAAGAGGAATTGTATTGCCATTCTAAGTAAACCAAATAATAGACTATATACGGATTACGAGTTTAGTGGGAAATTTTTTGTAGTCCACCAGTATGCGATATGACCGAATACTGTTCAACGAGTGAAATTTAGTAATATGTGAGGTTTAACATATAGTTCTTACGGGGTTTGCTCAAAGAGTCTTTTAAGATTTCCAATTTCTCTTTCATTTTGAACAGTTTTTTCCCAAATGAAATCCTTATCTCTATCAATAACTTGTAAACGTTCAATCATCTGTTCATGTCTTGTTTCACTTTTTTGTTCAATTTCATTTAGCTGTGTCTTAATTTGTTGTTGTTCCTTCTTCATTTCTTGCATATCTTTCTTCGTTTCTTGTTGTTCCTTCTTCATTTCTTGCTGCTCAACACTTAACTTACCTACCATTGTTATTAATTGAGCGAGCATATCTTCAATTTTATCCAATCTTTCTTCTATCAAGTTAATCACCTCTTTAATCAACAAATTATACTATTTTATAAGTGTATTTACCACCTGAAAATTCGTGTGCAAGCATATCACAAATCAATTTACATTCTAAAAAAATAACAAGAGCAATTACTTAGGTAACTGCTCTTGTCGTTAACGCAATGCACTATTAATTTTACTCTCTTTTAAGTCAACAGACCTACAATTGATGTTTAACAAACAGAGGTAAGTTCTCAAGGCCGATCATTCGAGCGTAAATAAATAGCTGACCTTTGTGATGAATTTCATGATCTCTCATCATATTTAATAAAACATGTCCTGGTAAATGAGTTCCAAACAGGTTTGTTACATCAATAAGATTGTCCAATTGTTCATCTGTTAAGCTTTCAAGATTGCTTTGTGAATTTGCTGTTAAGTTACGAACTACTTGTTTTAACTCCTCAGCAGTAGTAATCTCCTGTACTTCCGACGGCTTTTCAACAGCTCCAAGCTGTGTTGCTCGAACAAATATATCCCCAGATTGGACGATATGTAATGTAAGCTCCTTTAGGGACATCGCACCTTCCCAAGGTTTGAAATCAAGGTCTTTATCTGTGACCATTTCAATAATGTCATTTGTAACTAGACGATGACGCAACCAACTATCTAAAAATACTTTAGCTTTACTCATTCTACTTTTCCTCCTCGAAATTATTATCATAAGTATAGATGCTCTCACAATTAGTTTGCAATGTATATGCTTATATAGTCTCGCCATGACTCAAGAGCAACAATCATGCATGCCCCCCACAACCGTAAAGAGTATCGTTACATAACTCACGATAACTTACATAAAAATGATGTAAATTATTTTCTTTTATCGAACAAGTATTGAAATCCATATAAGAAAAATGCTTTATAAAAGAGATAGACAAAGAATTGAAAATGGTTTATTCGAACAAGTTGAGCAACTTTTAATTTTCTCATCGCCCTTGTTACAATAAAAGCAAAGAACCCGTCTATCACCGTATTAAGTAATATAAATTTTTTGAAATCTCCATACGTACACTTTAATATTCACATCGAACCCACTAAAAACGGACCAATATTAAAAGGAAATTCTCCTGCAATATATGAATTCGGCTTATTATGGAAAACCCACCATTTTTGCTTTTTAGCAATCTGAACATTCCATACTTCTAAAAGTCCAACAAGAATCGCGGCTGGAAGAAACCTTTTTATATTACGCCAACCCAAAATAGGTAAAGATAACCAAGAGATTATCACCATTGCAACATTAATTAACCATTGATTTTTCATTGAAATAAACCCCCTCTTTAAAATCTTTTAAATAAAGCTTAAAAAATATGCATGATCTCACACTTACTAGTATTTACATTTGCATGTACAAGCTATATTGTCTTCAAAGGTTTAATACATATTCAAAAAGGACATTTTCTTATGCAGTATATGTCAAATAAGAAAAGACGATCGCTTTAAAAGCAACCGTCTCTTGATGGCTAATCTAAACCAGTTCCTTCCTACCCAGCAACCAATTGTTTTTTCGTATTTCTAATTCAACTTAAGCATTCTTTAGTGAATTTTCACTCTAGACTTAGTTATCGAATGAGCGAACTGATAATTAGTAGTAATTAATAATTATCAGTTTGCTATCATTAATAACGCCCTATACACTAAAGCCAATAATATATATGTACCTTGGTCCGTTAACATCGGTTGTTTTCACTTGATTTCTGTGTTTAACTTTGGATACTTATATTTCGCACTGGTACATTAGGGGTCAGGCACCTTTTTCTCAAATTAAACGGACACTCGTACCCCATACCTTCAAAACTGAAAATGCATTTTTTATTTCCGCCAAAAGGTAGAACAGTTTGCCTTGTCCAGAATATTAAACTCAATCATTTTCTCTAGTAGGTTGTAATCAACTGGACCATTCCAAGGGATACGTATCAGCTCCTTAGTGTAGTCATATCCAGCCTTCACAATATCATCCTCTACATGAGTGATTGTCACGCTTTCAGGGGCGACAGCTAAATGCTTCTTAGATACACTAAAGCCAATAATAAATGTACCATGATCCGTAAACATCGGTTGTTTCCATTTGATTTCTGTGTTTAGATTTGGATACTTATTTTTTATCCAAGTAAGCACTTCTTCCGTTCTTTCTCGGTGGAATGGGTCGTCAATTCCCGCTAAAAATTCAGAAAAACCTTCCATTTTGTTCCCTCCAAACTAAGTTATGATACCTCTAACAAATATGTAAGTTACCTAATTTTTTAATCAAACTTTATTTCATAGTATTCACGTAATTCAAGTGCATTATCTTCCCATTCAATTCTACGACCATGAATTAATTGACCAAGAACATCCAAGCATCTATGCCATCCTGCAGCAGTATAAATCGCCATTGCTCGATCATCAAACGTATGGCTAAACGTCAAAGTACACCCTTGATCAACCTTATCTATGCTGATCTCTACCAAATCATCAACTTCCCGAAAACAAAAGGAATGTGGAGGAATGAATTCGGTAACAACGGCCTCATAGATTGACCCTTCTCCATCATCAAACTTTATCTTTCCACCAATACTAAGATCCATTTCTCCAGTTGCAAATGGATACCACTGAGTGAAATACTGAGGATCCGTTATATAACGAAATACTTGTTCAGCACTAAACGGAAAGTTGCGTTTAAAAACTAAAACAAATCTACCTTCTTTTTCATGGAGTCTTCCATAGTTACTCATGAAAGCTACCTCCTTTTTACTGTTTTATAAATGATTTAATACTACTTTTCTAGTTTAACAACATGAAATGGAAAATGTCCAATAAGGTTTAGAGTTCTCTGCTCGCTACTTGTTAGGTAATAGCCTCTCAATTGCTTGCGTAGGATTCGCTCATTACTTAAGTAGTATCTAAAAAGTAAAAAACACTATTGAAACTAACGGGTTTAGTTTTGAGGTACAAAACCACATTTCACAGTCGAATTAGTATGTAAAAATAACAAGAATATCGACAACAAATAACATTGAAATTAGCAAGGGAATTGGTATTTCCTCTGCTTTTTTAATTTTTCTGAAAATGTTACAGGGTTACTGGATATTTATGTTAATATATAGATGTGAGCTACATTGTCTTTGTAAAAAGGGTAATAAAAGGGGAGAATTTTTGAGTATAGGTTTATCATTGGTATGGCTTTCTGTTGTATATGTACTAATAACAATAGTAGGTATATTACATACGATTTTTAATTGGAAAGTTTTAAAAATGGAAAGCCCAAAGGGAACAAAGGCTTCCAAGGTTTTAGCGTATAAAAAAACCGAACCTTATCACCCTTTGTATAATATATTTTTATTTCCGATATTTTCATACATTTATTTGGTTCAAGTTAATCCAACCAATTTATATCAAGAAGTGCTAGTGATAGCAATTAGTTGGACAATCATTACAATTGTTGTTGATTATATTGGATGGGTGCTAATAAAACATCCTTGGTATATGACTTTTAAAGAAATGTACATTGATTATCAACCTTGGATTACATTAGTCTATATAAGTATTTTCGTTAGCCCATTTATAGCAGCATATTTTATTTCTTAAAGTGTTGTTCACTATTAAATTTTTGTTTGTTTTTTTGAAGGGAAAATTGTAACCAATAGATTGAGCCGAAAAAAAATTCTAGTTTTAATTAGTAGTAAATTTAGTAAAGCCAATTGGCACCATCTTTACCAGGTACTTTAAATACTTTCTCCTACACAATAGACAACTATTAATTAGTATGTGATATAACAAAAAAAATGGGAAGCTAATTAGTGTTAATTAGCTTCCCTTTTATAAATTACTTCTTTTTATTTTGTACTTGAAAACCGAACCCGTTATTTCGAAACACCACTTGTAAATTACGGTTAAAAACCATTATTCACGTCCTATAAAACCATCTTCATTATCATTTTCAACCACATGTTTTAGCATCGACAGCTTGTTATTCCAAAATTGTTCATAATAAGCAAGCCATTGTTTTACTTCTGTTAACGGTTCTGGTTGCAAATGATAAATTTTTTCTCTTCCTACTTTTTTTCCGCTGACTAAATTAGCTTCGGAAAGTATATGAAGGTGTTTTGCTATGGCTGTTCGACTTATCGAAAAATGTGATGTGATTTCAGAGATTGCTAATTCGTTGTTGGCTAGTAAGCGGAGAAACCTCTCTTCTAGTTGGATCAGCAATAGCTTGAAAGACATCATGCTTTGCTACAGTCACTTATCCTTCAACAACCTTTCGAAGTCCTTCATTAACAATCCCAACCCAACCATGATCCATTCTTTCACGAATAACAGAACTTTTCTCATTGGCTTTTGGAAGAACAGTATCAGGGGCTTTCCAGCCACTATGTATAAGTGTAAACTCTGTTTTTTCACCCAAGTCTTTTAGTAGGAAAGAAACGACCCATCCGTCTGTATCCCATGAAAAACGATATTTTGTTCGGTTCATCCACTTCTAAAACTTTACAAGGAGATGGACCAAATGGTGATTGTACATGGAATTCATGGCCAACTTTAGGTTCAAAATCATTTGGCATAAACCAAGATGCAATACCTTCAGAAGTTGACACCGTATCCCAAACTTTTTGTATAGGTGCTTCAAAAACTACTGTTTGCGATGCATGCCATTTAACTCCATTTGTTTCAACCCCATTAAAACACTGTACCTGTCCCCTTGTCTTCCCTTGTCTTTTAAGCAATAGGTTTATTCTTGACCGGTGATGATAGGTTAATTAATGATGAGGGTTGTCCATAGACCATTGATTCGTCTATAAAGTCCTCAAGAGTGTGAACTGTTTCTGTTACTACCTTTACTAAATAACTAAATTGTCCAGCTAGCCTATGGCACTCTATTACACTTGGATGCTCAATGCAGAACTCTCTAAACTCCTTACATTTCTTTGTATCATAAAGTATAAAAGCCGTAACATGCTTGTTTACTTTTTCTGGATTAATACTAGCTCGATACCCTTGAATAACTTCCCTTTCCTCTAATTTTTTTACCCTCTCATTTGTTGCCGGTGTTGATAGCCCAATTTTTTTCCCTAGATCTGTAATTGATATGCGTGCATTCTCTTGCAATTCAATCAAAATTCTCTTGTCAATTTCATCCATACTAAAGCTCCCTTCATTTTTAAAGTGAAAGCCTATAAAAAACTTAATTTATTAAATATTTTAATAAAAATACAATAATAATTCTATGTAAAAAAGGAAAGTAAATCTATTACAATTACCTTATTAAATCAATGGAGGTAATGACTATGACAAAGCCACATGATGATAACGTCCCGTTAATGGTAATCGATGTCCAAAACGCTTTTGACGACTCGAGATGGGGAAAGAGAAATAATCCTTTTGCTGAACAAAATATCAAAAAGCTAATAGAGTATTGGAATGTAAAACAAAGATTAGTCATCTATGTTAAACACTTATCAAAAAATAAAGAATCTCTTTTCTACTATAAAAGCGCAACAAGTGAATTCAAGGAAATGATTAAACCTCTGCCAAAGGATCTTATTATTACCAAAAGTGTTAATAGTGCTTTTATTGGTACTAACCTTGAAGAAACATTAAGGGAAAACAATTGCACTAACATTGTTATAACGGGCTTGACCACTAACCACTGTGTTGATACAACAACTCGTATGGCCGGTAATCTTGGTTTTAATCCTATTTTAGTTTCAGATGCGACTGCAACTTTTGATAGGCAGAGTCTCAATGGGGAAACATTATCTGCCGAGAAAATACATGAGATGACTTTGGCAAATTTGCATGAGGAATTTGCAATTATTAAAAACACAGAAGAAATAGTAACTCTATTTTAAAATTAAATTGGAACTTTGTTGTTGTGTACTAAGTAAAAATGAACAAAAAAAGGAGAACGTAATAGATGGGATTAGAAATGAGAAAGTCTTGTGAAGCTTGTGAAATAAACATATCAATAGAAACCAATGCTTATATTTGTACTCACGAATGTACTTTTTGTGAAACTTGCACAGAAAATATGAATTACATCTGCCCCAATTGCGGAGGGGAGTTGGTTAGACGCCCTAAACCTAGTGGAACTTGCCCCATCACTTCTAAGTAAAGTGTATACGTTACTATGGCACCTTTTCTCTGCCACCTACACTCAATACGGCTCATAGAACTCTCCTATGGTTTCTTTCTTCAAGCAATAGAAAAAAGAGCCAGCCCCTCAGCGTAGTAAAGCATTACCGCACTGGGGGTCTGGCACCTTCTAGATCTAAACTCTTTGTTTCATATGATCTTGATAAACTCCTGGGGCTTGAGTCTCTTGGCCTAACTTAACAGCAGCATGATGAGCCCAATATGGGTCATGCAACATACCTCTTCCTACAGCAACCAGATCTGCTTTTTCCTCCTGAATGACACTGTTGGCAAAATCTGGATTGTCAAGAGCACCTACGGCTATTACAGGGATATTTAATTGCTTTCGAATTTGCTCTGCATATTTGACCTGATATCCTGGACCGGTGTTAAACATGCTCAAAACCGGGCCTTCCCCTCCTGTTGAAACATGAAAGATATCGACACCAGCTTCCTTATACCTTTCGCATAGTTGCAGCGCATAATTGATGTCATACCCTCCTTCGACATACTCTGTCGCAGAAATCCGCATGATTAAAGGCATTTCTGCTGGCATTTCAGCTTTCATTGCCTGAATAACCTCCACTCCGAATCGAGCCAGATCCTTACCATATTCATCTTCCCTGTGATTAATATACGGTGATTGAAATTGATGCAACAAATACCCATGTGCACCGTGCAATTCAATCGTATCCACTCCAGCCGCAATTGCTCTTTTTGTAGCAGCTCGAAACTGGTCAATTAATCTATGGATATCATCTACGGTTAGTTCGCGTGGAACTTTTGATTCTTCAGAGTACGGTATCGCAGAAGGTGCAACAGGTACCGCTGCGTCTTCTGCTTTACGGCCTGCATGTGCAATTTGGATAGCAACCTTTGCTCCATATTGATGGCATTGTTCGATAATTCTCCTGAAGGGCTCAATATGAGAGTCTGACCATATCCCCAAATCTCTATCTGTAATGCGTCCATCAGGTTCAACATCTGTCATTTCGATGATAATTAATCCTGCTCCGCCAATTGCCCTACTGACATAATGAACATAGTGCCATTCATTTGGTATTCCATCCTTGGCTGTTACTTGGAATTGGCACATGGGCGGCATCAGGATTTTATTTTTCAGCTCAAGTCCTTTATATGAAAAAGGTGTCATCAAATTCATGCAAATTTCTCCTTTTTGATCATTATAGGTTTACATAATTTCTCCATTTATGAACTGGCTTCCAATTTAAAAGCTTCTTAGCCTTATCAGTATTTAACAGGGGATCAAAGCCTGTTATATCTTTTCTAAAGTCTTTTACATCCGGGAAACATAGTTCCATTAGTTGTTTACTCTCAATATCCATACTTGTTTCATCCGCTCCTATATTAAGGGCAACAGAACCAAGACCCTCTGCCTCAACAGCTAATCGGTAAGCAGTCGCTGCATCTCGTGAATCAATGTAACTCCACAAAATGGTATTTCTCTGTTGTGGATCATGGATAAATCCTGGAAAATTCTTATACATCTCAGGAGTTATAACATTTCCTAAACGGAATGATACTACCTGCATTCCCGTTCTACGGTGGATCATATCAGCTGTTTTTTCATTGACAATCTTAGATAAACCATAACTTTCATCCGGCAATTGCGGGTGTTCCTCATCCATTGGTACATATTGAGGTGTTAACCTTTGGCTTGAAAAACAAATACCATACGAAGACTCACTTGAAGAGATTACCGCTTTTTTAATTCCTAAATTGCCTGCCGCTTCTAAAATGTTATAAGTGGACATAACATTATTTTGAAACGTTACTTCATTAGGATGTGAATACGCAACCGGAATAGCTGCAAGATGAACCACTGCGTAAGCCCCAGCCAATACCCCATATACTTCACCCAGATTCGTTAAGTCTGTTATAACTGTCCTGCAGAGTGCCTCTTGTGGATGCTTAATATCAGCATTAATGACTTCATACCCATGTTCTAAAAATTCTTTAATTACCGCTGAACCTAGTAAACCACTTCCACCTGTTACTACTATCTTTTTCATTTTATAAACCCTCCATATTAATTATCGTTTTCTAACAATTCAAGCATCACTTTTAAATCTTTAAAGGTTTCCATATAAGCATATCTTCCGCCAGTATATTCTCCTTTTTGAACTAAAGGCATATTTTCAGCTTCCATTTTAGCAACTGTTTCTTTCATATCTTTTACCACAAAGGCTATATGATGAACCCCTTCGCCATGAGTATCTAAATGTTCTCTCCAAGTACTAGGATGCTCATCAGGTTCGATCAATTCAAGCTGTAAAGATCCCATATCAAAGAATGCCAACTTTGCTCGGGCCTCTGTTGGCTGCCCTTTATATCTTGTTTGCGTCTTATCTAGAGGATCTGTTGGATTTGCTGGCGGCTTTTCTACTCCAAAAAAATCCGCAAAAGCTTGAGACGTTTTTTCAATATCCTTTACAATAATCCCTACTTGTGCCACAACATTTGTGCCTAATACACCTTTACTCATTAATAATTCCTCCCTGTTTTTATTAAATTTTTTTACAAGAATCTCTTACTAGTAATTCCAAATTCATTTTAGGTACTTTATCCATTTTTTCACCCAGTATCGTTTTAATCACATGCACAGTGAGCGACTCGATAATTTCCTCAAAATCTACCTTTACTGTAGTGAGAGCCGGAGTACTGTATTCGCTTAACAAATGATTATCCACACCAATGATCGATATGTCGTCAGGTACCGAAACAGAAAATTCCTCTAACGCCTTTAAGGCACCCAACGCCACACTATCGTTTACCGTGAAAATCGCAGTAGGTAACTCAACTCCACGTACTAATAGATTTACCATAGCATTGTAGCCGCTTTGTTTATTGAAATCACCAGGTAAAACCCATTCCTGTCTAATAGTTAAGCCGTATTTCTTCATGACCTCAACAAAACCTTCGTACCGCTTTATACCTGCTAATCGGTTCATATTACCGTTTATAACACCTATGTTTCTGTGATTTAAACGAACTAAATATTCTGTTGCCATGGAAGCACTTTGTTTATTCGGAAATCCATACGTAATTCGATTAGACTCTCCTCGTAAAGAAGCCTCCTGATCTAATATCCCGATAATAAAGCCTTCTTCTACTAACTCTTCAACAAACTCTTCTGTTTTGTTTACTCCCATGACGATTCCACCGTCGACTCTTCTTTGGTGAAAAACTTCCTTAATTTTGTCCTTCGATCTTTGAGACTTACTATCTCTAATTACCATAGTTAAAACGTAGTAACCATAATCTGCTGCAGTCTCAATTACACGAGTAATTAAGTAAGTATGTATGGGGTCACTTGATATAATTCCGTCGTCAATTGTTATTAATACAATAGTACCAGTCTTTGCTCCTGCTAAAACTTGACCGAATAAATTGGGATAATAATTGTTTTCTTTTATTACCTTCAATACTTTTTCTCTTGTATTTTGCGGTACATTGGGGTAATTATTTATCACCCTACTAACAGTACTTCTAGAGACGCCTGCTAATTTTGCGATTTCTGTGCTATTTATTTCTCTCACTCTCATATCACTTCCTTTCCGAAAAAAAGTAATCGTGAACACGTGTTTACAATTTCAAAAAAAATATGCTTTCCTTGCATCAACCAAAGAAGAATAGGCAATTAAGTCATTTCATTATTGTGAACACGTGTTTATTTTAGTCCAAAAAAATAAGAGTCTTATACCGTTTCAATTTTTTATTAAACAAACTATAATCTTAATAGTTATTAAAGTCAACTTATTAGTTCCCAAGGATTATGTTATGTTGTTTCAAATTATTTATTAAGAGGACACAGAGGACGTTATTTCTCTTAAAATAGCTCTTTTTCAATTTTCGCGGCCACAGGGTACGCTATTTCCTCTAAATCTACTAAAAATACAGTGTTTTAGGTGAAATAAGTGCATCTGTGTCCGCGAAAACTCAAAAACTAAGAAAATCGGTAAAATAACGGCTCCTGTGTCCGCTACAATCTTCTCTGCCTCTTAACAACTTTTTTCATTTCTCAAATCTAATTGCATTCCATTTAACTCTATTTGATTTTTAAGACCAATAAGACACAGAACCTATCCCCTTGTCTTCCTAATTGTAAAAAGCCGTCAAAAGTGAAGTGACGGCTTTAAGACTTTCTCTAGAGCGCCCCGTAAATTACATTTCGTATTCTTGGTTGGTGATACGCTTCAAAGTTTGGCATCATTTGCTGCATATAAACAGCGGATAATTTCTCTTTTGTGTCAATTAAAACCCATGTTCCGGCTAACCCACACCACCCGAATTCACCAAGAGTACTATTTATTCCTGCTACGGTAGGGTCCATCATTACTCGAACACCCAAACCATATCCGTAGCCTGATAGAAATGGCCAATTATAGTTGGTTAATTGTTCTGAACTTAAATGATTGGTAGCCATTAATTGAATCGTATTTTTCCCTAAGATGCGAACACCGTTCAATTCTCCGCCGTTTGCTAGCATATGAGCGAATTTACTATAATCCCCTATTGTCGATAATAAACCACTCCCACCACCTTCAAAACTTGCATCTGATTGGTGATCCCTATCAAAAGCTATGTTTTTAGTTAATCCACTGGTAGTGTAATTATACAAACTACATAAACGCTCAACTCTGTCTTGTGGGATCCGATGAAAAGTATCTTTCATATCTAGTGGATCAAAAATTTCATCCTTAAAAAATTGACCTAGCGTCTTTCCAGATACCACTTCAATTAATGCACCTAAAACATCGTGACTAAAGGAATAACGCCACTCTGTGCCAGGATCAAAAGCTAGAGGGATCGATGCAAGTGTTTTTGACATGTTTCGCAAAGTCATACCTTCACCCGAGGCTAGAACTTTTTGAACTTGAATTTCCGTCTCGTCATTTCGACCGCCATAAGTAAGACCTGAAGTCATTGTAAAAAGATCTTTTATAAGGATCGGCCTGGTAGACGGCGTTGTATAAATTCCTCCCTCTTTATCTCTACGATATACTTGGGCATTCTTGAACTCCGGTAAATACTCTTCAAGCGGATCATCTAATAAAAATAAGCCACGTTCATATAACATTAAAGCAGCTGTACAAGTAACAATTTTAGTCATTGAAAAAATTCGATAGATTGTTTCTGGTCCTATAGATCTATTGGATTCTACATCTGCTAAGCCAACATACTCCTCAAACAATTGCTCACCATGATGAGTTACCGTTAAAGCGCAACCAGCAGGGCCTTTCTCCACAAAACTCTTAAGTAATGGGCGTAACCTTTCTAAACCTTCCACTAGAATCGTGCCTCCTATTTGATAGTTTTTTATCAACGATATTTTTGCGAGAAAATATTTTAATAGTACTGCCAATATTGTCTGTCTCTTAGAAATTACAGTAAATTATGAAATTTAACAACTAGAAGACCAAGGTTCACTATCCCTTTCAATCACAACTAAGAAGACGTACCTGTCCCGTTGTCTTTTTTCAAATTCTCTTCATTAATGATGCAATTTTTTGCTCATCTGTATTTTGCGGAAATTGCTCTAATTGCTCAATCACCAGCTCTTTTCGTTCCACTGAATGGTTTTGACTTAACTTCGCTTTCCCTTCTACTCTATTAATTTTCATCTTAAATCCTTGAATCCCTTTGTTTAAACCAGCGAGGTACTCAGGATCTACCTCCTGCAATTGGTATGAGCTGTCAGGAGCTTCATATTTCAACACCATATCTTGTAATGATCTCATTACCTCGTCTTCATCTTCAACTAACTCAATTTCTCCATAAACATGAACGGTGACATAATTCCATGTTGGTACTGCCTGGTTCGTCTCATACCAAGATGGGGAAATGTAACAATGAGGACCGTGGAAAACAGCTAGAACCGTCTGATCTTTGATATCTTTCCACTGTTTATTCGGACGAGCAAAGTGTCCATATAAGTATGTATGGTCCGCGTTCAAGAGTAACGGTAAATGAGTTGCAACTGGCATACCTTCGTGCCCGGAAAATAGAGTCGCAAAGCTATATTCTTTCATCACATCGTAAATCATGGTTTCGTCGGTGATTTTAAAATAAGAAGGGATATACACACAAATCCACCTTTCTAAATTGTTTTGGTCATGATAAAGTCACCTTGCTCTTCATCGCCCATATAAAATGAATGGGCTCCAGTTTGAGCTCTCATATTTTCTGGTGAATACTGATCTTTAAATGTTTCGTTGAACGTTTCAATACTAATCTCCCGAAGTTGTCCTAGATCTTCCAGTGTGCACTTTTTGAACAAAACCGTCATAACAAACTCCCCTCTTCTATCCTTAATAGTCTCCGCATGAAGAGCGGGTGACCAAAAATAACTGTAGAAAAAAGTAACTATCCCAATCCTTTGGTCAGGCATCGAAGGATGGTTACTTTTTTCTGTCTTTGACGATGACTATGAGATCAATTAAACAACCCTGATAAAGGAGCCTGCCCCTCGACGTAACAAAGAACTACCGCACTGTCGGGGTTAGGCATCATTTCCATTGAACTATCGAACTACCGTATCGCTTAGTTAGCATATTTATCACCTTTGTCTAATCCTCCTTCCATAGACGAGTATCCTCATCATTCCTATGAAAAATCCTTTCTATATTGAATGGCCAAGTATATCCCACCAGCTAAAAATGCTAGCGCGTACTTGAACAAGAAAAAAATATTCCACATATAGTCTTTCGGAAAAATTATGTCACATAGAATAATCGCCCACAACACACAGTAAGAGCTTTTCAAGAAGATTTTATTTGTCCGTTCGTCATCTTTCCCAATCTTCTTATAAAATACATAAGCAAAAATCGCACTACCAATAAGCAGTAAAAAACCAACTCCAATTAGAATATTCCAATTTCCCGTAGATAGTTCAGCCCAGGACTTTAGAGGGTAAAAAATTGAGTTAGGGATATCTGCGATAGACTTAATTTCCATTTTGATCATTTCCTTTCTCATAAGTGAAAATATCGTTTACATCAACCTTAAAAAATTCTGCAATTCGAAAAGCTAACAGCAGAGTCGGAACATAATTTCCTTTTTCCATTACGAAAATGGTTTGTTTGGATACCCCGACTTTCTCTGCTAATTCTTGCTGAGACATTCTCGCAAGTACACGATGTTCATAAACCTTATTTGATATCGAATCACCAAAATCTTTCTTCAAAACCATCACCTCTTGTTATATATTATAAACCAACTTTTTACAAAAAGTAAAGTAAACTTTTACAAAATAGTTAAATAACTTTATTTTTGTTTGGTTTATTTTACTTAACAAGAGCAAGTAAGCAGAAAGTTGATAATCGTCAGGTTAACATATCGTTCAGCTGTAATTTGTGGTTATTGGTATTAAAAGCGTACATAGGATTATTTGAAAAATCATTTGTGTATAAGTAATGTAATACAACACAGAATGAAAAATGACCGAACGCGCTAACGTCCGGTCAAGCAATTACATCCGTGTCCAAAGTTCTAGATAATGAAAAAAGTAATCATCCTAACCTTTGTCTGGGGGCTGGACGGTTACTTTTTTCTGTCTTTGACGATTTTACTTTCTATTATAAAACCGATCTCTAATCCGTTTCATTCTTCGGTGATATTCAAGGATTTCCAATCTTGCTTTCTCAGCTTCTGGGGCGATGGGTCTAAGTTTTTCAATTTCCCAATATTCAATAATCGCCTCTAAAACTTGGTCAAAGTATTCGAGTGGACCATAGTTTGCTTCTTTCGCAATGATAGCCATGCGATCCTCAAAATCTGGCATAACCGTACCTGGCATTTGAAAGTTCATAATGACCTTCCCTAAGTAATAACAATAGTTCGGCTCTAATTCTAAATGGTACTTAATGACATCACGGTAAAAGGCGTAATGCAGAGTTTCATCCTTCGCCAGTCTCTTTAATAAGATGTCTAGGTCTTTATCATATAGTTTCGCTTCTTTTGCGACATTATTATAAAACACCATTGTGGCCAATTCCTGCAATGAGGTATAGACCATCGTTTCAAAAGGTGTTTCATAATCTGGACTCCAGCCCATTTCTACCGTTTGCTTATGAAGTTGATGTAAGCGTTTTGGATCTACATTCCGTGTAATTAGTAAGTATGTCTCAAGAAGGTTCGAATGCTGGTCTTCCTCAGCAGTCCAGGTATGAACAAAATCACGAATAACCGACAATGAACCTTTAAAGGTTTGTTCTAAATGTGAAGTAAACCACGGCAAATTCACTTCTGTTAACAACGCCGTTTCAACTGCCGTAATAATACCATTTGGCAAGGTAACCTGACTTTCATCCCATGGGACCCTGCGAAAGTCTTGGGCCTTATCCCAAGGGAGATAGTCATGGTAACCCCAGTCTATTTTTTCAGATCTTTCTTTATGTATTTCATACAGTTCAAGTAATTTTGGTTCCAGTCTGAAATCTAAATGATTAGTTAACATTATTCTCTCCTTTTAGTTAAATGAGTGACTAAAATCATTATGGGCAAAAAGTGTACTTAAATATAATGTAAGAGAACACAATCTGCGACAAAATGATATTGTGAGGCTTCGTTATTATATTTTCAAAATTTAAATTTTTCAGATTACACTACCAGCATATTGTATACTTGTCCAAAGAAAGTACACAAGTGATAAATGTAATATAATGAAAAATGACCGAACGTTGAGAACGTCCGGTCTAGCAATTACATCCGCATCAAGAGCGGGTGACCAAAAAAAGAATTACTTTACTATTGAAAAAAGTAACTATCCTAATCCATGGTCTGGGGCTGGACGGTTACTTTTTTCTGTCTTTGACGATGACTATAATCAATGATACAACTACTATCAAAACTAAATTTGATTGAAGTACTACAATAATTGCTTCATATGTCGTCATGCTCGCTTTATGTAATTGCATATAATAATTATACCGAACTTATGTTCTTTTATCTATATTTTTTAGAGGACACAGAGGACGTTATTTCTCTCAAAACAGCCCATTTTCAATTTTCGCGGCCACAGGGGACGCTATTTCATCAAACTCAACTGAAAAAGACCTCTTCTAACAAAAATAAGTGCATCTGTGTCCGCGAAATCTCAAAAACTAAGAAAATCGCTATAATAACGGCTTCTGTGTCCGCTTATATTAAAGCTCACAGTCAAGTCAGCCCCACTCAAGTAACCTTCTATCTCGATGTTATCCATTTAGCTCCATTACTTTAAGATATTTAAGACACTGTACCTGTCCCCTGTCTTTCCCATAAAAATTGAAACTGGTAAAAACCTCTTTATTTAATGTCTATCCATAAAGAGAATAGTAATTCAAGGAATAATTGCTAAGCCTATTAAATACCATTTAGTTTTCATATCACGTTAGCCTCACTTTTTAAGGTTCCCTGGTAAAAACTAATTATTACTTCCTCGTTAAAGTTGTACTGAATAAATGTCTTAAATAAGTGGATATTATTTAACAAGAACCCATGTGGAGGACCTATATGCGAGAAGAAAAAAATGTAAGGTTAACATCTTCCGAAATCTCAGTAGTTTGGAGCAGTTTCCAAAATAACAGTTTTTCAATTTGTATTTTGAAATATTTTTTAGCTAATGTTGATGACCCTGATATAAAGTCTGTAGTACAATTTGCGCTCGATATATCTGTTCAAAATTTAAATTTCAGTAAAGAAATCCTACAAAACGATAACCAACCTCTACCAATCGGATTTACTGATGAGGATGTAAACCCAACAGTTCAACGTTTGTTTTCAGATTCGTTTTATTTGTATTACCTAAAGAATATGTCTAAAGTTGGGTTATCTGTTTATGGTGTAGCTTTAGCAATCGCCGCACATGCCGATGTACGTCAATACTTAAGTCAAGCGATACAAACTTCAACTCAGTTATATAATAAAACAGCTGAAGTTTTATTAAACAAGGGTTTATTTGTAAGACCCCCTTATATTACAACTCCCAATCATGTTGACTTTGTTGACAACAAGAGTTACTTAGGTGGAGTGCTAAATATCAATAATAGACCATTAAATGTTATAGAAATCACTCATATCGAGGCAAATGTTGAAACGAACGCCCTAGGTAAAACTCTTATGGTAGGTTTGGCGCAAGTTGCAAAGTCTAAAAATGTTCGTAACTATTGTCTAAGAGGGAAGGAAATAGCAGGAAAGCATGTGCAAGTCTTTGCTAAAATGTTAACAGAAGATGACCTTCCCTCACCAATGCCATGGGATTTGGAAGTAACCGATTCAACGGTATCACCATTTTCGGATAAACTGATTATGTTTCATTCATCTTTAATAATTGCATCAAGTATTTCAAATTACGCAACTGCCTCAGCAGCCAGCCTAAGAACTGATATCGCAACTTCTTATGTGCGCCTATCAGCAGAGGTTGCTCAATTTGCAAAAGACGGTGTTGATATAATGATTAAAAATGCATGGTTAGAACAGCCTCCACAAATTCCAGACCATAAGGGATTAGCAAAATAATTATAATTAGCAACATTTGTTCTATATTTGTTAAATATGAAGAGCCGATTACTTTAACTGTGTAATCGTCTCTCACATAGGATTTTTCGATAGTTATTGTAATCTATTCCAAGAACTATCAAAATTAAATTTGTCATTTTCGATCAAAACTTGGATGTACGTAACTGTCCGCAATCTTTATTAATTCGGAAGGGCAATATTTGCTTTTGATAGTTTTGTACCTTACCCCATAAGGTATTTTGTAGTGATTGGACCGTAAAATTGATTTTCGGATTGTAAATAGTCTACTTTGGACTGTAAATTTACGATTTGGATCATAAATACTCAATTTCGGACTGTAAATTTAGGAAAGACTATTCTACTCTTGTGCCCTGAATGTAAAATAGACTCTAAACTATAACAAAAGACACACTAGTTATACTAGCGTGCCTTCGTTTTATTATGCTGCGACGGTTTTATTATGAATTACCTCTTTATTTTTGAAAATTAGTCCTTTTAGGTAAGGCATTACCCAACGGTCTCCACCAAAGCGACCTGCATTGTAGCCTGCTGCTAGGATAAAGAAGGCAATTAAGATCATCCAAGGGTTAGTTGAGATAGTTCCCGCGAACATGAATGAGAAGTTCATCACTACGCCGAAGAATGCTGCATAAGTTGTTAATACTCCAAGGATTAGTCCAAGTCCTACTAGGAATTCGCCCCAAGCAACCATAAAGCTAAAAATATCGGCACTTGGTATCGCGAACTTTTCTAAGAATGCTACATAGTTCGGATAAACCACTTCTCCATGACTCACAACTGGATTTGCCACTGCATTATTTAAATATCCTGCTGCGCTGAACGGTTCACCAGTAATTTTGCCCCAGCCTCCAGTTAACCATTTCCAGCCAAGGTATACACGTAAGAAAGTTAAAATTCCTGCTGCTACTTTATGATTTCTTAAAAAATTCATGACCATGATCGATCATCTCCTCATTGTTGTATTAGTTTGTTTAATAGCGAGTGATCGATTGGGATGTTACTTAGTAAGAGTGTGTTTGTGATCACTAACTATCTTCACTCATAGTATATAATGCATAAGCAGGTTACGACCGTCCCACTTGTGAACATTATATTGTGAAACAGTGAACAAAGTGTGAATTAGCTGCCTGTCCCCTTTACCCAAAACAAAAAAAGCTAGGAGGACGTCCCCTTAGCTTTAATATAGTAGGAAGGCTATCACAACGTAACGCATAACTTTCCTAACTTCTATAACTTATAATATACGCTATGCCCCTTCAATTGCTTGAATCGGGTTGATAGTCTAAAATTCCCCTTAATAATTCAACTCCACTTAAAAAGTAGTCTTTTACCTTTTCGTTCTGGGCAGTCTAGAAAATCCACTTAATAAAGATTTTCCCTATATATTGTTGTTGTACCATTCATGTAAATGTGCTTATCCTTATGGCGAATGAATATCACGAACAATTGCAACTAAGAACCATTCTCCGTTCTCTTTTTCAAAAACAAAGCGTAACCCTTGCCACAAATAAGATTGATCATAGCTTGGAAATGGGGCGTAATACTCCACGAACCTTCCATTTGGATACACGTCTTCAATATTATTAATGATCCCCCCACCTGGCGTTTGGCTTTGATTGTATAACACGAGGCTATAAGGTACCTTTGGATTGCCGGAATATTCGAAATGAATAAGGTTATCCTCAATATATTCCTTTGGAGAGAACCAATAGTATCGTCCGTCTTTCGCATGATCTTTTCCAAAAAGGTATAGCTCATCGTTTTCCCCGAAGAGAGCTACTTCATCCTTTCTAAAAATAGGATCAGTCTCTTTTTCTACGTACGCATAATGAGAAAAGAGCAAGCCTTCAGTTGGATGAACAAGTTCAGCTAATTCTCTCCAAGCTTCGTTTTCAAGAGTTGAAAAAGCTGTTTCTGCTTTTTCCATAATCGTCGTTTTTTCTAGATCAACGCCAATTTCTTCTATCTCTAAATCAAGGAAATTATAACGGATCGCTGCTACTTTCCCATCAAAAACAAGTTCGTTATTAACATATATTTTTGCTACTTCTTTCGGCTCTTCAAACAACTGTGGCTGATGGTATATATTGGCCCCTAAGCCATGAGCAATTAACTCTTTTAACGAATTTTCTTCAATGTTTTGACCCTTTGTCATTCCTTCTACAAAAATCGTAACTTCTCTTGCACCTTCTTCAACTTTCACAACAGAAAATTCACTTAAGGCAAACGGATAGTCATAATCAGGACGATCGTGATTAGCAAAAAATTCAGTAAATAGTTCATCTAGCGTTTCAAATGGTTTATAGTGCTGACGTAAAAAAATTCCTTTCCCAGTATTAACCGGAAGTAATGAAAAATGTCGATTCACTTCAATATGAATCGGGGTCCATTCTTCCCCATAATGATTAAAAGGCACGCCATTCCCGTAAGCGGTATAAAATTGAACATCTTCGCTCCAGTTTCTTGCGAACGTATAAACACTATAACTACCCATACTAACCCCGGTAGATCCACGGACATTATGCAAATCGAGTTCTTTAAAATATAAATGTAAATGACCACTCTCGAGCTTAGCATCCAGTAACGGAATATCAGATCTTGCTGGTGTTAGTTCATAAGAACCTCGTAAAAGTTCCTTCAACGTTTCACTCGTATGAAAATTCACTTCAGCTACTGTTTGTTTCGTAACACCTTTAATAGCAGCAGGAATAAAGTACATTGCATTTGTATCGGTTAAGGCAATGGTTTCATAGTGTCCCCCTTCATCGTAAACACCGTAGTAATAAAGATTTTCTTCTGGAGCTACTTCTACTTCTGTCGGCTCTTCCTTATCAATGATTTCTTCTAGAGGCTTTTCATCAGTCGGTTGCGTCTCTTCCTGTTCGTTTCCCATCAAAATCGGATAACCAATGATGAAAATGAGAAACAAAACAGCAGCACTTGATGCATAGACTAGTGCATACTTCCATTTTGACAGCTGCTTCTCTTTTTGAATGCTTGCTTGAATTTTGCTTTGTAAGTCATTTTTCCGCTCTTCGTTCCAAATAATATTTTGATTAAGCTCCTCTAAATCTCGGTCTCTATCAAATGGTTTTTTCATGACCAATCCCCTCCTTTATAAGCTGCTCCTCTAATGCTTCAAGCCCTCTTTTTAATGTCATTTTCACCTTACTTTCTGACCATTGTAAAATATCTGCTGTTTCCTGAATGGATAAAGCTTTAATTTTCCGTAAAATAATCACTTCCCGGTAAGTAACCTTTAGCTGACTTAACGCTTGGTAAAGCTCCCTCGAACTTTCTTTTATTTGAATGACTTCCTCAGGTAAAGGGGCTGGATCTGTTGTCGGAAATAAATTTTTAAAGAAAAACAGCGGTTTCCGCTTTCGCATTGCATCAATCGATACGTTATGGGCAATTCGATATAACCACGTTTTCGGACTCGAATTCCGTTCAAAAGAATGATAACTTTGATAAGCCTTTACAAACGTATCATGAGTTAAATCTTCCGCCTGCTGATAATCATGCGTCATCATTACTATATATTTGAAAATGGCGTCACTGTAATCTGTATACCAATCAGTAATATCAGTTTCTTTGTTGAAAGACATGAAAGCTGCTCCCCCCTTTGCTTCATTTACTATATAGACGAATGAACCTCTCATTAAGTCACATTTTTTTTAGTTTACCTTCTGTTCAATACTTCGATAACTATGAACAATCAAACAACCAATCAAAACGCCATCACAAAAAAAAGAGTTGCATCGCTACCATTGTAGCAACACAACCATCTTTTGCACCATTAATAACTATTCACCTTCTCCTTTAACATCACTAGTTCCGACAACAAGAAATTAAACCTTTGCTCCATTTTCGCTTGCATGTTCTTCATTTCTGTTTGGTAAAATCCAATCAACTCACTGTGGTCAGTTTTAACCTCCAGCTCAGATTGAACATTCGTATTCACAAGTCTAGCAATGTAAGAGGAGACGACTTTTTCCGATACTTCTTTAAAAATAACGGCTTCTGTGTCCGCTTCTAATAAAGCTCTCCTTTAATCAGCTTGCCCAGATGATGTGCTACTCTTTACATGCTTTTTCTACTCAACTAGCGTTCCATCTCAAGGAATACCATTTAACTCAATTACTTAATATATTTAAGACACTGTGCCTGAAACCTTTTCTTCTAAAAAAAAAACACTCCATATAGTGAATTGAACAGAACCCAATTCAAAGACAACAAAACCTAGTAGCTGTGTCTTACTTTTTAGAGTTCACTTCACTATTAAAGCGCTTTATAGATCGAGCTGTTCTAAAATTTGCGATTCAATAAAATCCATTCTATGTTTTGGAACCATTGTTTGTTTTTTTAGTAACATACTCTTATGTATTGTTGTTATTTGTGTTAGATCGACTTCAATGCCATACCTACCTTTGGATATAAAAGCAAAACCTTCTAATCTATCATTAATTAAATCTTCATACCATAATTCTTCACTGTTTCGTTCTGTAAGACCGAAAACTGGTGCAACTTCAACATATGAAAAGTTATCTGACCTATTAATAACGTCATTAGATAAAATAATTGCTTGTCGAGGTTTAACAGTAATCAGGACATTCTGCTCCACAGCCCTTTTGTTACCATCTACAACAATGGGGTCAAAATTTCCATTTCTCTTCTCAATACTTATGGTGCCGTCTTCCTTACGAACAATAAATTTTAAAGGTTGCTCTGTATCAGAAAGATAATACATTGCAACCTGAAAAAAATAACCTCTTTCAATTTCATGCCAATTAGCCGAATCAATGAATTTTTAAACCGACACTCAGTTATTTCTCCCCAAAAACACGTTCATAAGTTAGATTGCTTAACCCACCATTTTTTTTAGACTTTTCGTTAATTATGGCTAGGCGTTCCGGGGTCGCAGTCGATAGTAATTTCGATCTTTCTCTTTTAGCTTTTCTAAGAGGATTTTGCTTCAATACTTGTTCTGGTAATGCCATGTCTTTTTCCCCCTTATCATTACACATATACCGATCACCTCTGCTTATGTTGTAAAAAAGTAAACAGCATCAAGTTATCACAGTATACGGATAATATAGGATAATTATACCAATTGCTACTTAAGATTGTCCATATTTGTTCAAGTGTCATTACTCTTATTTTGTAAATATTAGACACAAAATGTTTGCATCTTAAAGATAAAAAAGAACGGTTCCATTGCTACTACTCTAGCAACAGAACCACCCCGCCATTAATAACTATTCACCTTCTCCTTTAGCATCACTAGTTCCGACAACAAGAAGTTAAACCTTTGCTCCATTTTCACTTGCATGTTCTTCATTTCTGTCTGGTAAAATTCAATCAACTCACTTTGATCAGTTTTAGCTTCCAGCTCAGATTGAACATTTGTATTCACAAGTCTAGCAATGTAGGAGGAAACGACTTTTTCGGATACTTCTTTAAACTCATACCCTCTCTTTAAAAGCCCTTCTTTTAAACCATCTAAATACGTAAATCCAACCAGCATAAATCTAGCATTCTCGTCATTTACTAACCCATCATATCTAATAAGTTGACCAACTGCGCTGTAGTCTACCTGTTTTTTTACTTCCACAAACAAGTCATTACCGAATTTATCTTCAAATAATAGGTCACATCTTTTTCCATGGATATAAACCTCGCTACCCTTAAAACGTAATCCTTCTTCAATCAAACTTGGATTTAATATTAACGCGTTATGTAAATCTTTCTCTTTCATCATCTTAACTCCCACTCCCTCTTTTTTGTCTCTCATTCTATAAATACAAGTGAGTTTAAAAAGGGGTGGGGCAATTTTAAAAATATTTATTAAATCTCTTTAAAATATTTATTTCCTAAAAAACAAGTCTCTTTTCTCTTTGAAAGATATTTGATAAAATAATTAATTTTCCTGTATAATAAACGTAATACAACCATGAAAAAAGACCGAACGCTGCGAACGTCCTCAAGCAACTACATCCGCATGAAGAGCAGTGGCCACAAATAATAGTAGTGAAAAAAAAGTAACTATCCTTTTCCTTGGTCGGGGCGGTTAACGGTTTCTTTTATGTCTTTGACGATGACTATGATCAACTATTATTTGAAAAATCATTCATGTATTGTATAATAAACATATTACAACACAGAATGAAAAATGACCGAACGCTGCTAACGTCCGGTCAAGCAATTACATCCGCTAGAAGAGCGGGTGACCAAAAAAGAATTAGTTTACTCCGAAAAAAGTAACTATCCTTATCCTTTGATCTGGGGCTGGACGGTTACTTTTTTCTGTCTCTGACGATAACTATGATCAATGAAACAACCCCTATCAAAACTAAATTTGATTGAAGTGCTACATAATTGCTTCATACGTCGTCGTCATGCTCCCACCTCCCTTCTATCGGGAGATGGTCAACCGCCCATCCGCTTTATGTAATTGCATATATCAATTATACCGAACTTATGTTCTTTTATCTATTATTTTTTAGAGGACACAGAGGACGTTATTTCTCTCAAAACAGCCCTTTTTCAATTTTTGCGGACACAGAGGACGCTATTTCCACAAACTCAACTGAAAAAGACCACTTCTAGCCTAAATAAGTGCACCTGTGTCCGCGAAAACTAAAAAACTAAGAAAAACGTTAAAATAACGGCTTCTGTGTCCGCTTCACTCAAACCTATTAACTACCTACCTTAGCTAAAGACCACTTCTTTCAAAAAAAGATGGCTATACCACTACAACCGTAGCAACACAACCACCCTTAAACTATTCATCTTCTCCTTTAGCATGACTATCTCCGACATTTACTACCCAAATCCCAATGACAATACTATTGGATAATGAAATTCATTGGACCTTCAAATTCATCCCGCATTACAATACACACTTTCAGAATTTATTACCATAAAAATATCATTTTTTTACTTCTTCAAGTTCTCCCCAAACGATGTACGCTATCCCTACTACTAATGTACATAGACTAAAAATGTTTAAAGTAGAACCAATATCACTAGCCATATCGGCTATTATTCTCCCATTACCTATTCCTAAAGCCGAACCAAAAATGGCGACACTTAGATATTTTATTGATACTAAAAATGCAGAAATAGCTATAAATCCTACTCCAGCTCCACGCTTTGTCACTCAAAAACCTCCCTATCATGTAAATAAAACACTCCGCTACTTAGAAAAATCAATACCGTTACTCCCACTTTGGAAGAGTAAGTGAAAGAACTGTACGGACGTTTTTCAATAACCATTCCCTCTCACTTTCCTTTTCCACTTGTTCTGCTGACCGTTTGGCAAGTGAGATATATTCATCTCTTTTTTTCAAATCTCCCTCTACCGCAAATGCCCTTGCTAAGGCTTCATATGCAAATCCTAAATCAAAATCACCTAGATTGTTGGTTACACAAAGTTCCATAGATTTATTTGCATGAAATAAGGCAGGTTCAGGTCTACCTACGAGCGAATATACCCTTGAAATTTGCCATTCACCTCTTGCAAAATGTAAAGGAGTTCCTACTATGCCCCAATGGTATCGAGAGGCATGAGCTGCGTTCACCATGCTGTCATCTTCTAATTTACTTCGATCAATTTTTTCAATTAAGTCCCATGTATGATTGAACAAATCGATTGCTAATTTCTTATGTAATTCCTTGTCTACAGTAGTTTTCATTTCCGACATAACTATTGTAATCCTCCTTAGAAATCAATCTAGTAAACATACCTATTCAACAAAAAAATCTAGTTTCCTTCTTCAGCAATACTCATAGCGTTACTACGAGACATCTCCCTTGTTCCATTACATCACAGTAGTCACCTTTACAATCCGTATTTCCTTTTAATTCGTCAAATTTATCAAAAATTAATTTAAATTTAAGCCTGAAGCTACACTCAAAATCCCCCTTCAAAAAATATTTTTCTACTATATTACATTATATGGAAGAATACCGTCTATAGTGTGTTTTTGAAATTGCAACTCCACTAGATAATGGTTTTAAAAGGAGTTAGCAAAGTGACAGTTGAAGAACAAAAAGAACTCTTTTTAAAGCTACTAGGTGAAAGCCTACAAAGAAAAAGAAGTCTCACTGGGAAAATACAAATTGACCTTGTAGAAGATGCAATTAATTACAAGCATTACGGTAAAATAGAAAAGGGCAACGTTGATGCAAGAATTTGGACTCTATTTTGTATATCTGAGGCACTAGATACCTCTTTACCTAGTATTCTTGAAGAAGTCATAAAAGAATACAAAGCCATTCTAGCTAGTAAAGAAGACAAACAATAGTCTCCCTATCTCCGACAACCACTCGTACTCCCCTATTTCTAAAATAAAATCCAATACGTAACACCAACTACATATTGCAGGTTTTAGGGGAGTATCCTACATTCATTCAGCATGCTTTTCTAAGCCACAATTATAAACTTTTACACCTAAAGGAGAAGTTGCTGTTAATGACACCTGATATTCTATCAACTTATCACGTTAGTAATGCTACTCAAGCCCTCCTCTCAGTTGCTCATCCAGACTATAGTACGATTGTTTTTGAAAACGGTTACAAGATTTATGTAAGGCAAACACCCACGCAGCTGATCAAAAAAGCTTGCATCCCCGGTGGCTCGTCTTACGAAGGCAGAAGAACGGCTGTCAATATGTTAATCGGCGCAAAACACAAAGTTCCAATTCCTATTTTTCCACCTGAAAACATTTATGCTTTCCCTACGCACTCCCCTACTCAATTTGAATGCTCCTGGATCTTCTTTCATCACGTCAAATGTGTAGTACCTTACGCGAAGCAAACGAAACTGACGTTTAAAAATGGACAGAGAATTATTCTTCCAGTCTCCTACTACACGATCGAAAAACAGATGAATCGTACCGCTCAATGTATGGTCCGCTTTACTCACACCACTTATGCTCAACAATTCACATATCTAACTTAATCTACTCTAGAAAGGAACTACCCATCCATGAGACCAGGCCACATTAACAAATTCGCTTATTTAAGTCGTTTCAAATCCGTTCAAGAATTTAATAAAACCATTAAGCATTTCATTGATACATATAGTAAAGAATTTACAAAGTCTCAGAAACTTGCGTTTCAAACACTGACTCAATACAGCATTAAAATCATTGGCGTTTGCAACGCTCGTATTTGCCAACTAGTCAAAGCAACACACAAACATAACGAGGGCGGGATCTCCCGCTCTACGTTTGAACGTATGCTGCAAAAAGCAAAAAAGTTGGGTATCCTCTCGATTATTTCGACAACAAGAAAAAATGGAGGAACCTCTCATAACGTCTACATCTTCCAACCTTTTGACGGAGCGCCAACCAAACAATTGACAGAGCGTAACTGTCCTGAAATCCCCCCACAAACCCATACAGCTGTAGCGGTTGAACCACAAGTAACAGGTCAGGAATCTTTAAAAGAGGTTGAAAACTTTACTAAAGAAAAAAACAAAAAAACAATACAAGAACTTAGTCCTAAAACACTAGAAGAACTAGACTATACATATGTACCAAGCTATGTTCCAGAACAATTCATTAAAACCGTAAAACCCTTTTTTACACGAGCGACAGAAATTTGCCAGTTATGGGATCGTGCATTAATGGCTTATCGGTCACGGAAAATAAGAGACCCAATTGGTTGGTTCTTGCCCTTAATCATCAAGGCATTTAAAGAAACCGTCTATAAGTATAAGCAAAATCGTATAAAAACAAGCTTTGTACAGTATTTTTTTGGTGCTGTTTATGGGATATTGGCTGTGGAGAGAAGGACGATTGACCATAACACCCGCGTTCAAAAGTGGCTGAAATAGTAGTTACATAAAGGCGTATTACCTGTAAGCGAAAAGTCCAAATAGGCATCTCAGTATTTGGACTCCTCTATCACATAAGATTACTTCTTCAGATTATCCTTCGTCAATAAGGCAATTTGTCGTTCAACTGTATTTGGTGGAAATTGCTCTAGTTGTTTAATCACTAGCTCTTGTCGCTCAACTGAATGGTTTTGACTCAACTTCGCCTTTCCTTCAATCTTGGTGATTTTTATTTTAAACCCTTGTATACCTTTGTTCAAACCAGCGAGATACTCAGGATCGACGTCCTGTATTCTGTATGAGCTGTTTGGAACTTCGTACTTCAATACCATGTCATTTAAAGTACTCATGATCTCAACCTCATCATCGATCAGCTCGACTTCTCCATAGGCATGTACTGTCACGTAATTCCAAGTCGGTACTGCTTGATTTATCTCATACCAAGACGGAGAGATGTAACAGTGAGGACCATGAAAAACCGCTAGTACCGTTTGACCTTTGATATCCTTCCACTGCGGATTAGGACGAGCAAAGTGGCCATATAAGTATGTATGATCGTTGTTCAAAATCAACGGTAAATGAGTAACAACCGGCATTCCATTGTGCTGAGAAAAATAGCGTCGCAAAACTATGTTCTCTCATAAACTTGTATGTAGTCGTTTCATCTTTGATCTTAAAATAGCTAGGGATATACATACAAAACCACCTTTCAAAGTTTTATAAGTGTTTTGGTCAGGACAATGTCTTATCGCTACTCATCTCCCTTGAAGTTTGGTGGGCAATCAAAAGATGATCACAATCTTATAGATTTTACCACAAGAACAATACGAATAGAATAGAGTATAACCATTGAACAAAACTGACTAACCATAAAAACTTAACAATAACAATAGCATAGCCCCGAAGTCTTTTTTCTAAGAAAGCACTCAAACTGAGTGCTTACTAAATTATATAATTATTGATTAAAAAAATCCTCCACCACTTACCTTTGATATAGCTCTACAAAATTTGCCCCATTTAAGAGGAAAGTGATTACTTCCTCTTTTAATTTCACAGTAATTCTCGTATTCAATTCGAACACTCCAGTGTGTACCGTCCATCGCATAAGCAAAATACTTTTCTGCCCAATTTACAATATCACATTTATGAAGCTCAGATCGGAACCATTCTATTAGTTCTTTTGTTGGAATAATAGCCTCTTGATCTTCAATATGATATTCGATCCATTCATTCTTCTCAATGTCATTCGTTTTTAAGTCAATTTTCACTTCAAAATATGGTCCTGGAAAACCACCTGCATATGCGTATATAACTTTTATTTGTTCATAGATTTTCTTACCACGGTACTTTTTCCAAGTGTAATCACAATTAATACAATAAAACTTACTATTACCAATAGTTATTTCATCTGCATTTTCTATAGAATCTTTAGATAATTGTAATTCTGGTATATTTGGTAAATCTGGTATTATGTCGTACGTATTATTTTGCCTACACTTCGGACACATTGGGTATGTTCTTCTAGGAGTATACACGCTGTTCCTCAATTCATTATAGAATTATCTTAAATTTATATAACGAACGATCTTGGTCTCTCTTATTTTTATAGTAGAAAGAACGAGAAAAAAGACATGAATAATAAAAAAAGTGCAAGTATCATTACAGATTTTGCATTATCAAAACACCAACAAAGGGAATAGATAGCGAAATCACTTAGACTAGAATCATTACTTGCTTTATCACGATTCCCATTTAAATCTTTAATCTTTTCGTTTCCTTTTTGGACGTCCATTGTTCACACTCCTTTTTTTTGTTACATACTTTTATCAATTCTAGTGAATACTAAGAGAAATATTCTACTAAGAAATTTGTCTACCGTCCGACGAAGTAAAGTACTACCGCGCTGGTGGTCAGCTACTATTTTTAAAGTCTCTTCTGCCGGATGTTTAATTTCCATATCTTCAATTGTCTTGAAAAAATAATTTTAGCTAAACACTTGGCCACGTAAAATCATTTTTATAGTATTTCGACTTTAATTTTGCAAGGTCTCTTTCCCATTCGGAGATTGCATAATGAAACTTTTTAACTCCATTCTTTTGCCCTTTCCTTAGTTTTACGTTATGAGCAATCGTGTAAGCTATTGATCTTAAGCCAACTAGAGGAACAGCTTGTTGAAGAATAGCCCAACGCTTTTCAGGAGTAATTCCGGTTATTTGGTAACCCATTTTTTTCAGATCGCTTTCATTTCTCATTTGATTATCTTCTTCATTCTGATAGTTTCCTGTTATCTCTGTAGAAGGCCATTTGAAGTGATCATTGTTCAATTTTTCGGACGTATTCTTTTTCTTCTTATTTTGGTTTTTATTGATATTTTCACTACTATTGTTAATGCTACCCATTACTTCTACATAGCCACTATGTTTTATAGAGAAATTAATCGACTTTAATTGGTAATCATTGACATAGGCAACTCCGCCACCATTATTTGATAATACAGTAGTGCGTAAATAACCCTTTAACTTTTTTTCATACTGATTGTTAAATAAGGCAATATCTACTAATTCCTCAGTGAGGTTCTGAGAATTATTCGTACCTATATCTACAGAGTTCAATTTTGTGACTCTACCTAATTTCCTGATTTGCTTTGGTATAGTAGTTGATTTATTTTGAGTAATTAATTCTTCGTTAAGTCCATCTATTTTCTTTTCAATCTCTAGGCTTTTTTGATGTATTACTTTTCTAAATTTTTCTTTTTCAATAGGATGAAATGTTTTTAAATCGCTAATTATTTTATAGATTTTTGTGGACTTCCCATTCCAAGATTTTAAGATAGTAGCAACATCGTGAAAAATACTTAAATCATGATTAGTACGATCTTTAATCAAAGCTTGCGTATTTAAATTTTTTAGCATTTTTTCCGTCTCGTCAGAAAGGAAAGCATACCATAAAAGCTTGGTTATAAGGTCGCTTGACAAATTTTCTTTCCACCGCCATCGCGCTATCATATCTCTAAAGAAGCCAATAAAATATTTATCAAAATCCAGCATAATACATGTTTTATAGAATTCCAGATGTAGGGGTAGTAAAACCCTTTTACTCACATCGCTATTCAAACTATGAATCCATTGGTTAAAATTAGTTTTTAATCTTTCTCTAAACGTACTTTTTTCTGCGAAATTGTTTATGATCTTGAAGATAAGTAATACATTCTCATTACTAATCTTGTGAATACTATTCGTAGTGTTAAGTTCTATCAGTAAATCCAAGAAAGCATCGACAGAATTTTCATCTACCTCTTTAATGTTTCTAATGGTCTTTAACACCAAGAGTAAGCCCTCAGAGTCCTGTAATTTAATTGCCATCCTAAATAGAAGGATTGCCTGCTTCCAACAGTCGTTTTCCGTAGATTGAGTATCCATTATTTGATGACACAATCTAACTAGATCATTTCTAAGGTTTGCTTTTTCTTTTTCAAACTCTAGCAACTCCCCTGATAATTGACGCACTTGATTTTGCTGTTTTACAGTTTCCAGTTGTTCTTCATAACGTTTTTGGTTCTTCTTAAACTCATCAAATACAACTAGACTAATATTATCTAACTCTTTATGTAAATTGATTGTAATACTTTTCTTCAAATGCTCAAAGGTTTCCTTCATGTTATAGATCACCCTAACTAGATATTATCTATTCTACCTAAATTGTAGCAACACTATCATACAACGTCGATGCCATTCCTTTGGAAATACAAGATAAACATGGCAAAAAATCTACTAAAAATAAACTTGCTAATTCTAAGAAAAAGGTGCCTGACCCCCGATGTAGTAAAGTATTACCGTACTGGGGGTCAGGCACCATTTCATTCTTATTTGGACTCTTCTACCACATAATATTACTTCTTTATATTTTCCTTCATCAATAAGGCAATCTGTCGTTCAGCTGTATTTGGTGGAAATTGCTCTAGTTGTTTGATTACCAGCTCTTGCCGTTCAACAGAATGATTATTAACTTAACTTCGCTTTTCCTTCGACCTTAGTGATTTTCATTTTAAATCCTTGAATACCTTTGTTTAATCCAGCAATATACTCAGGATCAACGTCCTGCAAACTGTATGAGCTATCTGGAGCTTCGTACTTCAATACCAAGTCATGTAAGGAACTCAAGACCTCATCCTCTTCATTAATCAGCTCAACTTCTCCATAGACATATGTACCGACACATAATTCCAAGTCGGTACTGCTTGATTTGTCACAAACCAAGACAGAGAGATCTAACAATGAGGACCATGGAAAACAGCTAGTACCGTTTGACCTTTGATATTCTTCCAATGCGGATTGGGAAGTGCAAAGTGGCCATTTAAGTATGTATTCTCGTTATTCAAAATTAACGGTAAACAAGTCGCAACGGCATTCCATTGTTCCTGGAAAAAAGAGTAGCAAAACTATGGTCTTTCAAAAAAAAACATTTGCTTATTGGTCCCCAATGGCATGTGAGGCTACTTTTAAACCAAACCGATGTGTTTCATCACAAATAACCTTTAGTTCTTCGTAGTTTAATTCGGCATTGTCTACCGATTCGCCCTCTTCCCTATCATACACCCCACCCGTTGCACTCACCTTTATAACCATTGCATTTTTATAGATTTGTTCGCGAGTAGCTTTCAGTATTTCTATTGGTCCGTCACAAAGGAGTTACTTTCATAATCTTTCCATCCTTGACCCAAATGACATGACCTGATCGTTCCTCTAGCTCTACACCGTAAAACACGGTGATCCTTTTAGTACTATATCCATCAATTTCCCCTCTCTAAGGCCATTTGCATAAACCCTTTACTACATACATATAAACCCAAGGGCAGTAAAAAGCAAACATAAGATTTAAAAAACAATGGTTGCTCCTCCCCCTTTCTTTCCTTCCTTAACATCAAATCATTGCAATCTGATCTTGAACGTGGTTAGTTTTTGTGACCCCTTTGCTAACAACTTTGCCATTTTTAATGACAATTTTATTAGCTTTAAGGCTACCTAGGTTCATTAGTGGGTTTTCATCTTGAATGAGTAAGTCAGCTATTTTACCTTCTGAGAATACACCTCTATCATCAAGTCCGAGACATTCCGCAGCTACTCTAGTTGAAGCCTGGATGACTTCCATTGGACTCATCCCCGCATCATTCATGATACTTTATTCGTCAAAATAATATTCTGGTGGGGTAATTGTAACGTAGAAAGTAATAGCAAGGGCTACGATTACCCCTATGATTGTAGCAACAACGATTTGTGAAGTACTTAAGATGTGGTGAACGTTGTTTTCTACTGTGAATATCGGTGGAGCATTGAAGAGTGCATTGGCAGGGCCAATTGCCATTGGTGATAATTGCACACCAATAGCAATCAATGGTATTAATACACCTGCGACAAAAACCTGCATTTGTTAGCGCATCCATACTAGAAACTGCTCTAGAAGCCCTCTTAATTGGTTCTTTAATTTTATTAGTTAACGTTCCCCTAATAAATATTGTCACCCTACTGGACTCATAAAAAATGTTAAGGAACCAAAAAATGAGGCAACACTTGCAGTTCCGACTTCTTTTTTATCCAACATTTTAAATGGGTTTGGATAAATCGGTGACGATCTTTATCTGTAGTCAGTGCCCTCATTGCAGTACATTTTTAATATCGTTGTCATCATATAAGTTGTTTTCCTCTCATGACAAGTGCGCATGGAACTGCTAAATAGATCTAAGACAATAAAAAAGAAAACCCCGGTAGTCGGGGTCGAAATTATGTTAAATTATTGAATTTATAGGGTTTTACATTAGTGATGTGTAAAATTTATGCATAATAAATATAAGTTTATTAAATATACCCTGCATCAGTATCAAATCAATTTCGAATAATATTTTTGACATCACTTAAGTAGTCATCCGTAACCTCAGGAATTAGTAATTCACCATCGATAGCATCAAGCATTATTTGTTCTTTTTCTTTTAACCTTTCATAGACTGCTTGGTCAATAAAGCCACCATGTGCTCTATCCCCCTTAGTCATTAAATAATAATAACGTGTATATTGATCTTCTTTTAATCCTAGACGATGGATACGATCTCTTGATTGTAACATAAATGTTAAATTGAAATTATATTCAAAATAAACAGCATCATGAACAGTTTGATGTAGCGAAATAGACTCACCTAATGTATTAGGATTGGAAATCATTACTGATACATTACCATCACGAAAATCATTAATTAGTTGAACCCGTTCATCCTTTGGTGTCCCCCCGTAAACGAAATTTACAGATATACCTTTTTGTTGTAAAGCATTTTTAATTTTTTGCATCGTTTTTACAAACATTCCCCAAACAATAACTTTTTTTCCATCCTTAACTAACTCGGTTATTATTTGAATACCTTTGTCAAATTTTTGAGATGGAATTGTATCTACTTGTAAGTGTTTATAGGCATTCCTTCTTGCTTTTTCTCTCTCTTCATTATTTAATGCATTAAATTGTGTTAAATCAAATTCATCATCCAAAAATCCTAATTCTTGATATTCTATTTTATCTAACAATAAAGCAGGATTTGTAGACGCTTGTAATAAGCGCAAATAAAGCGACAAAATATTCCCTTCATTTTCATATATTGCTTGTACTAATTGTTTTTGCCTTTCATTTGCTTCTACAACAATCAATTTGTCTGGTTCTGCTTCTGGCACATTTAATTTAGATTTATTGGTTCGCCAAAAAAATGGTTGAATTCTATCATTAATCTTTTCAACTTCTGGGTTTTCTAAATCTCTTACTTCCCATCCAAAGAAGGAATCATACTCTTTATCATAGAGTAAATGGAGAAAGTTGTAGATATCTTTATAACTATTAGGAATTGGTGTTCCTGTTAATACATAATGGTATCTAGCTTTTTGCCCTAGGTTTAGAGCAGCAATCGCTCTTCTCCCCCCAATCCCTTTTATCCTGTGAACTTCGTCAAATACAATCATCGTGTTTTCATCAATTAATTCATTTAAAATAGATAATTTTCCTTCTAAAGCTTCATAATTGATAACGATGACTTCACTTTTCCCCCAATCAGTTCGGATTTTTCCGATATTTCGGTATTTAGAATCTCTTAAATTCATATAATACAAAGAACGTTTCCTACCAAATACCTCAATATACTCTGTACGCCAAGCTTCAAAGGCATTGATTGGTGAGACAACTAATAATTGCCTCACCTGTCCAATTTTTTTACTGCTTAAATAAGCATATGCTCCGTACATCATAGCTGTTTTACCTGCACCTGGAACTGAAAAGTTGGCTGCTTTTTTCATTGTAGATAAATAAAAGCTAGCTTGTAACTGTTCTGGTTTCAATGGTCGAGTTATTTCTTCATCTAAAGTGTTTTTAAATGAATTTAGATCATCTTTCCATCGTTCATCAGATGATTTAATTGTGCTTCCCGCGATACGTTGTTCATAAATTGCATATTTATTTTGTTGAATATACGCTTGAATTTCAGAACTGGTCTCTAAAGTCGCTGAACCAATACGTGATAATGCTGCGTTAATCTCTTCAATCAGTTCTTGTAATGCTACATAATTTAATTGACTATCAATCAACAGGTGCTCATAATAAATAAAATAACTTTGATAACGATTTAATATGCGTCTCACTCTTCCCTGTTTAAAATATTCTCTAGGTGTATCTTGAAGTTGAAAAAATTCTTTTCCATCAAATTCTACAGAAACAAGTCTAGGATTAGATTTCATCATCATAAATTTCTATCAACTCTCTGCTTATTAAGTTTATTTGAATTAAACTTTCTCGAACTTCGTTAATTTGATCTTTACTAAAATTATTAAAATTCAAATTCCCAGTCAGCCCGTCACCTTTTTGCATATCTTTTAGACTATTCAGTGTCTCTTTAACATCACTTATAAAACTATCAATATTTTTCCCGCGATTTTGTCGATTCATTGTTCGAACATATTCTGAATTTATCTCTCTTAATTCTTGTGTTGTATTCTCTAATGCGCGTCGAAGCTCGGTGGCAGAATTTATCGTTTTTTCTTCTAATTTATCCTGTAAATCGTTAATTGAACCTTCTACCGATTCATTAAAGCTGTTATTTGCATCAGTTGCTAAAATATTTTTATAATACTCTCGAATATCCCTCCCAGTATCATCCCCAACTGATAACATTTTACTTAACAAAGCAAAAGCAGTTATTTTTGTTTGTTCATATATTGGACCTTTTTTTGGAAATTGCCTAGATAACTTTTTTGAAAGCTCAAAAAGCGGAGTAAAAAGTTTAGTATCTTTAATAATATGAAATGCAGTAGATCTTGCGTTAATAAAAGTTAAAAAGTCTTGCATTAGTAATACTGTCTCTATACGGTCTGAAACTTCCTTTTTACTAATTTTTGCTTCTTTAGAATAATCCGCTTCACTTATCAATTGATCCACTACTACAGTCTGATAAATATCTACAGATAAGTCTACTGGATCATATGCTTGTCTTTCTTCTGTTCCCATTTGAATAGCGAGTTCAAGCCGCTTAATTTCTGCTCGTTCTGTCTTTGATTCATAAGTAAAAGGCAAGACAACTGCTTCAAACATGAAAGTTTCTCCAGTCTCTTTAGCAAGTTGTCTCAAAGCAGTATAGCGTCTATTCCCATCAATTACTCGACCATCTGCTAACACGTACCCAAATACCTTTTGACCATCCACTTTGATAGATTTTTTTGTCTTATTTAATTTTCCTGGATTATCTTCAATAATCATTTTTTCAATCATTTGATTGTATTCAGCATTTACGCTATCTAATGCTGGGTCAATTTTAACATCCTGCCGAGAAATAGCCGAAGCAATCCGACCATTCTCGTCATTATAATAAAGATATTCTAATGGAATCCGGTAAACATCTAACATCCCATCAGTTACATTTGGAACTTGTATTGGTAATTTGGGTTTTGATCCAGTTTTAATTAACTGACCGCTTCCAACCAATTCTAATAAAGAAATTTTATTATCCATTGTTTTCCCCTCAATCCTCAGTCAACTTTCTAATTGTAGAATATACTTGTTGCGCACTCGTAACCTCTTCAAATTCAACGTGGTCTTCTTTTAAAGAATCAAAGAATTTCTTTTGAATATCGATAATTCGTTTATCCTCTAATCTCATATTTTCAGCCTTTGTTTCAACAAGTAAATATACACTAGTTTCATCTTCTTTTTCTATCATATAAATAAAGTCGGGAGTTGTGGAGCCTCCAGTATATTTCGGTACTTGAATTGCTCGTCTGGGTAGCTTACCAAAAACAGTTACCTTATCATTATAGCGATGTCTTAATAGTTCTCTTTCGGGTGTTACACTATCGTATCGCATGGGTGGGAGTTCATATAAGTAACGATTGTCTTCATGTGCATGTTGATCTATATTGACACCAATCACTTCTGCATTGATATCATCTATAAAATTGTCTGTTTCTGGATTAAATATAGATGTACGGGCTCGAAATTCCAATTTTTTATATTCGTAACTCTGTGCAAATACTTCATCAAACCGTTTTTTAAATTCTCTTATAATGTTTTGTAATGATACATCACTTAAATATCTAGCATCACCTTTCAATTCCGATTTTAAAACTTTGAATAAATTTGAGTGTATATCTTTAACAGAAATTCCTGTAGCTAAATTAATTGATTTAACAAACTTTCCATAAGCCATCCCTGGTAAATATACCCGTTCATATTCAGCCTCTTGCTCTTTTAAAATAACGCTCTTTTTGTCTTGACTGGCGTATAACGATTTTTTCATTTGTATAGGTATTTCTCGTTCAAACAAATCGGGATTTCCAATTATTTGCTCGGTCATAAAATGAACTGTTTCAGGGATGCGATCAAATTCTAACATATATCGGTTAGAAAATTGTCTCCATAATTCTTTCACTTTTTCCCAATTTTCTTTTCTTAATTTTATTCGAATTTTATCTGTAGGTTTTCTTTGTTCTACAACTTTCCCTTCGCGTAAACGATTCGTATTCAATTCAGGATAAAATTCGACCAACCATTCAAATCCATTTTTCTGAACACCCTTAATTTCAATTGCTTTTTTAAATTCGTTTTTGCGAGTGATGATTCCTAATTCATCTAAATCTTCTAGTAATTTCTCGTCTGTAAATTCCGGATCTAATTTTAGTCGTTCTTTAACTATTAATTGAATCATTTCCTCGGTTAGTTTTTCTTCATTTAACTGGACTTTAACGTCACTATTGATTTCACCAACCAGTTTTTGGGCAAAATCTTTTTCATCATATCCAATTAAGAATGAAAGTCTAGATGGCCATTCATCTTGTTGAATACGCTGTCCTGTTTCATCAACTGGCAATCTCAAACCCCGACCAACTTCTTGAATCTTGCTATTTTCACTCCCAGAAGTACGTAATTTTGCAATAACAAAAACGTTTGGATTATCCCAACCTTCACGTAATGTCCATTTTGAAAATAAGAAACGCCTTGTTTGCCAATTTCCATTTTCATCTTTGAAACTTAATAGTTTTTCTTTGTTTTTCAAAATATCATCTACCTGTGATTGAATGGCTTCATCACCAGAACCTCTGTCTTCACCAAAATACCCTGCATGAACGTTTTGTTTATCATTACCTAAACTTAAACTCTCCTGAGTAGCTCTTAAAAATTGTAAATATTCTTGTTCCCTAGGAAGACGTTTGAATTCATATTCAGCTACTAAGCGAGCAATTTTTTCTTTCAATAAACGTTCAAATGTATCTTTTAACCAACCATCTTTTTGACGATAGCTATTAATGTTATCAATGAAAAAAAGACTTAACGTTTTGATTCTTGGTGAATTGTTTTCTCTTTGATTATTTCTTAAAAAATTTGCTTGTTCAATTTCAAAATGCTTATCAATTGTATCTTTAACGATTAGTTCTTGATAAGAAGAACGATACGTTCCAGGAATCAAACTCATCCCTTTTTCAAGTTCCAATTCATTACTTAACATTTTCGAACCAGCATATTCAATGTCACCTTCGAAACCTGAGTCTACTTCTGCTAAATTATCACCGACACCTAATATCCAACTCTTACCATTTTGCTTAAGTACTATTTCTTTTGCACTTACGCTGTCTACTACGTAGCGATTTTGTGCTTGTTCTTCAGTTAAATTAGGATAGTAAATATCTATTCCTTTTACTAATCCATTATTAAAACTTTCGATTGAATTCAAATCATACTGTGGTTTTTGACGAAAATAATCTTTCTTTGTTATTTTATTTTTCCCTTTACCTATAGTTACCTCAGGAAAAGTTGCACCAAAACGTACAATCATCTGAGGTTTGATGGCTTCAATTGCTTTATAATTTGCCTTATCTCTTGGGAAACGGTGTGGCTCATCAATAATGACTATTGGACGAGTATTCTGTATTCCTTCAATTGGGTTTGTTACGCCACCAAATAATGTCTGATCATAATCTGAGTTCTTCATACTTGAAGAATTTAACATTCCGGCATTAATCAATAGAACTTGAATCGTATTAGAGTTTTGTCTACTGCCTTCAACAAAATCAAGTAATTGTGCTGGAAAGTTTTTACGACCAGATTTCGATTTAAAATCACCCGCATTAATCACGTTCAATTCAATCTTAGTATTTTCATAAAATTGAGCAAAGTGTTGTTTTGCATATGCACTTTGTATAAAACTTTTTGTTCCTTCTTTAATCGCAGGACTAGGAACTACAATTACAAATTTAAAAATTCCATACTGCAGATGCATTTCGTACATTAACCTTGTGTAGACATAGGTTTTACCCGTACCTGTCTCCATTTTTACATCGATATTTGATACTTCTTTATAGCTTTCACGAATAAATGGATTTGCATATTCATCATTTGCAACGGAATTATCAGATTTATTATCTATCCCTGTAAAACTGTCCATAATAGCTTTTAGACTATCTTCTTGATGAGGTAGCTCTTCTAATAATATCTTCATTTTGTATTCTCTACCCCCTAGTACCTTTTTACCAAATTGACTTTACTATTTAGTTGCTTCAAGCCAATCTCAAGTTCCCTTATACTTTCCAAATCAAAAGAATAACCATAGATAACAATAGTTTGAACAGTTAACTTATTAGTACCAATAATGTTTAAAAGTTCTCTAGTTTGTTCGGATCTCCAGTGTTCATTAATTAAATATAATCGACTACTACCAACGTAAAATGCTTGATAACCTTTTAAATCAACTTTTTCAACATCAATATCCAATTTATAACCATCTGATACAAGCCAAGTTGTTTTAATTGTATCTTGACCACTTGAATTCCCATCAACTTTCAATCCTTCTGATGAAAAAGGCTGAATCATATCATCAAATCCACTTTCTAGAAGTAACTTTAACCGACCACTACTATCTATGAATTGCCCTGTATCCATATCGAACGATTCTAAATCATCCAAAGTTGGTTGCTCAGGTGAGACCACCCGATAATGCTTAAACCCTCCATCAAAATTTTCTGGAAGTGTTGATCCCGATTCTTCTTGAATTTTTTCACTAGCTCTTTTTATACGTTCACGACTAATTTCATCGATAGACATATAACCAGCCTTAAAGGCTGATTCGCTCCCTTTTTTGGGGGTTTTTATTCCATCTGAATTTATATAATATGTTCTTTCAGGAAGCTGAACCATAATAAATTGACGCATCCCATTATCATCAGCGTTCAATTGCATAACAGCATCAGCTGTAGTTGCCGACCCAGCAAAGAAATCTAATATGATTGAGTCCTTTTTATTTGAAAGTACAAATTCTAATAATCTTTTTAAAACTCGATCCGATTTTGGATTATTAAAAACATCCTTACCGACTAATTGATTAACTCTATTTGTCGATGTTCTACCATCTTCATAAATTATGGTTCTTAGTAGATCTTTTACATTTTCTAGTCTCTTTTTGGGTTTTATTAACACAGTCTCATCTTTACCGAATACAATATCATCATTTTTAATCATTTCTCTTAATGTACTTTCAGGATATCTATATCCCTTTGGTGGTATTTTAACCGGCTTTTTTGTCACTGGATGAATTATTTCAAATTCATATCCACCAAATTTTGTGTTTGCAATATCCCCGTCATGAAATACCCCCTTAAGATCTACATTGTCATAATGCGTTACTCTAGGAAGTTCGTCTTTATTGACTTTTATCCATGTTCTTAATTCCTTTTGAATTGTATCTATATCGCTTCCATATTTAGATACTAAACTTTTATATTTATCTTGTATTTGTTCAGCACCTTGACTTTTTGCATACCAAGGTTCTAAAAGCCCTTTATTTTTTGCATAACAGAGCATATACTCATGTTCTGTAGCAATTTGTGTTGGATTGTTATCAGTTGCTGTTTGTAAAATAATTTGCCCTAAAAAATTTCCTTCCCCAAATAATTCATCACATAATATTTTTGTATTGGTCTGTTCATTATCATCAACACTTATAAAAACAACACCTTCTTCTGTTAATAATCTTTTAGATAACCAAAGTCTTGGATACATAAAAGTTAACCATGCGGAATGAGTAGCTTTACCTTGGATACTTTTCAAACGTTTAAGTTCTGTATCGTTCAATCCAAACATATTTTTTAATACTTGATCACTGTACTCAAATTTATCAGGGTAAACAAATCCATCAGAACCAGTATTGTACGGAGGATCTATGTAAATCATATCAATTAAATTGTTATAATTATTTTGCAAATGACGTAATACTTCTAAGTTATCACCCGTAAAAAATAAATTCTTACTTCTTTTATTTTTTTCTGCATTATTATGATCATTATCTGGAACTATTACTGTTGTTGAAGATTCTCCAACTTGTTTTTTTGCGTAATCCTTCCCAATAAATTCTAGTCGATTTCCACTCGACAGCGTATTTATGTTATTATCTTTTAAGGCGTGTTGGAATTTTTCCAGATCAAACTTACATTCTTCAATCAAATTTCCATCCTCATCATATTTATTAGCAGTAAAAAATTCCGGAAGCTTCTCTTTTAATTCCATTAATATTGCAGTATTGGGTTTCACTTCTTCATTGTATCTTAATTTGTCTTTTAACAAGTTTTACACTCCTTTTAGAAAAATAGTAGATATAGATAATAATCCACTTTAATTTTTACATATTCCTTCCCAATCCAACAGCGGAAATACAAAACCCGGTCCAGGATTGTCTTCGAAGCTCACCTCTAGAACTTCACTTGGGCCAACTTAGTATACGCCATCAAATGTTTTGGATTGAACCGTTTAAAAAGATCCAAATTCAGCTACTATACTTGTCATAGTTACCAAAGCAACCTCTCTTAAGCATTGGAATTCTTGAATTATTGGGGCATGCACACCTTCTTTTACTTGATCGTGTATCTGTTCTTCTAAACGATCTAATCCCACAAATTTTGTGTTATCCTTCGTAGCAATGTAGCTCTGATTTAATTTTTGTTTTTGCTTTAATTTAACCAAATTAACAAACTCTGTTACGACCGGGGCAGTTTTATTCATTATAACTTATTTGTTGACTTCTTTCTTTTCCCTCACAGCATTATTCAATTTCTACAACATTATAACCTATCCCTTTCCAACCTATTTAATGGATAGACTAATTTTTCTTAACTTAGACAAAGTTATTACTTCACTTGATTTCGTATTGTAAGAAACGTCATAATTTTTTGGGGTCAATTCATCAGGAAACAAAAATCAATATTTCGCTGAGAGAATTACCCAATCACTAAAGAAAGTTGTTGCATATTTTTGGCAAGCCTTTCCGAAGCTGCCAACATATACATCCCTAGCAATAGTTGGACCATTATTTGGGTGTTTACTCCATATCTTTTTTGATCCGCATGGGATTACACATAATCTCTTCAAAATGTCTCCCCCTATTTATTATGATTGCAATTCACTTGTTATCGTCTTAAATACAAAAGTCGGCTGTTTTTGCAAAGTATCAAACACTATAGTATTAGTTAATTGCCCCTTTATAATTTCAATCTCCATCGTATCATATCTAAACCTTACTTCTAAATCCTTGATCTTATATGAATGGACCCTATCGGCTTTATCAATTTTAGGATTATCTAAATCCACCTTAATTTGATCGGAAACTCTTCTTAACATTCTCCACACTACCAGCTCGTCGGCAGACTTCATAAATAGCTCTGGAAGTTCTTTAGCTTCTCTTAACTGATTCAATGTTGTTATCGCACTAGCTGCTACACCATAATTGACTGGTTTAATAAGTACACTGAGCTCTTCCCACACATCTGTACTAAATGCTATTGAATTATTTCTGGCTTCAACTGAATTTATTTTCGCATAGTATTTTATTCCGTTTTGTAGCCCAGTTTCTTTGCTAATATACAGCGCTAAGTAACTAGCTTCTTGCCACCCCTTCTTTAAGTGTTCGTTAGGTATTGTTAGAGTACGATTATGCATGGATTTTTGATATTGATCTTTTGAGGAGACGACAGCTACTAAGACTTTATCATCTAGTGATGAAATCCATTCTTCTTTTACACCTCTTGGTAATATTCCTTCTTCAAGTATTTCTTCAGGACTCTTGTCAATAAGGTGTTCCACAAGCCTTTCAACTAGATCAGTTGCATTTGGTAGGAACGGTAACCCGCCAATATTTACTTCGCCAATACTCTTATAGAAATCATGGCTTTGATAGGATGTCTCATCACCCCACGGAAACAAGACATAGGCACCAAAGGCGTTCCGTTCATATGGACCGTTTTGTTTTACAACGATGGAGTCTCTATACCTATGCATGGTATTAATGTCTTCCTCTAACGGACCAGCTGTTTGGTAGCGGCTACCATAATACGTATTCTCAGCAGCAAAATCAATTCGGTATTTGGCATCAAATATATAGTTAAAGGCATAGTCCTTCCCTTTTTTCGCAATTGTTAACATGACATCTGGCTTTTGTTGGACAGTTGGAAGATTTCCTTCTCTCTTTTGGTATGTTAGCTCTATTTTTTCGTTAGTAATTGGATGTTTAAATACTCGTCTAGCGGTTGTATTTGACTCTAAGTTCACGTATAAACCGTCCCTACTCACTTTAATGATGTCTTGGCTGACTTGTTCATATTTACGTGCTAGGATTTGACCGAGTTTCAGGTATGTCCAGTACTCATATAACGTAGCAACATCTTTTACTGACATTTGATAGAGCTTACCTTGCAATGAGAGGCCTTTTGAAACGGTCAAATAGATTTTAAACGCATCACGATAACCTGGAGCCATCTGTAATACTAAACTCATGACCGATCGATCTAGACTACCAATGTCTCTCCAAAATACATTCTTTCTTTTCATTTTTATCTCTTTGATCATTGTGTCAATTTTTGAAAACAGTTCTTGATCTAGTTCAACCTCTTGCCTACGATGATTTGTTGATAGCTTTTGGTGCAGTAGTTCTAACTTCTGTAACAACCTACCCATCATCCACTTAACATAGCGATTTTCGGTTGTGTCGTAAGTTAGCGTTTTTTTCATCTTTAAGCCTTCGGTAGGCATTAATGTTCGTTCCTGAATTCGGATACCATTTTCTACGTCGACAAAAACATGTGCTCTCTTCCTTAGGTAAGCTCGTCCTTTTGTATCTAGTCTTTGTAGTTGATCCCCACGCTTTTTTTCATGAACTTTCACTAGCTTATGATGAGGTTGTCGTTCAATTCGATGTATGGCATCTAAAAACGTTGCAAAATGAACACTAATAAGTCGGTAAAACTCCGCTAAAGACGGAGTTCCATCTAATTTCGTTTTTGCACCAAGATAGGTCTTCTTAATGAAATGGTAAGCCAGATTATAGATTTCGTCATTTACCTCTTCTAATAACTTCTGATAGTCTCGTTTGTAATCTAACTTTGAAGGAAATACCTCTAACGTTACTTCTAAAATAGTCTTATTTTCTTCACGGATCTCGAACGTCGAAAGGCCAATATCATTTTGAAAATGCAAGTTCCCAGCCAAGATCTTTTGATTATAGAGAGGGGTAACTGCTCTTCTAAGTGACGGATTTTCATGATGAAAAATAAGATCTTCGTCATGTTTGGGGAACACCATCACTTGATAAACACTATTTTCAAAGAAGATTGGACGATGATGAGTGTGGGGTACTAACTCTCTAGTACCCACATCAAAGACACGAACTTCTTTAAGTCCCTCACCATGTACATCTAATTGCATCAGATCATGAAAATCCATACTAAGGTAATGTTGTAAGCTTTCATATTTCGGGTGAAAAGGGCGCCCCTTAATTACAACTGAACAAATCTCAGTGTCAATTACGACTAGCTCGACTTCCTCATGAGCTGAGCCAGAAGGAAGTAAAGCCATCGTCATCTAACCTCCTAAGCATTTCAACTACTTTTTCAGCACTCTTCGGATACTTAGCACTCGCAAGATTATCTTGAGTGATCGTACTTATATTATCAATTCGTTTATTGGTAAAAATCTTATATAACTCTTTTAACACACGCTCTACTCTCGTATCACTACCCGCAATTCTCGGAAGAATTTTTTGCAGGATACAATGATCTAGTGCCTGCTCGTCCGTCATTAATTTCCCTTCCCGGCTATGAGCTAGATAAAAACAAATTTCATCACGGACACGGTAGCCTACATGAGCAAAAAGCAGCTGCAGTACATCATTTATTTCTACTAGAACTTCCGTTGATTTCTCAACCACCTCTTGGTTATGATTAAATACATCTTGTATATGTAAGAAAGTAGCCGTAAATACATCGTTGTGTAGAGTTACTGGATCTACGGGTTCGTTATTTATTAAGAACTGAAAATGTTCTAGCTTCACTCGATTAAATTCGATTGTATTCGCACGATCTAATACTTTTTTACTGAAGGGATGCGTTGTTTCATCCATGTTAACTGTACCAATAATGTATAGGTTTGAAGGCAGGTAAATGTCTCTGCCAGTTAGCTCCCTCGATAGCAAGGGCGACGAAACTAGCTGACCGTTCTCACGTTTCCTACTTTCCATTACGCTTAAAATATCGCTGAAGTAATGTTCAACACGAGCCAAGTTCATCTCATCTAGAAGAGCAAAGTAAGGGCGATTAGGATTACTAATAGCACTCTCAACAATCCTCGTTAAAGGGCCCTCTTTAAACACGCCACTAATATCGACGTACCCTAGTAGATCAGAGCCGTCACTCCAATCAGGTCTCACTGGTATAAGCGTGAACTGTCCATTCCGTTCGGTTGCTCCTACACTCTCGGCAAGCCACTGTACAATCTTTGTCTTACCAGTACCAGAGATACCAGAGATAATTACGAACGGCTTTGTTTTTAACGCAAGGAACAAATTCGTTACTTCCTCTTTTTCATAATAGAAACCTTTGCTGGTGATATAGGAATAAATATGATTTACAACATCCTGCATAGGCATTATTTCTTCTTGCTCCTCATGTACTTCAATCTGAGGAGCGTTGTCAGGGTAGTGACTCTTCAATTCTATATATTTCTCATAGTATCCAATCATGTCTTGTAAATCCTGAACAAGTTCTTTTTCATCTGGCATTGCCGGTATGTCGTATCTAATATATGCAGCAGTTGAAAAAGCATAATCTTTAGCTTTTTTAGATGGACCTAAGTATATCTGATCATCTTTATGTACTGATTCCTTCATTTCTATTTGGGTTCGAATTTCTTCTTTTATTTGAATAATTTCCTCTTTAGGGGTTTCAGTAATCCCTTGAGCAAATGTTAAATACAAACTATTCATATCTTCACTAAATAAATACACTAAATAGTAACCACGCTGCGTCGAGGTGGTTATTGATCTATGCATAATTGCAAGCCACGGAACAGCAGCCCAATTTCCCATACCAACTGACCCAGAAACAACATAGTCTTCATTTATAAAAGGTAAATTTCTTATCTCTGAAGTTAAGTCTTGCCGCATAACAGAGCCAAGAGGATGTTCACCAAAAGGTTCTGTCTTTGCTTTCAAATAGGTGTTCATGATATGTAAAAAGTATTGTTGTAATTTACTATTCACCGCTGTTATCTCCCTCGAATTCTCTATCGGTACCCAGTTTTCATCAACCAGATGAACGCTCTCTAGCCACTTGAGCAGATTGGTTGTCCGTTCTTTGGCGACGGATTCGACCATTAAATTATCCGCTTTTGAGTTCCGAACTATAAGCATCCCTAATTCAAGAAGTGCTTCTTTTTTATCTCTAGGTGCGAAGTCTTTTAATAGTTCAAGAACGAATAAGGCAATACGGAAGTAAGGAGTATGCTCAATGATATTTCTTAGTACTAGGACCTTTTCATGCTCTTCTGACATTGCATACATATGAAATGCCACATCATTTTTTTCGTGACGATCATCAAGAAAACCAAGTAACCTTAGATCTTGACGTCCCCTACTTTTATTACGATACAAGTTGTCATTATCTTTAAGTTGGCTACTAAGCTTTAAAGGATCATATTTTCCTTCTATTACTTCGTCTAGGAACTCAACTACCTTATGAAACTGTTCGTTGGGTAGGTCATCGGTTTTAAACTCTTTGAGCTGAATCGCAGCAGCTTGATCCTTGGTAACAACCTCTACAAACGGCAACTCAGCAAACAAAGCCATCAAGAAAGAAGTCCTACCCCTTGTCTTAACAAAGTCATTTGCATTTGCTGTTCTTTGACTAATAAACTCCTGCCAGGCAGTTGTTATAAAATCAAAGGATATTACATCCCATGGATTCGTTTTTTCTCCGTTTTGATGCTTTTGGCGAGATGACTCAGTTTCAACATATATTCCATTTTCATCTACTTTTGTAATCCAGTTTGGTTTATTTGAAGACAAAGTTTTAACAACACTTGTCCTTTTAGCAAGTTCAAATAAGATCTTCTCCAGCATTGGTTCCTCCTAGTTTTACACTACACTCTATTTATCTTTGTATACGAAAATTCTACATTATATAAGTTAATTCGAGTAATTTGTGAAAAACCCTTCAATTATTAGTGTGTTGAGGGAAATAATTCCAAAAGAAAAAAGAGCTCTAGGCTCTAGTCAGTTATACAATTCTATTTTCCATAGAATCTATAGTATTAATTTTGTCTTTAACCAACTCAATCATGTATTCATTAATATATAATTGATCCCTTCTCTTCCTATCTATAGAAAATGGCTCCCATAATGTAATGTAAAAGATCAAAACAAAAATAATGGTCGATAGTATAGCTGTTATAAACCCTGCTAATTTAGTTTCTTCGCTAACTTTTAAAATTTCAGATAGAATAACGGTGTTAAATCCGTAAGTTAATATAGCCGCTATTACTCCAACAAAGACGCCTCTAAGGCCAAAATACGAGATTTCCTTTTGGTAGGCAGTTAAATGAAATAATATTGATTGATATTTCAATCTTTCAGAAGTGAAATTTTTACCAAAGTATTCCTCTAAAATTTTCAACTCATCTCCTGCCCTACTCCTCAAATTTTTATATCTAACTTGATTGTACAAGATATTGTTACTAAGTTTTTCTCTTTTCATAAATAAGCTCCAATTTTAAAGATTATGTAAAGAAGAAGAGAACAAAACGGAGTTTGTTCCCTGGTCCTTAATATTATGTTAGGATACAAGTTATTACAATTTACTTTGAATTTTTGTCCAGTGTCTTCGAGTTTGATTTTTAATTATAACTTTAATAGGTAAATCGGCCATTTTTTCATGGGCGGTTTGCGCATATGATATGAAATTTCCATAGCCTTTATAATTGTAACCTAGATGAGTATACAATTTATACAACTTACTGCGGAATGTTTTTATACCTCTCACTTTAGTTGCTTCTTTAGATATTTTTGCTTTTCTATATGCACGACTGTAGTATTTAAATACGCTCTTCTCCCGAAGCTTAATAGTACTACCATCCATCAAAAATCCTAAATAATCTATCTTATCAGGCTGGTTATAGATATTTTTTATAATGCCGTTCTCGAATATACGTAACTCTGTTTTTTCCTCTTGTATGACTAAATCATTAAAATCTTTAATAATATCGTAAACTTCTGAAACCAATGTATTACCACATGTGGTTTTGTTTTTTTCTAAAGGAATTACAAGAATTAAGTCATCACAATATCTTCTGTACAAAGCATTATAGTCCTGTGCCCAATCTCTTAATCTAATATCGAACTCAATAAGATGAACATTAGAACAAACAGCACTCATTCCCGATCCTTGCGGAATACCGTAGCCTAATTTATGAATTCTAATATTATTTTTTTTGAATTGCCTAAATTCAGAGGCATCCATCACTTTTTTTAATGAACCTTTCTGTTTCAGCTTTATTAATTGATCCTTTCCATATTTATCAATAAGATAAGTATCTATCAACAATTTATCGATATAACTGAAATTAGTGATACTCTTAAACACCTTATAAAAATCAGTTGGTAGAGTACTTAGACCTAATACTTTTTTTATGTTTTCTTTAAGAACTTTGTGGTCTAGCGTATCAAAAAATTTAGTGAAGTCTAAGGATATAATCAAAGCCCGTTCGTTTTCTAGGACAAACTTAAATACTTCCTTCGCAGCATCAATGTTGTTTTTTCCTTGCTTATTATTTCTATAAGCAATAGCAATTTCATCTATACCATTTTCCGTGGCAAATCTATTATAAGACTCATTTAACATATCACCATAATACTTGTAAATATAACTATCTAAATGAGATGAATAATATATGAGTCTTTCTTTTGTCTTTTTATATTTTAATAAATTTTTGTTTTGGGAGGTTCTTAATACTTTTGATGTAACTCCTGGTTGAACAGTGTATTTACTTTGCTTTATTTTATAATGAATAAATGGTAAAAAGGCATGTTTTGCAACCCATTCTTGATCTTGGATTTTATTGCTAACATGCTCAATTTTTATTTTACTATCAAAATGAAGATACCCCTTTGCTCTATACCTTTTTGGGTCTAGTTGTGAAGAGCTGGGGAGACTATGTAATTTTAGCCTATTACTCTGTTTCAACAGAAAACCTCCCTAGCATACACGATCTCGACTAAATAATAATACTACTATTTGCATCACTATTACTTAGTAGGGCTAATACTTTCTCACTTAAATGTTACAATCAAATTAAACAAATAATTGCATATATGATTGTGGAAGGAGTTGAGATTATGCTTGCAGACATGACTATCGACCTGGTGGCGATGTTAGTTATTAAGCTAATCATATATATTGTCAAGCTTGACAATACGAAACCTTCTCCTCTTATCACTAATTAGATAAGACATTCAAATTTTACCAAATAGTTACAAAACATGCAAGTTTTATAGTATATTTAGTAGATTTTCATTATTTTTACTTTAAGTTTCTACAATCCATGTACCAGAATAAATAAGTGCAATATTAACAACGATAATTAAATTTCCAAATCTATTTAATTAAAAATAATTTTTTCGTTACTTAATTCAGTACAGTAACCATTAAAATAGGTGTTAATCTTATGTCTTTTATCAGACTTTGTATCTACAGTCGTGTTATTTAAATAAATGTTAATGAATTTCAACTCATTCATGGTCATTTGTAAAACTAATGTATTTAACAGACTCTCTTTATCTACCTCTTTTAGCTTGGATGAATCTAAAGTCTTAAGAATAGAATATATACAATTAACGTATATAATTATATTTCCCTTAAGAGACTCAAAATAAGTTGGGTTATATTCAATACTATAGACAACATTCTGCATAGCTTTGAGTCCCGTTTCACTACCATAATTTATATTGTCAATGATTGTTAACCTTAGCGAATTTAAATTAAAAAAAGTGTTCTCTATTCTTTGTAAATCCATAGTGTATTCTTGTTCTTTGAAGACTTCTCTTGTCTGTTTTAATTCTTCTCTTTGTAATTCAAGCTCTTTCCTCTGTAAACCTAGCTCTTCTTTTTGCATCTTATTGGCAGAGTATAACAACAAAAAAGCTGCTGTAGAGAGGAAAGGTGCTGCTGTTTGTGCATAGTCTGTACCTAATTTAGGATCCGTAACAAGTGGGATTAAAAACCCTAGTGCTATAAAAATAAAACCCAATACTTCAATTATACTTAAATTTCTCTTCATAAAAATCACCCTTTCTTTCCTTAGAGGGAGCATCCAACTCAACCCTTTAACAACAGTTCTCTCAACCTATCCTCTTCTCCACTACCCGTAGTTTTCATCCTAATAATTGGAATACCATACTTAGTTAGGATCGCATCTTTCATTTCGTCCCGTTTAAGTTGGACGGGATTATTTGCATGGTAGGCATGTCCATCTACTTCAACTACTAAGACTGGCATCTTATCTAGTTTATTAAAGATCACAAAGTCAGTGTGCGTTAAGATGTTCATGGCATATTTCCGTTCATCTACTGTAAGTTTTGTTGGATCTTTAATTAGCATCCGTAAAGGTTGGTGAAGTACATGACCTAAGGTGTGGAATTCTGGTAAACTCAATACATTTTCAATCACTGTATTCATTAGATTTTCTGATGCAAATGTAGATACCTTTTTATTATTCTTCAATACTTCCAAAAGCTTATTGGAGTAACTTCTGTAAAGCAGGTCAAATACAGAGTAAATCTTGCTTTCGATAACTTCGAAGTTATTGTATTGAATATACCTGACTAAGTCTCCAATATTAGTTCCTTTCCAGTTCTCGCTGCCAGCTGCAACAACGATAATTAACTTATCTACTGCTCTAGATACGGCAACATTAATTAAATTCGGATCATCAACGAAGTCGCTAACCTCTACCTCATTTGCTACAGTAGTAAGAATGATAATATCCCTTTCTCGCCCCTGGTACTTATGAACAGTGTCAGCATCAATATTTCTCGTTCCAATAACTTTTTGGATTTCTTCTGCTTGCATACGATATGGCGAGATAATTCCTAATGACTGTTTAGTAGGATCTGCTTTCGCCGGAATAATTTCCTCAAAGATCACATCAATTTGCCTCTGATTAAACGTTCCTCGTGCATGATTACCTTTAACGGTCTTATATAACAATAGTGGTTTATCGGTTTCTTGCCCGTCGGTTAAAACAATCAGCTCGTTATTATAAAACTTTTGATTGCAAAACCCAATGATTTTTGGATGACAACGGTAATGCTCTTTTAATAAAGTTTTTGGAAGAACTTTGTACAGAGTTTGTATTGACGATAATAAGCTATGATTAGCAAAGTGATATGCCTCGTTAAGGTTGAAAGATTCGAAAATTCTCGTTGTAAGTTTAGATAATTCAGTAGGCACTACGTTTGGAAGTTGTTTTAAATCACCAACAATAACAGCGTTTCTAGCACAAGATAACGCTAGAGCACCTGTAACAATATCAACCTGTGAAGCCTCATCTATCAATACATAATCAAAGAGATAATTTTTTGCTGCACAATTCCGTAAAGAGTGCGTGGTGCTTAAAATAACTGGGTATTCGTAAATGAAGGCGTCGAAGTTCTTCCACAGGTCATTCGAAGAAAATGCTCTTCTATTCGTTCCACTGTATTTATCAGCAAGTCTAGCCTTAAACAACTTCATAGAGTCACTGCTATATTTTTTCATCGCATCATCAAAGCTATAGCTCTCGAGTTTATCATCTAGTTCTTTTATATGTTTTTTAGTTCATAAATTTTCGTATCATAATAAACCTTTTGAATATAGGAAATGACAGCTTCTGGAGGTAGCTTATAAATCTTAAAGTCATATATTCGGTAAGCAATTAGGTTATATAGTTTTTGCTTAAGAGAAATCGAACCTTCCTCAAGTTGTTGTTTATATTCAACCAAAAGTTTTAGTAACTTTCTTGTCGGTAGCTTAGATAGAGACTGTATATCAAGTGGAGGGAAGTTAGACTCCTGATAATAAGATTTAAAGTACTGATACTCAGTCTGCAAAGTAGAAAGTTCCTCTTTTAATACCGCTTGCTTATTCTTGTATCGAAGCATTTCGTTCAACTTCCGCTGTTCCTCTTTTAAATTCGCCTTCATAGATTGATATTCTTCTTTAGGCAAGGTCCAGCCAGTCATTTCTGGATATGTAGTTTTTTGCGAAGCGAAAAATAGCTCTCTATTTTGCTTACTCCCTAAATAGGCAGCTATAAAATCCACTCCGTGTTTCTCAAGCTTTTCTAGGACATTTGCAGTTGCAGAGTTATTATTTGAAACAACTGCAACCGTCTTTCCATTGATAATTGCATTGGCAATAATGTTTAAGATTGTTTGTGTCTTCCCGGTTCCAGGCGGTCCCTCAATAACGCTCACCTGCTCTGTCATTGCTCTTTCAGTTGCTGACTTTTGGCTTAAATTAAAACCAAATGGAAATAAAACTTGAGGGATGTTTTTTTCGGACCGAAAGGGTTTGCCTTCTATGTAACTAGCTAATACACTATTAGGGCTTATGGTCAATAAATCCTGATACAACTTACTTAATAAACTTGTCTGGCCATCCACCTTCACACTTACATGCTCTGCAAGCTTTTTCAGATACTCAAATGTATTTTTTGCATTAGGATTGGTAAGGGCAGTTTGTTCAATGATGATTGAAGAACTAGGGTACACCTTCTGATAACCTGTTTTAAACAATAACCTTATGTAAGGACCAAAATTTAATATACTCGTAATTCCTGAGATTGGTTGATTGTTCTCATAAACAATCGTAGTTTTCTCATCTAGGATTTTAGGATCCTTGTACCATTCAACACTTGTGTAGTTATAGCTATAGGTTCTGTTAGTGTTGCAATACTTAACGGACCATTTGCCATTCTCATATTTACAGTACTCGATATTTTCCGTTTTATCCTCTTTTTTTACTAGTATGAGATGATATAATTTATTCACTGTAGGGGCACCTCTAACTTAAATATCCAACTCTAGAAACTTATTACATTACTAATATAGTACTATAATTCGACTGTTTTTTCCATTTTATTCCGTAGGATATAAGAAAAAGAACAAACCTGATTTAGTTTGTTCTTTTCTCTTATTCGATATCTCTGTTTATAAAATGGTAAATTGATAGAAATACTTTGCTAGATCATTTGGATTTCCTATGATAGACCTAGCTATGTTTCCGCACACCACGTGTGTTGTGTGCCGATTGTAGAAGTATTCATTAAATAGAGTGTAGCTTTGTTCACCTTAATTAGAGCTATAATTTGATTTATTAAAATTTTTGTAGAGATTTATGTACATCTAGCCTCTGCCTGTCAAGGCAAGAAATTTAAATTTGGTTAAAACAGATCAAGTTTTGATTTGGTTAATAAAATGGGTTTTTTGTTGCCCTTACAAAATTTAGTCAGATGTATTTGGTAGCAATATGGATTTATACCACGGTAGACAGTAAATAACTTTAATAGATATTTTCAAATGGTTTCCGAATTACCCTGTTCTCAAAAGAGTTACAAAAATAATCATTAATGTGTGTCAGATTTCTTTTGATCAATGTAACTAAAAAAACTTTGAGTATTAGGTCTATCTTCTTTTATCTGCCTATACTTTTCCCCCATTTTTTTAATTAATTTATTGTTTCTTTCAATGTCTTCTCGTTGTTTTCTTTCTTTCTCTCTCTTTTTCTCTTCAAATTCAGCAAGAATTCTATTACAAGTTTCTTCATCCTCTAAATCTAATAAAGGTTGATCAAAATCTAAGTGAACCTTTTCTTTTTGCTCATTGTTATTGTATCCATACTTTTCAATACCATTTTCAAACCCTCCCCCACTTACTGTAGTGGGTCTCTTAATAAAACGTTTTGGTACCTTCATTTTCCTCTCCTCCATATATTATGTTTAATCCAATTATAACCAAATAGATTTTTACTTAACATTAAATTTTCATAACACTTTGAAATTCAACATTAGCATTAGATTGCATTTTTTATATTAAGGAATGTTGCCAATATAATCAAAAGAGTATAAAATTTGATCATGAAAGTTGAGGTGTATTTTATGCCTAGTTATAAGTATGGTACTACTACTATTGATTATGATCTCGAATACTGTTCACCTAAAAGTGATGTTTCAATTTCAGTCGAATGGATCAATGGTGTAAAAGTAATTGCACCTAAAAATCTAGATGCTGACCAATTGGATGATATCCTTTATAAAAAAGCTTCATGGATACTAAAAAAATGGAATGAATTTAATAAAATTGAGGGTCCACCAGCGCCGAAAGAGTTTGTTAGTGGAGAAAAATTTCCTTACTTAGGAAGGCATTATCGGTTAAAGGTACATAAAAATGAAGCAGTAAAAAATCCGCACTTACAATTTAAAAACGGTCGCTTTATGACTCATATACCGACTGATCTTGAAGCAACAGAATAAAGAGAGAAGCTATCCCTTTTATTTTAAAAATGGTACATCACTCATGGCAGCAAGAAAATTGACGATCGTTTAAACATATATATTCCAAAAATGGGTGTTCAACCTATCAAAGTAATGCTTAAGGAACAAAAACTGAGATGGGGTACATGTACAGCAGATGGATCAGTATATTAATTGGAGAATTATGATGTCGCCAATGCCTATTATTGATTATCTACTAGTTCACGAATTAGCGCACCTTAAGCTCTCAAACCATTCAAAGGATTATTGGCAATTCGTCCGAGCAGTTTTACCTGATTATGAACAGCGAAAAGAATTGCTGAGAAATAAGGGGCCATTATTATCTTTATAGTGTACTTATAAATTATTTTTATGGGTTGTATTTAAAAAAGAAAAGCTAACAAAAACAAGATTTATTTCAGACTTTGTTTATGTTAGCTTTTTGACTATACTTTCTTCAACAATTACTCTAATTAATAACAATCAAGCTGAATTTTTTTCATTTTTGTAATTCATTAAAATTTTATAAAGGAAATTTGATATATTTTCCATGTTATCAATCAATTGGTTATACCCATTAACTTCAGAAGGTAACTTTCCTTCATGAATAACAAAGCTGCTTAATCTATAAGACATTTTTATTTCATTAGACAAACCAATAGCTATAATTTCTTTTTCTACTAGGCTAGTTGTAATACGATGAACAGGGATACTAGTGTTTTCATTCGTCACCACGTAATAAATTTGTCTTAACAAACTTTCCATTAATACTCTTTGTTCTAAAATCTTTCTAATTTCTTTATTATCGGTAAAAAAATCATCAAATTTAATTTTTTCATCTGCTGATGTTGGAGCCACACCTGTTAAAGAAACTTTAAACTCTGGTTTGGTTTTTCCTAGAGGTACTTTTGCTTTTTTAAGGCTAAGAGTATGAAGAGACAAATCAACTATAAAGTCAATAAATCTGTCCAGTAACGGTTTTAAAAAAACTAGGGTAAAGATTGTTAAGGAGATAATTACTCCAATATAAAAATTACCTAGATCAGAAATATCAGTTACGGGATTTAGAAATTGTATTGTTATTATAAAAATAAAGATCATTAGCGAAGTAGAAATTCTTGTAATGTTAAGCGATAATGGCTCAATTTCACCCTCACGCTCTGTTGTAATCCGATATTTAAGCTCCACTATTAATTCTTCTACATGCTTAAGTAGTTCCAATCTAGTATCACTAGGTATATGCTCGTTTTCATAAACCTTGGCATATATCATTTTTGCAATGTCTTCGATTTGCAACCTTAGTTTACAATTTTTTAATTTCTCGAAGCCTTCTACAAATGATTCCAAATCAATTTTAGTTATAGTAACTCCACTATTAACATGATTTCTTATAACTAAGTTTATTATTTGATCTTTTAGTTGAAGTATTTCTTTCTGTTGTTCTCTTCTGCGCTTGTATTCCTGATAAGTAAAAAAGACAACTGCCAATATTACCGACAGAATTGTTGCCATATTTACTATATTTATTGAGTTAAAAAAATTTATAAAGTTTTCCACCCTTTCCCTCCTTGCTAAACACTAACATTATCCTTCTTTTTAACAAATAGCCTAAATAAATACAAATCTTAAAATAGCACTCTATTTCTTATAGTGCACCGCCGCCAAATCCATCAACCGTTGTGCCAATGCTTCAATCTTATCTTTATTTATTTTACTGGATCGGAGCTGGTGTTTGATCCGCTTCCTCATTTCTCGTTTTACATCTTCTTTTTCAGTCCATTCGATAACTGCTTGATCCTGGATCATTTCAGTCTGTATATGAGTTAAGTCTTTTAAAGCATTTTGATCTTCTTCACCAAGCTCTTTTTCTACCATTTGATAAAATGGATACTGCTCTCTCGTCATTCCATGTTCTTCACTCTTTTGGCTAGTATTACGCATGTCATTGACCTTTTCACGCAAAGCTTCAACTAGATCAATAATATCCATTTGTTTCGACTTTCTTGCTTGTATGAGTTCCTCAAGCTTTTCTTTTAAAGAAGAATAATACACTGGGTTCTCTTCGATCTTCACTTTGATTTCATGACGGATTGCATGTTCCATTTCCGCTGCTTTACCTTCATTTGTTTTTGTTTCTTCCATTCGCTTCTCGAATTTATTGGATAAGATGTCAATAGAATCGTGAAGTACTTCGACGGAAGTTGCATGTAAATAGGGTGCATGACCCCCAGTGAGTTAAAGCGTTACTGGGGGTCATGCACTATTTGCAAATGTAGCTAGCTCCAATAAAGTTCTTATTGAAACCTAAGAAAATAACATGGGAAACAGACAAATCATCTTTATTTAAATAGTTTATTATCAACCTCAGTTGTATCTACATTCTCACCAAATAAATCTCTAAGCTTCTGTTTGGCTTGTTTTTTAATCTCATCATCCACAAATAAAGCTACTTGAACTAAAGCGAATATGACAACAGTTAGATCATCAGCATATCCTACTCCAGCTGCTATGTCGGGTATAATATCTAGAGGTAAAATAAAGTAACCTAAAGCCCCAGTGATAATAGCTTTAACTTTTAATGGGACGTCTGGCTTTTGAAGCGTGTAATACAGTAAAAGAACGGCGTAGACCACAGAAGTGCCAGCTTTTTTAGAAAATTTTTGAACCTTAGTCCAAAAACTTTCCTCTGAGAAATGCTTTTCGTGTTGGTTTATATCTTCAGCCTTGAGTTTTTCAACTTCATCTTGTAAATCAGCAACTAGTTCTTCCTCAATTTCAATTTTCTCAATTTCATTCAAAGTCGATGAGGATAATTCGTCAAGGTCCTTTTTCTTTTTTAATAGATTTTTCAACATGAAACCACTCCAATGGTTAGTAGATTACATACTAGTTAAACGTGACATTTACCTTATAACCAATATTCTTAAAAAATCCCTTCAACGCATTTTCTGCATTTTGCTCTGCAGTATCAAATAAACCAACCGAGATGGCATCTTCACGAATTTGCTCTTGTGCCTTAGCGACTAAGTCAAACCCGTCATCCAATTTAAAATCACCAGTGAAAAGTCCACCATTAACATAGATTAATTTTTTATCCATCTGTAATGATGCATCCTGAATGAGCTCTGCACGAGGAAGGGTTATATCAATTTCTTTTGTTTTTTCATTTATAACCATGTCCCTTGAAGTAACACCTTTCAAATTAACACCAGCAATAATCGTTCCAGGTACAATAAATAGAATTTCTCGCTTTGTTCCGGGTAGATTAATAGAAATGTCTTTTGAGAAGATCTTATTATCTTTTTCTTGTATAACTGCTTTCGTATGAGCTTTAGCTGTTGCCAATGTTGCAAGCTCTTGAACCTGTTCAACAATCGTAATGGAATTTTGTTTTAAGGCATTTCCGGCAATTAGCCTAATTCCTACTGCAGTAATGACAACTAAAAAAACAAGGATGACAATGGCCAAAATTATCTTCAATCGACCTGCTTTTAAGAAATATTTGAGTATCCCTTTAGGTAGAGAAAAAGAACTTGAGTTATGATCTACCGCAATAGTTGCAGCAATTTGTTGTCGTGCTTCCTTTAATTCAAATTCTATTAATTGTCTTTCAAGCTGTGCAATTTTTTTGTCTTTTTCTTCGAGGATTTCTCCATTTGTATCCATTTTTTCTCACCTTCCATATTTACCTACAATGCTTGTCCTTTTAATCCACTAATCTATTTTGTGAGGATTTATTTGAATAAATATAAAAGTTTTTTACTATATTCATATACTTAAATTATTACTATATTATTTCGACTATTAGGAAGAGATTTCTCGTTGAATTGTGGTTTGGGCAATAAAATCGATAAACGAACTAGATGGTATATCAGAAAACAATACATCCAATATAATATCTACAGTAACTCTTTGCTTGTAAGAACAAAATTCTCTAAAACCCCTATTTTAAACTCAAGTTAGTTCCCCCCTAATAACATCTCCTCACTGTTTAAATTTACCATTCGCTCTTACATTCTTCAACATAATATTACAAAAATAACATCTAAAACATTCTAATTTTTGAATTAAACATATTCCATTGATCTATATACTTATGCCATTTTATTGTGCTTTCCTAAAAAGGAACAAACGGTGATCACCATTTGCTCCTCTACGTACTTTTACATATGAGATCAGTAAAAAACAGCTTAAAATATACTTTTTTACAATTTCACACTGTGAGTTGTCACTCTTCTAAGGATTTAATTAACGTTCTTTATATCAAGCAATTTACAAGCTTTAGCGTATTTTGCCTTTATCGCTCCTTTAAAATGACTCTTATCTAAACTTTTAAACTCTCTTTTCAACAATTCGAAGACGTTATGATTTTCTGTTTCGCCAATACTGTTTGTTAGTTTAACGATATGAAACCCGTGTTCATCATTACATCTACTCATGGGACGGTTTGATCTCAACGATATAACTCTGCCACTTTCAGTAATATCACATAATCCCTCATAGCCAGTAATCTCTTTATGTATTTCAGATATCCAAATTCACCCTCACTAAGCTCTAGTTATGTATTTTGTGTTTGCAAGTGTAACATTATTATAATGACCATTCTTCAATAGACCTTCTGGATAGGAGTGCAATTAATATATTGCTCAGTCGAAAGATAAAAATAAAATTATCATCTACTCAACTGCTTTCTCCACCTATAAATATGAGAACCTGGATAGTCATAATAGCTTGAACTTAAAACCACGTTTTGTTCATCCGCTACTTCCTTCATGACCACTGCCTGTGATTTGTCAGTACCGTTCAATCTTTTTAAGACTTCCAATTTGAAAATTTCATTTGGTACATAATTTGTTTTTATACTACGAGATTTTACTTTGTACTTTTTTACAGTCTTACTTTTCAACGATTTACCAAAACTCCATAAGGCGTTGTCTAACTTTTTCACATCATGTAGTGTCGGATCAGAAAAGTCTTCTAATAATCTACTGAAAAACACCTGATAACCAATGTATGAATTGATGTCTAGTTCCACGGATTTAAAGGAAATGTCTTCGGCGAGTAAGGCACGTTTCGCTCGTTCAACATGTTGATCATAAAGAGGGAAGATCACTGGATTTATTACATGTAAGATGAAAGTCGGGATGACTAGAGTGTCTTTTCCGTATAGTTGAAACTTTTCTGCTATATCCGTTACCTTATCGCTATCAAAAGATGAAAGAGCTCTTACCTCTTTAACCCAGTCATAAAATGCAGCTGAAGTTAAGATTTCTTTATGCTTTTTTTCGTTGTAGGTGTTAGGTTTTGTCGGAAGCAAAGTGTAAGTCTTATCACCTACTTGTGTACTACCATTAACATCCACCCTTACTTTCCCATCTTTCCAGTGAAGAAGATTAATGATTAGCTCTCCAACTCTATCTTGGGTATCTGCTGTTTGAATCTCCTCAATATTCGTTCTATAAAAATCTAATGGGTATTTATCCGATTGGAACTTGGTGCTCCAGGCTTCCACAAAAAATTTCATGCGCCTTCTCCTCTCAATCTATTACTTAAATATCATCGTTTAATAGCCTATATTTCCCTCTCTCGACTCTTTCCAACACTCGGAAGTAATCAGGTACAGTTGATGATTTGTTTCCACCTTTAGCAACTGGAACCATATCAGCTAAAGGTGTACTAAAGTCCTTCCACTTTGGACCATACTTTTTGTTAACCCAATTAGCAATTTCTTGATGGGTTTGGACGCCTCCTAATTCTTTAAAAGCTTCAATAATAGCTTCACATTGAGTAATCATGTTATATTCCCCTAAAAAATTAGCTAAGACGACATCTGTCTCGTATATCTACACTTCGGATAGTTGCTACAGCCTTGAAACTGACCAAACTTACCTTGTCTCATCACTAAGTTGCTCCCGCATTTAGGACAACTTGAAGAGGTAGCTAGCCTTTTTTGTGCTGCTTTTTTCACTTTAATTGAGGTAACATGCTCTTTTTTTACTTGCTGCTTTTGTTTTTTATCAACGATCTTTAGCTTTTCAATGGCTGCGTTGATTAATTGTAAATCTCGTTTAGAATTTACAGGTGTTGAGTATTCATGTATCACTTGTAACAAATGGCTAAACTGGAGGACTCGTGCTTTTGTAAATGGTTCGGTAAATTTCAATGTGGAGTTGTTTGAAAAGGCAATGATTGAATAAAACGTATTGTCTTCAGTGTTTAAATAAGATTTAAGAGCTTTAATATGGCCTGCGTTCTGCCAAACTGGATTGAATAGTTTTTCTTTACGCTTGTATATGACTTGAGTCCAGTTTCGTTGATCTTCTTTCCCGAAAATCCAGCCTTCATAATGCTTTGTCTCAATGACAAATATTCCATAAGGTGAGGTAACGATATGATCGAGCTGTGTCGTACCTCCTTCCTCCGTAGGTACATAAATATCGTGAAAGACTGTGTACTGTTCTGGGTCTAACTTTGACAGGATCCGATTAGCGAATGCCTCTCCAAACCACCCCTTAATGGAGGCGTAGTTCCTTCGTAAATAAAGCATTCCTAACAATAAAACAATGGGAAAAATCCAACTCATTCAACCGACCTCTTTTCCGATCTTAGTAATAAAAACTAGTAATCTATTGACATCTATTGACATATTTTACTATAATTCGACTCAGTTTACCATTTTATTCCGGTTGAAGTTTCGAAATTAAAAGGAACAATCGGTAATTATCCACTGCCCTTAGGACGAGCGACCTGCCCCTCTGTCTTAACAGACAAAAAGGCACACCACAATGTGGATTGTGGTGTGCCTTAATGGATTTTTACTATAGTTACCTGGTTTATAAAAACATCGCAAGTGTTGTATTAACCGTAAAGTGATACCTTTAAACAGGGACTTTTTCTTATTATAAATCGTAAGTGCACCTCCAACAATCTCCTTTTCCTTAACGCCTAATTTTATATAAGCAATACCTGGATACAGGTGGTAACGGTTGGCCATCTTATGTTCACTGTGGCTCCCCGAAGTTTCATGTTTCATGAGTGCTTCTGTGAAACAAATTTTTCGGGTTGTCACAGTGATATTATTCTAAAACGAAATGGGCCGTACATTTGCGAAAAATTACGAGAATTTACGTAAAGTGAACTAGAATTAATATATGAAAATTAAAAAAAGTGATATTGAGTGAGCTCAATTTCACTTTTTTCATTATTAAATCCTAGTGTTGTCCCAGCCTCTATACGTTAATACTATTTATAAATATCCCCACGGTTTCCAATTGCTTCAATATAGACAACTTGCTCTTGATGGTCAATATTAAAAATCACACGGTAACTTCCAATCCTCAACCGATACAAACCACTATACCCTTTAAGACTCTTAATATCTCCTTCAGGAGGAATGGACAAAAGTCCTTTTAATCCAGTTATAATTCTCTCTTGAGAGTTTTTATCTAATTTAGCTATGAATTTAACTGCGGACTTATGGTAAATCAACTTGTAGTCCGAATTCACGCTTAGCATCCTCCCCTGAAATATATCCTTCTTTACTTTCTAATTGCTCACGTTCTTCTTTTGTTAATGGATCATTGTCACTTTCTAGTTCATCAATCTTTTGCCATGATTTAGGCTTTTTGCTCTTAGAACGTTCAATCAAGAATTCCATAAAGTCAAAGGCTGCTTTTTTATCTTCATCGTTTAAAGATTCCACCATCTTATATAAATCTTCCTTACGAATAGCCATATACACACCACCTTTTACTCAATATTTCTTACACTATTATAAACCATTTTGTTTTTTAAACAAATTACACAGAATGGATTTCGATAAATTTTTATCACTTTTGGCCAGAAGACTCCCGCTTCATGGAGTTTACGAGTTAGCTTATGTTCACTATGACTCCCCGAAGTTTCTTGTTTCATGAGTGCTTCTGTGAAACAATATTTTTCGGGTTGTCACAGTGAAAAGTTCTATCACGTTGTTTATTCCTAAGAAACTCTAAATTTTCAAAGTGTTCCTCTAAAATTTGAATAGCGTAATTAAGATTATCGTTTTCCATCGATATCCTCCTCAAACATAACAAAATAATATCTTAATCCATCAACAATTTAATTCGAGAGTAGTTTCGATATACTCTCATTAAATTGGCGAAAGTCGTCCACATGAATTTCAATAATTTTTTGCAGGATAGACAAGTTAATTGATTGATAATCATGTACTGCTATATTACCAAATCCAACCATGACTTTCATGCTCAATGCAATTTCAGTGGAAATGATGTTCGTCTCATTCAATATTGTAAATGCATCACGACTATGTTGGGGAATTCCAAGCTTTCGTTCTGCAATGATATGCATAGCTAAATAAATAGAAGCTTTACAGGTTCTTTGGATATTAAGAATAATAGAATCTTGTTTTGTAAAATCATTTAAATTCTCAGGGTCCCCCTCATAAACTTCACTCACTCTATGTAAGCAGCGTTCAATAATACTTATTTTGTTAAGGATTATGTCAGGTTTCATAAACTTCCCCGCTTTCCTTAATTCTATCAATGATCTCCTTACGTTCTTCATTGAGCTTAGCGTACATTTTTAGTGCTACCATTTCAAAATTCATTCTTTTGAGTGGGTTGATACAGTAAATTGTTTTTCCTATTCCAACTATTTGCGCTTGAAAGACTGTGGAAGCTTTATTTAAATCAATCAAATCAACATTTCTACCTAACTTATCTGCTATCTCCTGAGCTAACATGAAACGCTCATAGTCATCAATACCCTTTTTGGAAAGAAAAGCAATATCTATATCGCTATCACTTCTCATGTTCCCTTTAACGTAGGATCCAAAAATATAAATGGTTGATGGTGATATAGTTTTCTTTAAGATAGTAACTATGGTTTCCTCAATTTCTTTCCCCACTTCCATCACCTCGAACAACTTTTGGTTAATTTTAACATTTTGTAGTCGTGAATAAAAGGACAACAAAAAAGAGCAAACTGCAGTGTCTACTCCTCAAAAAATCTCTAAATGTCTTTTCCACACGGATTTTTTTAACAACTTGTCCACGAACGGTGCCTGACACCACCAACATTCATATGTTAGAATAATAAAATGCTATAGTTGTGAAAGTTAAGTGCCCAGCCCTTAACTTTTTTAATTGAGTGAATTTCAGAATTACCTAAAACGAGCCATATCAAGACTAAATGTAGTTGTGAGCTGATTTCACGCAACTACATTTAGTCACTTAATGGAGATAATATGGAATTATGAAATTCATTAATTGGCAGACTAAATCAGTGCTGGAGTTGAAAATTTAGATGAATAAAAAAGACATTGCACATATTCGGAAACAATTTAAAGCAAATAACGACTTGCTTAAGATCCAAGATATTTTTACTGTTTATATTATGAAGGAATCCTCTGAAATCTATCATCATCAAAGTCAGCCTTTTGAAATGCTAGAGGAGGAGCAAAAAGAATTATTTTTTAACAACTTCAAAAAAATTCTAGGTGGCCAATTAGATGAGAAGCTATTTGAATTAAGGTTTCAAAAAAACGTAGATAATAACAGCCAACTTATTTTACACCAAGGATTATTGAGCGGTGATGTGGAAGATTGGAAGGATCAAATGCTTCGGATCGTCGGAAAGATCCTATCAAGCAAGCAATACGAGATGGATATCGTCATCACCTTTATCCGTGGAAACTATTACAAACCAACCAAACGTAACAATGAACAGGCTGAGGAAAGTGATCGAGATGCTGTTTATACTCACCCGTTTATCTTATGTAGCATCAATAGCACACAAGAACCGAAGAAAGAATTGCTTTTTGATTATGTAATTAAGGAATTTAAGTACAATATTGTTGTTGACCCTATCATCAACCTTAACGCTCCAATTGGAGGATTTCTCTTTCCTTGTTTTACCGATAATTCAGCAGATGTGAACCATATTCTGTATTCGGCCGGTAAAGCAAATGAACTCGACCACCAGTTCATTGAAGAAGTCTTAAATGGCGAAGAAACGATGACAGCAAAGGATGACAAATTTATTTTTGAAGAAATCGTAAAAGAAGTAACAGGTAATCAACTTAATACCGCAACCCTATCCAATGTATATGAAGAAATTAATCGTGTGATTGAAGAAAATGAGGAGGATGAAGCTCCAAAATTAGACGTAAAAGACGTTGAACGTGTGTTAAAACAGAGCGGAATAGAAAATATTCATACAGAACAAATTGAATCCGCTTTTCAGAAAGTGATTGATGACGAGAAATATGAAATTAAAGCAAGTAATATTGTCCCAAAGTATACTTCTAAATCGATAAAAATCGAAACGAAGGTCGCCAATGTTTCAATTAGTCCCCAAGATTTAAGATACATTCGACAGATTCACTTTGAGGGTAAACGGTACCTGATGATTGAAGTAGTAGAAGATACGATCATAGATGGATTTAAGATGATCCCTGAAGTATTTGGTGAAAAAGGAAATTAATAAAAGCGTGGAGACGGTACTAAAAAAGGGTCAGACAAACTGTTCATTACAGGTTTGTCTGACCCCTTTTTTCACATAATTCATCTCGTAAAAACCAACGGTAGAACAGCCGTGATGAGTAATAACTAAACACCATTGTGAGATAACTCCAATACCACTTCCATTTAACATATTTAATTATGGGACAGAGGGACAGGTTCACTGTCCTATTTTTAATTAAAGATTAAGGTACCGGTCTCTTTGGACCGCCTTCGGACCGAAACAAAAAGTCTTACCTACAGTATTTCTACTGAAGATAAGGCTTTTTGTTTTTTTTTACCAATTTCTCTATCTTAATGTATGCAACCATTTTTTGAAGATATTTTTAATGCATACCTTTCCATTCTCCTTGGTTTTTGGACGCTTTTTCTTTTTTTGCTATTTCTTTCTGAGCTCGATTAGCCGCAGCACTGCCAAGTTCTTTAGAGAACTCTGAATCAGTTTTCCCTGATCGTTTATTCTTTTGCTCTGCATCTGTTTTACCATTACGCTTTGCCATCGTATCCCCCCTTTTTTTTATTATCAGAAGTAAATAGAAAATTATACTGCAATGTTTTAGTTCTAGCGATAATACGGGTCTTATTAACAACTAAGATTACGTACTAAATAATTTATACGATATATCACTATCGTTTTTGTAATGAAACAAGAAAAGCTAGGAATAATAAGGTACGGAAAAAGGAGGTGTAAACCATGACAAAGAGGAATAATCAAGGAAGTAAAAACCAAAGTTCACCAGGTCGAGGTGGAAAATTGGACACTGAATTCGGTCAGGAGACAGCTATTGGGGATAATAATAAAGGAACGAAATACAACTCTAAACGAGGTAGCAAATCTCAATTAAAAAACCCAAATAATCATTAATGAAAATTAACCGACTTCAATTTGAGACAAAGGGACAGGTTCCTTGTCTTACTCACTCCATGAAGGAATTCCTAGACTCGAACAGGTTCCTGTCCCTCAGTCTCTTCCTCTGTCTCTTTTAATAAACAATTTAGTATGTCCTAAAAGATAAAAGTACGAAAACCTCTTTAGGCTTTTCGTACTTCGTATTAATTAAGATTAATCCTGCATCTTCCCGCCACTTTTTTCGATGGAGGTTTTCAATATTTTATATATGTCTAGAACTGTAGAACTGTTAGAGTGAAATTCATAAGGTTCCGGAATAGTACGTTTATATATTAATTGCATTTCTCTAGCTCTTAATTTCGTAGATCCTGTTCCACTATGGTGAAATGCATCTTTCCATTGTAACATCTGTTTACTCCACATCGTTGTAGTTATATACTGCTGGAGTGCTTTATTAAAATTCACTGCGATATGGTCAATACTTGCTTGTTTCATTTCATCAGAAGCATTAGATGCTGTCCACCCAATAGGTTGATCTAGAATAGAAGTAAAGAGATTTTCACGTAGCATCATGCTTAAGTCAGCAATTGGCCTTAGATAATCGTACTCATCTTCACCTAATTCAGCAAATCTCCTACTTAAGGCTTGAATTCTTCTTCAGTGTTCCTTAAGTGATATATCCTGAGAAAGATTTAATATACTATTCCAACGCTTGTAATACTCATCGGCTGCACGCTGAATTGCTAAAGCGGCGGTGGTTCCATTATAAATTGGAAATGTTTCACTGGGTTCGACCTCGATTATGGTCTCTAACAAAGCTTCAACTAATTTGCATAATTGTTCCTTTGCATAATCATCGTTATCTCTAATTTCGTTATGGATAGCACCTAAGAAGAAAAAAGTATCTTTCTGCATTTGTTTGGTTAGATATCGTTGAGCGTTTGCACCGAGTTTCTTTCCGATTTCTTCAATCGCGTTCTCTAAAGAACCAACTACATGACCTTCTTTATCTGAAACCGTAGGAAGGTTATCTCCTTTCACCTCATCAAAGTGAGTAAAGCAAATGTGTAGCTTCGATGTATTTCCTGTTGTAACGATGTGTTTTAGAGCATTAATTGGTTCAGATATCATCGGAGATTGGGCATTATCAACAAGTATTATCGCTTCGACTTCATCCATTTTTTTACTAAGTGTAGTAGAAATACTCCCACCCGCTTAAATAAGGTGCCTGACCCCCAGTGAGGTAAAGCGTTACCGTGCTGGGGGCCAGGCACTATTTACTTGAACCCTGATTTTATTTGTATTTCTGCTTGCTTGAAGAATTATTTTTCGTTTTATGCTTTTCTTTTTCTTCGCGTTTCTCTAATTTTAAATCTTCCATCGGAATTGCATCGACAGTTTGTTGACTTTCAAATCTATCAAATAAGCTTTTTTGTTCTGTAGGATACTGCTCTGGGTGGTCTCGATTATTTTTGTAATTGTTGTTTTTTGCTACGTTTTTTTCAGAAGACATCTAATCACCTCATAGATATATACCATCTTGAATAGGATGTAAAACATGTAATTTCCATTTTTCCTTTTGAGGTAGTAACTGTTTCGTTTCCAAAGCTCGATTGAATATAGTATCTTTTCTCAGTACCACGACAAGTTTTATGTAACGCTCCTTCAGAGTTGGGGGAAAATAGGTAATCACGTTTTAATTGTATAAAATAGGGGAAACACAAGTAATGATGTTTATTTGGGATAACCAAAAAAGAGAAGCATATCACCCATACTTCACTTCTCTATTATTTAAATTTGTTATTAATTTTAATATGATAAACGTGGAATAAAGTTATCTTTGGAGGGATTATGATGGAATTAACCGTATATTTAGCTGGACAAATTCACGATGATTGGAGAGATGAAGTTGCCAAAAAAGCAAGAAAAAAAAATCTTCCTTTAGTATTTGTAGGACCACAGGCAAACCATGATCGATCTGATCATATTGGTGAAGAAATTCTAGGAAAACAACCTGGAAACTTATATAAAGACGACGCAGCATCAGATATAAATAATCTTAGAACTCAGGTACTCATGCAAAAGTCGGATATTGTCATTGCATTATTTGGTGAAAAATATAAACAATGGAATACTGCAATGGATGCAAGTACCGCAATTGCAATGAATAAACCGACCATAATTATTAGACCCGAATCATTAGTCCATCCATTAAAAGAACTGTCAAATAAAGCAAATGTCACCGTAGAAACGTTAGATCAGGCCTTAAATGTAATTGGTTATATTTTTGAATGAGGACAAGGGTAGGACAAGGACATGTCCCTCGTCCTACCTTGCAATCGGTAAATAAACCCTAAATGTTGTGCCTTGATTTTAAATAAGGTGCCTGACCCCCAGTGAGGTAAAGCGTTACCTTACTTGGGTCACACTATTTACTCTACGTGTACGTCGGGGAGGCAGTGACCGATCACAATGGGAATTCACTTGTTGGTATGGTGTTATCCATTGAAGGAGTCAAATCTGCATAATGATCATTCAATGTTTCAAACCCCTAATTAAACTATCTGTATAATATTAACCGAATGGGGCTTTAATTCAATTTCCATATTCCTGTAGAAGTCACCAAGTTTTTCTTTAAAAATAGTTACCTCATTTTTATCAACATCATTATAGGAATCAGGTGTTTCACCATTAATTCCATATAAATTTACCTTTTTCCCCTCACAAAAAAATGAAAGATTTATTTTTTGACTTTCCTCCGGATGTTTATTTATTACCCTATAAGCCTATACCTGGTTTATCTGACCATTTTGTAGCAAGTATATCTAAGTTTTCTATTTCCACTTCCGCTCCATGCTTATGAGTTACTTTCATAGTAGGCAACTCTTCCGACCATACATCAATTATCGTGTCTCCAAGATAATTTACATAAAGATCAAATACATGATAAGTGCTTCTTAAAACAATTCCTTCAGAATGACTATAAATACAACCTCTCGTATTTAAGATAGGCGCAAAATTATCCATACCTACAATATCACTATTCCTATTCATAGCACTTAAGAAGTTTGCCGTAAAGATATCATCTGCCATGGTATATTGGCTATTGTCATCATTTTTATCTCGCGGATCCACATAATCCTTTTTATCGATCCCTTGTTTAATCGTATGCACATTGGTATGATGCCAGCTTCTAAGGTTCCATTCATCAAATGCTATTTTTATTTTCTTATCCAATTTCATCGCTTTTAAAAGGCCTCTAACTCACGACCTGGTTTACCATTTTATTCCGTTTGAAATTCGAATATAAAAGGAGAAACGGTAATTATGACGAGGGAGTTGTCCCTCTGTCCTAAGGAGACAACAAAAAAGAAGCAAACTGAATAGTTTGCTCCTCACATTGAAGTATATAGCCTCTTATAAGACTTCTTTTTAATGGATTTGGCACGACTTGTACTTACTTCCTGTAATTTTATTCTTTTACTGAATTGAAATATTGTATAATTTTTCTATTTTCTTTTGATAGCTTATTGTTCTTATCTATACTTGAAGTGGTTATTCGTTTTGGATTTTTTGGAATGATATTTTTATTGTTATTAGCTTTTGACACTCGGGATCTCCTCCGATAAATTGATTACTACTATCAATCTATCCATATGCGGAGTTAAATAAACATATACAAAAAAGCAAAGAAGAAAATTCATCTTTGGTTTTTATTATTTATTAGTTACAAGGCTTACAATTTTTTTATTTTGCTCCATCAGCCTTCTGGTTGAATCAAACTGAGGAACTGTTGTAATACGTTTTTTCTTTTTAGTTTCACTATGTGTTTTCTTTAATAGATTAGTACTCATAAAAGTTCCTCCTTCAATATATTCTTTCCCTTATTATACCACTTTTAGTTATAATTACACTACCCAATTAAAAATAGTAGTTAAATTAATAAGGTTTGTCGTATCAATTTCAATAATATCTTCTTGATTCGCTGTTACCTTCATTAATAAATTGTACCTACCATCATAGATTGGTATAATTACATGTTTTCCATCATACGCAAAAACTTGTGCATTGTTTAAAATGAGTTGTGCCTCTTCTAATTTACTATGATTAAACGAAAGATTAAAGATATTCTCCCATTGCTTTAACCCTATTAAAATTTCATTCTTAACTGCATCTTCATCTTCCAAGTCATCTGGTAAGAAAAATATTTTAATGCTGAAGTCAAATTGGCTGGTATATTGCCAAATAAAGGATTTTAGTTCTTTTTCATATGAATTTTTTGATGTGATATTAGAAATTCCGGTTAGGTAATCCTCTGCCTGTTGTAAGATTGTTGTAAATACATTTGATTTCTTATTCATGTATTGTAGCCGTTTTTCATTTTCTTTGGCATTTGCTGCAATAGTATCAGCATGTTTAAACTCTGCAGACCATATTTTCAATATATTAGGAGTCTGAAAAACACTTAGATCGACGAAAATAATGAATGCAGTTAGTTGAAGTAAGAGTTGCCAATTTGTATATTCAATTTCTCTCAATCCAAAAGCTAGTATTATACCAAACAAAAAATTGTATAAAGTCCCTTACGCAATGCAGTAGTATGTACTGAATAATGAAATCTACTAATTAAGTAAAATATTAATGAACCACAAACATAAATTAAAATTACTAAAAAGAAAATGTTTATAAACAATTAGTAAACCTCCCTTCCTATTGGTAAAGCTAAATTATCATCAAAAATATATAGCCTCACTCCTTGTCCTTTAAAATTCTTGTCTAAGTATGTATAACAATATTATACCACCTTTAAAGAACGTCAGTTCCTATATTTTTATTATTAAAAGAAAAGTTTTACATTGATTAGAGATCCATAACCATAAATACAAGGAAATGAGAAGGTATTATTTTATCTAAATTTTATACAAACAAAAACACTTCATTCCGACCTTCTGCTGCTTCGTATGAAATAGTCACCTCAGATATATTAGAGAACTGAAAAGAAACCAGTATGGAACTTTAGTCCTGTACCGGTTTCTTTTTATATTTGACATTAGTTCTTTGGTTTTAACACTTTAATCGACTGGGGGTCTGACCCCGACTGCCATTTCATTCAGGCCAACAGTTATAACATTTCTCAGCTTGTAAACCTTCATTTCCTACATCAATGTCTACAGTAAAAAAATATTTTTCTTTATTATTAGGGTTTCTCCCTCTAAACTTTGAGATATTGACATCATTACAATGCGACTTATGGAGAAGTGTACGAATTGGATCTTTAATAATAATATAACTAGTTCTCCACTTATGGTATTGAAATTCATCTTCTGTAGTTAGTTCGATCATTTAAATTCCCCCTAATTAGATTTACATCTGCTATCTAATAACTTGTCTCATCCCCTACTACTAGCCTATTTTCTCTTTTCGTTATAGCTGCCTCTTAAACTGTTAATGAAAAGGCAAAACTCGAAAGCGAAGATCTACCGATACTTTCATACAAAGGTATTTACATAACTTTAAAAGATGCATAAAGGTTTGAGTTTAGCAGATTACTTTCTAATTCTACAAATATGAGATGTTTTCCTGTTAATAATCTGATTTATCTGAATTTTTTCCGTGATTTCCAGTGAATACTTATAAGATAAGTGCCAATCACTTATCTTTTTTTGTGCGACAAGGGGACAGGTACCAAATGAGAGAAGGTACCTGTCCCACTGTCACCCACCACAAAAAAGAGCAAACTGCACAGTCTGCTCTTCAAAATAAATGTCCATATCAGGTGGATTATTTAACTAGTTTGTCCACGAATGGTGCCAGGCACCTTAAATGCGGTTCGGGTGAGTTTAGGTATATAGAGTGAGAGAAAGACAGATCTTGAAAGGCTAAATATAACAAAGGCTAGCCAAAGACCTTGATTTTGGTAGATAGGAACGAACCACCAAAGAGCTATTAGAAAGACAAGGAGTGCCCACATAATGGAGTTCCTGATCGATTTAGCCTCAGTAGCCCCAGAGAAAATTCCCTCTAATTGTAGACCCCAAACCCCAACAATCGAATACACAACCATCCAAATCATAAACTCAGTTGTCATCCACCTTACCTCTTCGATTGTTGTAAATAGACTACCGAGTTGACTTCCGAATAAAAGGATTGTTACTACCGATAGAATTGCCGCAATGCTCCCCCATTGTGCCGATAACCGATATGCTTGATGATAAAGTTCCTGTTTCTTACCACCAATGGCTCTTCCAACTAATATACTAGACGCGTTAGCGAATCCACCAAATAAATAAGCGATAATGTAGTGTATTTGTAGTAAGATCGCATTTGCAGCTAAGGTTACCTCCCCAAAACTAGCCCCTTTTGCAGTGAAGAGAATCGTCATTGTCAGTAAACAAACAGTTCTGAGAAACAAGTCTCTATTCACCTTTAACATTTTCAAGAGCGACTCTGGTTCTAGTAGCATCGGAAGCTTTATTTGTAGAAGTTTCATGATATGTTTCCGTAAGATAAAAACCATACCTACAAAAACAACTCCAACCTCGGAGATGAGTGTGGCATAGGCAACTCCCACAACACCCATGCCTAAACCTAAAACAAAAAACACGTCTAAGACGATATTTAATAGGTTCATGGAAATTTGCATCACAAGGGCTAATTTAACTTTCCCCATTCCAATAAGCCAACCAATAAGAACATAGCTTAGTAGAATAAAAGGTGCACCCCAGATACGAATGGAAAAATAAGTGGCTGCAAATGAAGAAACGGCTTCACTTCCACCTATTAAACTTAAGGCGATATGTAAAATCGGTTGCTGAAAAAGGATAAAAAGGAAGCCAAACAAAATTGCTAAAATCATTGGTCGATAAAGGGATAAAAGTATTTCTTTGTCACTATTTGCCCCTTGCGCTTGGGCCGTAAAACCACTGGTACTGACACGGAGAAATCCAAGGAGCCAGTACATCGTATTGAAGATAACCGCCCCTACTGCCACACCCCCGATGGCCGCGGGGTCTGGAATTCTCCCAACAACGGCCGTATCTACTGCACCTAAAAGTGGTGTGGATATCCCAGAAATGATCAACGGTAGAGCTAGCACCAAATATTGACGATGGGTGATTGTATCCCCCTTATTTAATTCCTGAATTGACATGGAAGCCTTCATATTTAAATTCCTCTTTCTTTTCTATTCAATCGATGCCGCCCTAATTAACGCTTTCGTATAAGGATGGCGGTCGTTATCATAAATGTCCTCAATCCTAAATTCATCCACGATCGAGCCATCTTTTAAGACAATGATTTTTTCACAAAGAAAGGCAACTGCCCGGATATCATGGGAGATAAAAATAATACTCATGTTAAACGTCTCTTTAAAGTCCTTCAACAAATTTAAAATTAGCATTTGTACGGTAACATCTAAGCTCGCGGTTGGTTCATCACAAACAAGAAGAGATGGTTCAATACTAAGCGCCCTTGCAATACTTACCCGTTGCTTTTGGCCCCCACTTAACTCCCATGGGTAACGGTCTGCCATTTCACTAGTCAGTCCCACCATTTCTAGTAATTGTACTGCCACTTCTTTTCGTGATTTTCCTTCCACCTCTATAAAAGAAGGAGTGACCTCCTTATAATTATCAAGGGGCTCAAGGACACTTCTCCAGATTGGTAATTTTGGGTTTAACGTACTAGTGGAATCTTGAAATATCATTTGGACATTCTTACGATATTGCCGTAACAAAGCTCGCTTTTTCGGTGCAATAGGTTCTCCGTTAAAAGTAATCGAACCTTCTTTATACGTCTCTAATCCCAATAGTATTTTTGCTAATGTGCTTTTTCCACTTCCACTTTCCCCAACGATCCCAATCGATTCTCTTTCGGACACAGAAAAGGAAACATGCTTTAACGCTTGCACGTGTTTGGAATAAGACTTAGTTAAGCCATCTACAATGAGACTCATAGCATACTCACCTTCGCTTGTGGTAATGATTGATTTTCAGGAAGGGAAAGTAAGCAGGAGCACAGTTTCTTCGTATAAGGGTGCTGATGATGACAGCGAATTTGCTCTGGCAAGCCCTCTTCCACTATGTCCCCTTGATGCATGACATAAATTCGGTCTGTTCGTTTGTACGCTAATGTTAGGTCATGGGTAATCATAAGTACAGCACATCCTGTTTCGTTACGCACCTTCTCAATATAATCGAGGACTCTCTCTCCGTTCATTACATCTAGTGCCGTGGTTATTTCATCACAAATAAGTACAGATGGTTTTAGAGCAAGTATCATGGCAATGGAAGCTCGTTGTACTTGACCACCACTAAGCTCGAACGGGTAACTGCGGTATACCCTTTCAGCATCAAGCCCCATTTTCTCCAAAACAGTTAGTGCGATCGTCTTTCCTTCTTTTTTACCAACAGGTTGATGGGTACAAATGGTTTCCAGGATTTGCTTTCCAACTTTAATGAATGGGGTAAAGCTTCCACGGTAATCCTGAAAAATCATCGCTATTTCTTTCCCAAGAAGCTTTCGATGTTCCTTTGAAGGTAACGTAAGTAGGTCATTACCCTTATACGTAATCCTTCCTGTCACCTTCATAGTAGAAGGAAGGAGTCCCATAATAGCCTTTGCTGTTAAACTCTTACCGCTTCCACTTTCTCCTATTAATCCAACGATCTCTCCTTTTTTTACATTGATAGATACGTTTTTTAACAAAGGATTTGCCGTTCCTCCGTTCACAATATTCAAGTGTTGAATGGAGATAATTGGTTGCGTCATCATGAGTCCCTCCCTTTTCTAATATCAAATTGATTTTTAAAGCCGTCTCCTAATAAATTACAGCATAGTACCGTGATCATAATTGCCAGTCCGGGATAGATCATTAGCGATGGAACTACTTGAAAGTAACCAGTAGCATCATTAAGCATGGCGCCCCATTCTGGGATTGGAGGTTGAGCTCCTAAGCCGATATAGGATAAAGCCGAGATTAATAGAATCACTTTCCCCACATCAATGGCTGCCATGACAATAATCTCGGGCATTACTTGAGGAAGTAGGTGCATGCGAATAGTTCTAAACGAGCTCGAATTGGAAACCTTGGAAACGAGAATATATTCCTTCTCTTTTTCCACAAGCACAAGACCACGTACCACCCGAGCATACACAATCCATCTCACTAAAACGATGGCAATGACAATATTCGTTAAGCTTGGACCTAGAATTCCAGCAATCGCAATGGCCAAGATAAAATCTGGAAACGTTAAAATACCATCTATAATTCTCATAAGAAAGGCATCAATTCGACCGCCAACATATCCAGAAATAAGTCCAATGGGAACACCGATACAAACAGCCATGAAAATCGATAGCATACCTAAACCGATCGTTAACTTGGCACCAAATACAATTCTTGAGAAGACATCACGACCTAATTGATCTGTTCCAAGCCAGTGAACAGAACTCGCTTCCTGAAGTCTATTACCCATATTTATTTGAAAGGGATCATGAGTAACGATTACTCCTCCAAGAAAAGTAAGCAAGGCAAGGAATAATGCTAGAATGATACCAAAAAACAAACTAGGATTGTTGCTAAATATGGTTGTGTTTCTCTTAACTACTGTCTCCATTTACCCTGCCTCCTTCCCTTGTTTTATTTGAGGATTAATCACTAAGTATAATAAATCTACCAATAGATTGGCGAAGACGACTAAGACACCTACGATGATAATATATCCTTGAATGACAGGATAGTCCCGTTGCATAACAGAGTTAACAATCAGTTCCCCCATACCTGGCCAAGAAAATAGAATTTCGATCACCGTTACTCCGCCTAAAAGACTTCCAATACTAAGTCCAAACATGGTCACTAATGGAATGAGACTCCCCCTCAATGCATGGAAAGTGATGATCCTCGAGCTAGACAATCCTCTTGCCTTTGCAGCTTCAATATAAGAGCTTTGCAATGTAGCAATGAGACGTTCCCGTAACAACCGAATGTACATGGGTGCCATTGCTATTCCTAGAGTAATAGAAGGCATAACATAATGAGCAAGTGTACCTTTTCCCATGACAGGTAGCCAATTGAGTTTTACAGAGAATACATAGATGAGCAATAAGCCAAGCCAAAAGCTTGGAATAGATGCACCTAATGTGGCTATCCATCTGCTTAAGAAATCTGGCCAGCGTCCCTCATACACTGCTCCTAGGATTCCTAGTGGGACGGCAATAAGAAAGAGGGCAATCATCCCGCCAACGGTTAAAGCGATCGTAGCAGGCAATTTGCCTAATATCATATCTAAAACAGGTCTTTTAGAAATAATCGATTCTCCAAGATCCAAATGAGCTACCTTCCAAAGCCATTGACCATATTGCACTAGGATGGGTTGATCAAATCCATATTCTTTCTTTAACCTTTCTTCATCTGCTGTTGTTGCAATCATATCGTCCACCTTTAATAAGGCCCGTATGGGATCTCCCGGAGTTAGCTTCATTAATAAAAAGGTGATAAACGAGAGAACCAATATCATAATGAGCAATTGAAGGAGTCGAGAACCGATAATGGATAGGGCTCTTTGCATAATTCCACCTGCTTTCTGTATAAAACACAGGAAAAGTGAAAGCATCGTTAGACGATACTTTCACTTTTTTCCTTATTCTACATCCATTTTATTCGTAATAAAGTAATACTCTTCTGAACCAGGACTCCAGTTCTTCACTCTTTCATTTACTCCAACAATGATATGAGGGTGTAATATAAACGACTGTGGAACTTCTTGTTGAATCATGCTAACAGCCTTCTTCTTAAGGGCTACACGTTGATCCGGATCAGATGTAACATTAAGCGTTTTTGTTAATTCATTTAGCTCAGGTATGTTTATTTGCCCTGGGTTCAATGACCCTTCTGGTAGATAGGCAACATTGAAGAAATAACCCCCATCACCACGTGGAGCAGTCAAATTGGAATAGGTAACAATATCCCACTTATCCTGTTGCTCCCATAAATAACTATCGATACTTTCGATGGTAACGATGTTCACGTCAATTCCTAAATTAGCAGCTTCTCCTTGGAAATACTGGGCCATAAGTGGAATTTCTGGTCTTCCCTGATAAGTTGCTAAGGTAAGCGTTAGTGTTTCTCCATCCTTTGCTAGTTTACCAGCTTCATTTCTCTCATAACCTGCCTCTTTAAGTAATGCTTCTGCTTTTTCCGGATTATACCCTTCGAGTTGATTTTCCCCTGCAAAAGCAAAGTCAGGATGGAATGGTCCGTGGGCCGCAGTGCCATGACCATTCATAATTTCCGATACAGACACAGGACGGTTCACAAGTAAATCCAATGCTTTTCGTACCTTTAAATCTTGTAACAAAGGACTTTGAGCATTATAAAGTAGAAAATGAACACGTAAGCTAGAAACTGACTCTACCCTAAGGTTTTTATGATTTTCAATAGGACTTAATGCTTCTGGTGGTAGATGGTAGGCAATATCCACCTCTCCAGATTGAAGCGCCATAGCACGAACATTTCCGTCGGTGTTAAATTTAACTGTCACCTTATCTAAGTTAGCCGCTCCGTCCCAATATCCTTCGTATCTTTCAAGGTTGATTTCTGCTTCTGTCGTGAAATTAATGACCTTAAAAGGTCCTGTTCCAATTGGCTTCTCACTAATATTTTCAGCGTCTACCTTTATTACGGAAGTATGCGTATGTACAAGTTCCGAGATAAAAGCAGGATGCTCTTGTGACGTAACAAACGTAATTTCTTGTCCATTTGCTTCAATTGACTCAATTTTTAAATTAGATGCAATAGCCGTATTAACGTCTAATAATCTTTCAAAGGATGCTTTTACTGTTTCCCCAGTAACGGATGATCCATCGTGGAAAGTTATCCCGTCTCTTAGTGTAAATGTCCACGTTCTCTCGTCCGTTTGCTCCCAAGATTTTGCTAACCATGGTTGGATATTCAAATCTCCATCAATTCTCACTAACGTTTCGGAAATACCTGACCGAACCCCCATAGCATCTTGGTGCGGATCAATGGTTTTAGAAGCGAAACTATACAACAACGTTAAGGACTTTTCCTCATTCCCCCCTGAAGTTTTTGCTCCACTGTCACTACTGCAGCCGACAGCCACAGCAAAAAATATGGTGAAAATCATAAACAGTACAACTTTTTTAAGCATGTGTGTATTCTCCTTAATTAATATTCTTTAGTAAAATAAAAATAGTAATCTTCATAATAATTCTACATAACTAGAATTATTACGATTTATAGTTTAGTATTCCATTCAAAAAATAATTTTCCTTAAGAGATAACTACTAAACGTAATGATTATTGTTTGCAAGATTTACTATATACGATAGCTTTCTATAATGTCAATATAAATAGTAATGATTATGATTATCTATTAAAATATGATAAATTAGTAGTAGAACAGTGGACATGTTCCTTGGCACTATCACTGTGCCAACCCCAAATTATATTTTATTTATTTCTCCAAGCTCTGAGAAGATGTTCTTCTAAAGTCTATTGGTTCCCTATAATGACAAGCGTTTTAGGAAGATTCAAGTTGATAGGTAGATATGTTCCCCCACCGAATGAATATTGCAAGTTAATCGTTTGTCCAGGAGATTTAATAAACTCAATAAAGCCTTTCATTCGATAGAATACTTTTTAGCCATTGTTCAAGACCATCCTTATGTATAGGAACGTTAAAGTGTAGTCTGCCCCCGACTGCTCCAGCGGTATTAAAGCAAAAAAGCCTAACCCCTCTTTTCTATCTGAGGAATTAGACTTTAGTTCTCCGAAATTTACCTAGTTGTGGAATAACATTTTCGCCGAGTAGTATCGTTGTGCTTTGCAGCAACCTACTTCACCATCCAGGTACAAATAAGATATTAGCTTCTACTTTTTGTACTGATCAAGTGCTTGGTAAGCGGCCTGATACTTTCCACCATCCGCAACTTCTGAATGGTACAAGGCCTTGAGTGCATTGTTTTTTTCGAGATCATGCTCAACCTTCAGTTCTTTAAAGCGTGTATGCAGCTCTTTGTTTTCCTTAATTAGTTGTTGCATTTGCGATTTTATATACTTCAAAATATTTATCCCCTTTCTGAATTTCTTAATTAGCCTAATTTGCAAGAGAAATTGCCTGTTTAAAAAGCTTCCTAAATTGGTCCCGGTCTTCTGCAGTAAAAGGCTTTGGTCCCTTCGTTCGCTGTCCGCCTTTTCTAGCCATTGCACTTAAATAACGAGTTTGTAATAATTGGTCAATATTATCATTTGTATATCTAAATCCTTTATGGTGGAGGACGATAACCCCTTTTGCTAAACCAAGCGAAGCAAGTCCATAATCTTGCGTCACGATAATATCCCCTTTTTCCACTAACTTCACAATCCGATAATCGGCAGCATCTGCTCCAGAATCAACATAAATGGTTTCCACTCCTGATGGCTGTTCTGCATTAGAAAAATGAGAAAAGCTTGTCACAAGGATAACCGGAATTTCAAGATTCCTTGCTTCAGAAATAATAATATCTTTCACCGGACAAGCATCTGCATCCACATAAATCTTCATAGTTCTCCTCCTGTTAAGAAGTTCGACTTACTATTTAACTTAATCTTTTTCAACTATAGACGGGCTGGTGACTTTTGTGAAAATGACAAGAGTTCTCCCTTTTTCTATATTTCTCTTTATTATACTTTATAGAATTGTGTTAGCAAATAAATCAATAAACTAAAAGACAAGGGGAAAAGACAAGGGGACAGGTCCCTTGTCTCACTCACACCATGGAGGAAAGCTGAGGCTAAGACAAGGTTCCTACCTATCCTCTGTTTCACACAACAACAAATAGAGGAGCAAACTGACAGTTTGCTCCTCATCCTAGTTCACTTTTTCATAACTCTCTTTTACCCTGTTGACTCACTATTAGTGCTTATATGTCCTATGACTACAAAATCAAGAAAATGATTGCTAGGTACAGGCGGGCTAAATAAATATCCTTGAATTTCGTGACAATCTTCATTTTTAAGAAAATTTAGCTGGGCTGATTTTTCAATACCCTCAGCGACAACGCGTAAATGTAATTCCTGTGCTAAACGAATGATCATTTTTACAATTTGCTTATTTTTCTCATTGAACTGAAAGAAAAATGATCGATCAATCTTAATCGCAGAAATTAAATGGCTGAACTGTGTTAGATATCCTAACGATGAATAACCTGTTCCAAAGTCATCCAAAGATACGCGGATACCGAGTTGTTGGATATCAGAAAGAGTGTCGCGTGCTCGATTTTCATCAAGAATTAGCAATGTTTCTGTAATTTCAAACTCTAAATACCTAGTGTCAACTTCAGTTTGATGTAGAATACTCTCAATCTCCCTGATAAATTCTACTTGCATAAATTGTTTTGCTGATATGTTAACGGATATCGGTACTACCGGATACCCCTGCCTTTTTAGCTCCACGATATATTGACAGACTTTATTAAGGACTAGGTTACCTATCGGAATGATCAATCCTGTTTCTTCCGCTATCGGAATAAAATCACTTGGTGGAACAAATCCTCTTTCCTTATGCTTCCAGCGAAGTAAAGCCTCTGCACTAATAAGTTTTCCTTCTGTATCTACTCTAGGTTGATAGAAGACCTCAAATTCCTGATAGCGTAAAGCTTGTCGAAGTTCATTTTCTAACCGAAAATTCTTCTCTGTCTTTTCATTCATGGATTGTGTGAAAATTTGATAATTATTTTTGCCATTTTCCTTTGCATAATACAAGGCGGCATCCGCATTTTTAATAAGAGAGTTAGCATTCGTCCCATGATATGGATAGAACGTAATCCCAACACTTGTCGTTACTGTAAACTCATAATGATTGTATTGAAAAGGTTCATGTAGCGTTGTAAGTAAGGATATTGCTACTTCTTGAATGGTATCATTTGCCCCAGGAACAATTAAAAAGAATTCGTCTCCCCCTACTCGAGCCAGGAAACTGTTTTTTGGTATTATTTGCTTCCATCGATCTGTCACCATTCGTAATACCGCACTACCAGCTTCATGTCCTAAAGAGTCATTAATATATTTAAAACGATCCAAATCTAACGCAATAAGCGCAAATGAATTTCGACTGTTGGTTGCTAGCAGCAATTGATTTTGAAGTTCTTTTTCAAACATTCTGCGATTAGGTAGGTCCGTTAATGGATCATGATAGGCAAAATATTCGTTAAGCTCATATAGTTTTTTCTTTTCGGTTATGTCCATGACAGTTCCGAGTATGGCAGATTGCCCTTCATAGATAATCTTTGACACATGCAATTCTACATCTAAAAGAGAACCATCTAGATGGACAGCTTTTGCATAAATGTTTTTTTCCGACTGTCCTATTTCTAATTGTTTCACTTGGTTTAGAATGGCGGTACGATCCTCTAACACTACGTAACTCCATAGAGAGGTATGAATCAGTTGCTCATAACCCAACAAGTCATTTAACTGATAATTCGTAAATACCAAGGATCCTTCTACGGAAATAAATACGCCTAAATTAGAGTTTTCTACAATACTTCGATATTTCATTTCAGAACTTTGTAACAGTTTTTGTGTTGCTACTTTATCCGAAACATTCTTCACTATGGCTATAATTCCTACAACTTTGGAATTAATACTAATTGGAAGACAAGTGATAAATCCGTAGATGAGTTCTTTGTTTTTATGAACTAGAACAATGTCATAATCTTTAGCTATTCCCTTTACACCAATCTCAAACTGCTGCCATACCTTTTCAATATCATCAGGGTGTACTAGTCTACTAAAATCATTTCCCAGTAATTCTTCTTTGGAATATCCCAGGCCGTATTCAAACGATTTATTGACATGAACAAACTTACCTTGTAAGTTAACATGAGCTATTAAATCAGGATTTTGTTCAAATAAAATTTGATTGATGAGGTCTTGCTCAACGTTAGGTTGAACTTTTTGCTCATTAGAATTTGCTTGGTAATCAAGTTCTTTCAAACTTTTATCCTCCTAACTAAGTTGAACATTTCTAAAAACGACAATCATTTATCTTAGTAAAAAAAATACTCCTTGTATGAAGGAGTATTTGATCATCGTCTCCAGCAGCCAGGCTATCATAACTCTTATCATCATAGACCCGTGGCTTTGTGTCTTCACATTTTGTACATAAATTTAATTTTAATGTTAATCTAATCGACCGTCAAACTCAGCATTTCCTAATTCAGGAGATTACTGGCAGTTATAGACAAGGGGACAGGTCCCTTGTCTCACTCACACCATGGAGGAAAGCTGAAGTCTAGACAATGTTCCTGTCCCTCTATCCTACAGACAACAAAGAAGGAACAAACCGAACAGTCTGTTCCTCCTATCTTTAAATTTTTTTCAAGACTGACAAATGATTTATTTAATAACTAAGGGTGTCTACACCAACTATTGAACGAATTTTTGAACTAACTGCTGTGTTTTTTGTTGGGTTTGTTGATAAGTTGTTATTTGTTTCATAATCTCTTGGCTTTGCACTGAAGATGAAGTGTTGTACCAACCTTGTTGAGACATAAGTTGATAAACTTGGCCTTGCATTTGAAGGCAACTTTGTAAAAGCTGTTCAAATTGCTGACGGACTTCAGGACAATTAGACTCTGTCACAGCAGTCGTATATTCTCTAGCTGTTCGCTTTAAATCAGCTAAATAAGAATACACGATGTCCGGATCTTGTAATATTGGCATATGTTGCATTTGTTGATTCGATGGTTGATTCATTTGCTGTTGTTGCATGATAATCTCTCCTTTCTACTGAGTCTGACTAGTTCCCATGGATTGATGTTGCTGCATTACGTTCATTAGCTGTTGATAATGCTGTTGATGTTGATTTACCATTGTTTGGCATACTTGCTTAACATTTTGATTTTGAGTACTTCCAATGATTGCTACACATTGCTTAATTAACAAATCTTCGTTTGACATACTATCGACAATGTATTCTAACTCTTTTGTTGTTAATGGTTGCATAGATTTATCCCTCCTTTATCGAGCTTAATATTCCCTCTGGTTGTAGATTACTTACACCCAATAAAATTAATTTTCTTGTTAGATGCTTAGCGAATGTTTCCACAGTTAAAATCGGCAAGGATGTCCCTCTGTCTCAATGGAAAAAGAAAACAACAAAAAAATCAGCGAAATGGATATTACTTCTAAATGAATATATCAAATACTATTTACTATATGTGAGTATAATCCACAAAACTATACCAATAAAATAAAATAAAATATAAATTCTTTATAACCAATTTTAAAACGAGTATTTATATCTAAATGCTCATATTATTTATAAAACACCACACGAACCTCCAATTCTACGTAAACCAAAATTACTTAAAAAACACATAGTAAATTCCTGAAACAGCTAAATAGGCACCTAAATTGGAGGGAAATGATGGGCCCTATTAAAATGTAATTGGTGGATGGCCCCAGAAACGGTGAAGATGTCCCGGACCAGGGCTCTGGCATTTACCTATGTTGTCTAATAAAAAAAACTGTTTACCGATAGGTACCTTTTTTCAATGGGTGAATATCATGACCTTGAAAGGAGTGAGTCTTTAATGGATAGACATAATTACAGTTACTCACAGCAGTTACCGCAACTCTGTCATAAATATTTAAATTATCACTGTTCTTTTACAATTGCAGATGGGAGTACATTTGATGGGATTATTGAAAATGTAGGTCAGGATGGAGTTACCGTGCTTGTTGGCGAGGATGTTATGGATGAACCAGAGCAACGTGAGAATGAACGTCAATATTATGGGTATGGTTATGATTATGGCTATGGACGTCCTAGAAGAAGATTTAGACGTTTCCGACGCCAAGTATATCCTTTTCCAGCGTTAGCCACTTTAGCATTATTGCCATACATTTTCCCACAACCATATCCTTACTACCCTTATTACTAAGCTTTACACCCCCCTTTATTAAAATTAAGGTGCCTGACCCCCGATACGTTCGGACTGGGTAGGCACCCACCTTTGCTCCTAGAAGGTTTTTTGAAATGTCCTTACCAAGTGGACTAATCGACTGATTTGTCCACGAACGGTGCCAGGGAAAAGGCACCAGGATAATATAATACAATGAACCTGTCCTTCCGTCCCCTCTCTACAAAACAATCCTCTCTGGATGACTATAAACATTTAAACTTTGTCCACGGACAAACCCAATAGCGGTAATGCCTAAGTCATTCGCTAGATTAATTGCTAATGTTGTTGGGGCCGACTTTGACAGAATAATGCCCACTCCGATTTTTGAAACCTTTAACAAAACTTCAGATGAAATTCTTCCGCTAAAGGCAATCATTTTGTCAGTGATCGAAACTTTATTTTTTAAACAGTATCCGTGTATTTTATCTAACACATTATGTCTTCCTATATCAGATCTTGATAGCAAGATTTGATTGTTCGTACAAAGAGATCCATTATGAAGTCCGCCAGTTAGTTGAAAGTCTGTGGATTCCTCTTGCATTTTTTTCATTAAGGCAAAGCAATGCGAGACGGAAACTTCAATATTCTTCATAAACGTTTTCGCTGTTTTCACATCGTTATGAAGGTAAAATTGTCTACTTTTCCCGCAGCATGCGCCAATAAATCGTTTTGAATAAAAGTCTTTGCTAAAGGTCTGCTTTTGTACTAACTCCACATAAGCAAAACCGCGATCTTCATCAATCGATAAAGCCTCTATATCTTCAATTAAACGAATGACTCCTTCTGAAGCTAAAAAACCAATCACTAATTCATCTAAATGGTCAGGGGTACATACCATTGTCGCAAACTCTTCCCCGTCGACAACGATCGTTAATGGATACTCGATGGCGATCACGTCGTCGACTTCTTCAAACGTATGACCATTGAATTTCCTAATTTTTCGACTTTCCATCATGGAGAAAAGCCTCCTTTAGCTAACCTCTGTTTCAAGATCTTCAATCCGTTTTTCTAAGTAATTCACATCTTTTCTGGCATGAAAACGTTCTGCTTTTTCAACTTTCACGGCAACACTATATTGAGGGATACCGGACGGACCATCATAAATCCCTTTAGGAATTAAGAAGTTCCCTTCTGGAAAATGAAGTCCAATATTCCCCCTAATAATCTCAGCAAAATGCGCTTTCCCTTGGAATGTACCATGCTCATTGTAGACGACTATTGGTTCACCATTGATAATGTTCAATTCATTTGCATCTTTTTCATTCAGCAATACATCATAGCGTTCTGTCCCGTTAAAAGGATCAATCTTGTTATAGATCATCGAATTAAATTGCTTGCCCCGTCGCGTCATCACATAAAATTGACCTTCGGATTTTTTCAACTTAGGAATTTCGATTGAAAGTAAGTTTGCTTTTTCATCCGGAGTAGGAAAAATCCCATCCTCACATAACCATGCCCCACCCCACTGAAACACATCTCCTTGCTTTTTCAGGTATTGAACACCATCATAATTTGGATTTGCATTAGCAATTTCATCACGAATCGCTTGACCGTCCTTAAAATCTATCAGACTAGCAAAATCTGGCTTTACACGTTTTGCTAAATCAATATATATTTTCCACTCTGCTCGTGCCTCTTTCACTGCCTGTTTATTCCCCTCAATTTCTGGTGAGTAATAAACCATCCGTTCCGTTGACGTAGAGGTTCCGCCACCTTCTTGTTCATAGCGTGTTTTTGCTGGAAGGACGATCACAGCTTCTTTTGCATCTACTAACGTCGATGTATTAAAAATAATGTCTTGGTGAACACGAATATCTAGCTGTGATAAAGCTTTCTCTACAAAAACTGGATTAGGCATCGTTTCTAAGAAGTTACCACCACTCATGTAGTAGAGCTTTAACTTTCTAGCATGATCATTAGGTAAAAGTGCATTTTCAAGAGAAACTCCTAAAATATCACCTTGCCATTTCGGAAGATTAAACTTCCATAGCGCTTCAATCCGTTTCACATTTTTTTCATCCCAGCCACCACCTGGTAAAACAAATGGGTCACAACCCATTTCACTCGTACCCTGCACGCTCGAATGACCTCTAAAAGGCATGAGACCATTATTTTTCCGACCAATAAATCCTCTTAAAAGAGCTAGGTTTGCGACTTGTGAAATGTTATCCGTCGCAAATGAATGCATCGTTAATCCTAGAGCCCAGGCAAACACGGCATTTTTACTACGGGCTAAAAGCTCTGATAACTCTCCAATTCTTTCTTTTGAAATACCGGATGATTTTACTATTTCATCCCATGATTGTTTGTTGACGTGAGCTTTTAACTCATCATAATGTTTTACATGTTTCTGAACAAAATGATGGTTAATCGCTGAACCATGAGCTTTTTCTTCCAGCTCAAACCAATGCTTCATAATCCCATGCATAAAGGCAATATCGCCACCGATGTTTACTTGGTAAAAATCATCGGCAACCTTCGTACCGAATAACGCAGATTCTAGGTTAGATGGAACCCAATATTTTTCCATCGCTGGCTCTTTATAAGGGTTTACGACAATGATTTTCGTCCCCTTCTTCTTGGCAGCCAACATATATTTCGTAGAAACTGGTGAACTATTCGAGGCAACACTTCCCCAGAACAATAGGACATCTGTTCCAATCCAGTCTTGGTAATTGGCCGTACTTGCCCCAACTCCAATTGAACGGACTAACCCTGTTTTTGAAGGCGAGTGACAAATGCGCGAGGCATTATCAATATTATTTGTTCCTAGAAATCGTGCGACTTTCCCAGCGACATAGTATGATTCATTGGTAATTCCTCTTGAAGTTAAATAGAATGCATACTGTTCTGGATCTAATGATTTTATTTTTGCTGCAATCATATCCATCGCATCGTCCCAGCTAATGCGAGAAAATTTCCTTTCTCCCTTTCGACGAATTAAAGGGTATGGGATCCGTCCTAATTGCCTGAGCTCTGCACTGCTATATTTTTTCAATTCATCAATATCAGCGTGAACAATCTCCTGTTTCATCGCTGGCATTGTATTTAAACGTAAAACATTTAATCGCGTCGTACACATGTGTGCACCCTTAAGCGTTTGATCCTGCAGACCCGAAACACCTAACGCGCAGCCGTCGCACACACCTTTTGTCAGGATATTAGAGGCATAATGTAAATTATCTTTATTCTCCCAGACCACTTTCACAGCATCCCGAATATGTTTAGGCTTTACTTTGCCTAAACCGAATGGAATAGGACTTACCCAATGCCGTGGCGTAGGCATTTTTGAAATCGATATCGGACCTTGGTGTTTGCTTTTTCCCATAAGTATTTCCTCCCCTCATCGGACAAGGGGACAGGTACCTTGTCCTACCTGTTCCTTCGTCTCTTGGCATACTTACTTAGCTATGAATATTGTATTCAAACATCAGCGTATTTAAGTCTGAATTTTCACAGAATGTTCAAAATTATGAGGAAAGACAAAGATAACAACAAAAAAGAAGCAAACTGAACAGCTGCTCCTCAATGCTATTTATAACTCGTCCTCACTAGATGGACTATTTGATTAATTTGTCCACGGAGGGTGCCAGGCACCTTAATTTATGTATCTTTGTTAGCTTATTTCATTAAATTGCTTCCCATACACTAAATTATGAGCAATTAGAAATATTACTATATAAAAAGGAAACGAAGCGATATAATGCCAATTTGGGTAATCAAAAAATCCAAGCCAGTCGAAAAGTGGTTCAGCGCCAAAAGCTGTAGTGGTAGCGAAAAATAATGATTTTGGGATGGGACCTATATTTGGTTTTATCTGGATAATTGTCATAATATATACTGGCATTAATGAAAAATCCCAAGCTAAAAAGTCAGGTATGACTGGAATTGTCTTAACATTATATCTCCACAAGCCCATTGTTACCCCTATATAATTCAGCCATGTGGCAATAAACATTGCCCAAATTCCACCTAATAAAAGTCGTTGGGTACTATCCTTTTTTCGAAAGATAAGCCACCATATCCAAGGGTCTAGTACCAAGAATATTGATACCCACCACCCGCTACTAAAGACTATATTCTCAGACCAAATCTCGACCACTCTACTATTGGCCTTACAATAAAATCATATTGTTTATTTAGTTCTTTATTAATTTCAGCTGATGGCTTAAACACATTACTCCCCCTCACAGTAGTCTAGTTTCTTCATTTTACAATTTGATCAACATAAATATCTTTTGTCCCCAACTAAAAAGATTGTCGCAAAATAGGAACAAACTGAAAAGTCTGCTCCCTAATAAGTACTGGACATACGTTTTATTTTTCTCACGAAAGGACACCCAGAAATTATTGTTAATAATAAGTATTTTCTAAAAAATCTTTTATTTCACTCGGCCGAAACATCTCTTGCTGTATAGGAATGCTAAACAGGCGCACATATTGATCAATAGACAGTATCGTCATCAGCCAGATAATCATTGGATACTTCTTATATAAATGTGCAAACAAAAATAACTGTATATAAATAAGAAGTGACCATTGTATATTCCAACCATTATAAAAAGAGATCATTTTAAGTTTCTTGTTTGCCAACCATTCGAAAAACGTGGAAACACCAGTATACAGTAGAAAATGCATAACCTTCGATTTTCCTAAGCTATACGGAACTCCGGAAAGATATAATAAAGTTATTAATGGCGTAGCAAGGAAACTTTGAATAAACCTAACTTTCTTTAATGACAAATCATTTGACCGAAATTCCCACACTTTCTTTTTCTGGGAAACAAAATAATAAATCAAATTAATAAAGGCTACGTATATAAGAGTTGGTAGGTTTTCTGGAAGTCTTCTCCACGTCTTATACCTACCATTTATCATGATAAGTACCAACAGCATAATGATATGTTTCATAAAAAAAGCCTCTTTTCAAAATACTATTTTTCATAGAGTAGCCCAAAAATGGATATGTATGTATGAAATTGTTAACAACTTAGTGCTTTGTATTTTCTTAATTAAATACGGTCGCGAGGTTCTGTTTCAACTTAAATAACTCATCACTATAATGCGCAAAATGAAAATTTTACAAGTGGCCCATTGTTTAAATATAGAAAGAGTTGATCATACTTTTCATAGTACAATATACCTTACAAAAGGCAGGACTATAGTCTATGAAAACAGAACGGTTAGAAGCCTTAAGAGAAGTAACCTTATTAACTGAGAAACTAAGCACTTTACAAATTGAGTATTGGCAAGAATACTCGAACATCAATACTTGGGGTTTCAAGGCCGTTCTCTTAATGTTCATTATTCCTTTGGTTGTTTTATACTTTACTATTGATCGAGAAAACATCTTATTGTTAGGGTTTTATGGGCTGAATATACACGTATGGTTTAGTTATATAAATATCGCAAGTGTAAAGCAAGGTTTTATCGAGTATCCCTATGAATTAATTCCATTTATTCCAGGTAACTTGTCATTAGATGCCGCCCTAATACCTGTTTTGTATATGCTAGTATACCAATGGACAATTAAGCATAGGAAGAATTTTTATATTTACTCATTCGCATTAACAGTCATTTTGGCATTTGCATTCAAGCCTTTTCTAGCAATTGTAAATCTAATTGTGCTAAATGAAGGTACAAATTATGTACACATCTTTATTGCATATTGCATCATATTTTTATTATCTAGAATCATTACTGTCATTTTCTTGAAAATGCAGCGAAATCCAAGTATTCCGAACAACTAAAGGACAAGGAAAGACAAGGGGATAAGACAAGGGGACAGGTCCCTTGTCTTATTTTTGATGGGACAGGGGATTGATCATGCCTGGTTGAAAAGACCCCCCATGCAGTTGACAGAAATCAGTTAATGAAATAGGAAAACATGGGGAGCAGTCCTCCGTAAGAAAAAAAGTAAAGCGAGCAAACTCTTTGAGTCTGCTCCTTTACTTTTGTCCGTGACAGACGGACTTTCCTATTCATTTGTCCACGAACGGTGCCTGGCACCTAAAAATTAGGCATCGTTTCTAAGAAGTTACCACCACTCATGTAGTAGAGCTTCAACATTCTAGCATGATCATTAGGTAAAAGTATATTTTCAAGCGAAACCTATTCCTCTGTTCCTTGGCGTACTTACTTAACTATGAATATTGTATTCAAACATCAGCGTATTTAAATTTGAATTTTCATAAAAAGTTCATAATTAGTCGGAAAGACAAGTGCTCCTGCCCTCTGGCCATGATGTCAAAGAAAACATCAAAAAGGAGCAAACTGAACAGTCTGCTCAAAAATGTTTTATGCTTTAAAAATATTTTTTAAATCAATTTGCATATCTTTAAAAGTGTCAACAGTTAGTAAATCATCTTTTCCAAAGACTCCTAGCTGTTTGTAAGTTTTCCCATCAAGACTATAAATCTCAACAGACATATTATATGGGTCGACGATCCAATATTCCTTTACTCCTGCTTTTTCATAACTATTATACTTTACCAAACGGTCATTCCTTGCAGTTGAGGGTGAAAGAACCTCTATTACCAAGTCTGGTGCTCCAATAATGTATTTTTCACCGACTTTATTTTTATCGCAAACAACCATTAAATCAGGCTGTACCCAATCTTTTATATCTTCAGTGTTAGTTTCTTTATCAGCAAATAAACAAACATCAATCGGGGATGAATAAGCCATACAATCTTTTCCGCGTAAATAAATCTTAAATTCTGCTGTTAGTTCATCTACTACATCTTGATGTTTTGGGGTTGGAGATGGTGACATGCTAATCACGGTCCCATCAATTACCTCACATAAGAACTCCTCTTCTATTTCAAGAAAGTCAGAATAAGTGTAATATTTCTTCCCTTCCGGCATTCCCATAAGATCACCTCATGAACATATTTTTAAAGTAATTGCTCATCCGAAGCAGATAAGGATTACAAAATTGAGTGATATAATAATTACCTTAATCGAGCTAATTATTCTGTTATGTAGTAACAAACGCTATAACTCAACTTCCTATATTATCTGGATAAAAAAGAATTAATGAATTTGTTGAATAAATTTTACTCTTTTATCTATTATAAAGGATTTTGTTATAGGTTGTATAGGTGACGGGAAAAAGACAAGGAGACTATTAAACTGTGTCTCACTGGTCGTCACAGTGACAAAGAAAAAAAGAGCCAACAATAAAAAGGTTGGCTCTTTGCTTTGATTAGTAACCTACGTACGCTGTACCGATGATTACTAATAAGATAAACAATACTAGGATTAACGCAAATCCTGCACCAGCTCCATGACCTACACCCATCAATGTCACCCCCTTTTTTCAAAGTTGTGGGGTAACCACAGTATACAATCTATGTAGATTTACTTGATTTGTGTAGTGATCTCTCCTAGTTTTCAATATTTGGGCCCGCAGGACAAGGGACTGGTACCGTGCCCTACCTAGAAGTCAGGGTACCGTGTCCCACCCTCACCATCTCACAAATAAGACAAGGGACCTGTCCCTCCGTCCTCTCCCTCTTCAAAAATTGGACCAGCAGGACAAAGGTAATACATCAAGACAAGTGGACATGAACCGGGTCCTCGCCTCACCTTCATAATAAATAAGACAAGGTACCAGTCTCTCTCTCCCCTACCTTACGATCAGACCACTGCACGTTTGTGGGAGTTATGGAGTTTCCAGTAGTGTCCTCTTTGACTAATGAGTTCATCGTGCGTTCCACGTTCGATGATCTTTCCTTTGTCAATAAAGAAGATGTTTGTCGCCTTTTGGATTGTTGATAGTCTATGAGCAATGATAAAGGATGTTCTGCCGGCTAATAACGTTTCTAACCCTTTTTGTAGAGCTAGCTCCGTCTCAGTATCAATTGAAGACGTGGCCTCATCTAGAATGAGAATTCTTGGGTCGGCGAGTAGCACTCTCGCAAATGAAATTAACTGCCTTTGTCCCGTCGAAAGCCTCGTACCTCGTTCGTTGACTTCCGTTAGATATCCGTCTTCCATCCGACTAATAAATTGATGGGCCTGAACTGCCTTTGCTGCTGCAATGACTTCTTCATCAGAGGCATCAAGTCTGCCGTAGCGAATATTATCCATAATCGTACCAGAGAAAATAAATGGATCTTGAAGCATGATCCCCATTTGCTTACGTAGCGACGGGATCGTGACTGTCTTAATATCAATATCATCAATCTTCACTTGGCCACTATTTACATCGTAAAACCGACTGATCAAATTAACGATCGTTGTTTTTCCTGATCCAGTCGCTCCTACAAGAGCGATCGTGTCTCCAGGATTGGCAACAAATTGAATTTGATCGAGAGTTTTCTCTTCTCTTTCATAACCAAACGTAACATTGTCAAACTCCACTCGTCCATTAATGACCGGAAGTGTCTTGGCATTTGGAGCATCTGTCAGTGTTGGCTTTTCATCAATTGTTTCGAAAATTCGTTCCAAATAGGCCATCGCATTGATAATCGCATTATAAAAGTTTCCGATATTGGCAAGCGGCATCCAAAACATCCACATATAGCCGACAAAGGCAACTAATGACCCTACAGTCACTCCATCTCCAATCGCTGAAATCCCAACAACATAAATGAACGAGACTGATAAAACGGAGATATTTTCGATGGATGGCCAAAGTAAGAATTGAATTCTCACAGCCTTCATCCATGAAGTTCGATAGTTGCCCGAAACCTCATTGAAAATTCTCGCATTCTCATGTTCACGAGCAAATGCTTGTGTCACTTTAATCCCATTAATACTCTCATGAATGTAGGCATTCATGTTTGATTGTTTGTTGCTAAGATTTTGCCAAGCTCGACGCTGCGCATTCTTAATTAAAAATACAATCAAGGCCAAAATTGGAAATCCGACCATTGCCATCAAAGTTAATTTAACGTCAATCATCAGCATAAAACAGATGATGACAAAAATGCTAAACAAATCGGTGATTAGGTTAATCACGCCATTTGATAACAGGTCACTTAAGGAATTCACATAATTGACAACCCTAACAAGAATTTTCCCATGCGGACGGCTGTCATAATATGAAAAATCTAGCTTTTGTAACTTCGTAAATAGATCTTTTCGAATATGTTGAATCACACTTTGACCTATTCGAGACATGATCCGGATGCGGTATTTTAAGCAGATGCCAGTAATAATAATGGCAACTAGGTAAATACCAGCAAGCATCGCAAGGCCAGCGGTGTCTCCATTAGGAATTTTCTCATCAATGGCAACTTTAATTAAATAAGGACCGATTAAGTTCGCTACACTTGCGAGCAGCATCAAACAGACCGTCATAATCATTAGTTTCTTATAAGGCTTCAGGTAACCTACTAATCTTTTAAAATGAGATAACTGAAAGGGAGCTTCTAATTCTTCATCAATATCAAATTTGTTACGTGCCACTGATTACCACTTCCTCACTATGCTGCATTCCATCAAAATCACCATATTGATTTTTATAAACGTTATAATAGAAGTTCTTTTTCATAAGCAACTCCTCATGCTTGCCTCGTTCAATAATTCTTCCATTTTCCATCACTAGGATTAAATCCGCATCTTTAATTGAAGAAATCCGATGTGCGATGATAAAACATGTTTTGTTTTGATTAAATTCTTTTAACGTTTGCTGAATTGTATGTTCTGTTTCCATATCAACACTAGAGGTAGTATCATCTAAAATAAGAATTGCTGGGTCTTTTAATAAAGCGCGTGCTAAGGCTATCCTTTGTTTCTGCCCGCCTGAAAGCCCTACACCTCTTTCACCGATAATCGTGTCATACCCTTCTGGTAACTCCATGATAAAGCTGTGAGCCTCCGCCATTTTTGCCGCTTCTTGAATTTCCTCTATCGTAGCATCAGGTACTCCGTACGCGATATTTCCCTCAATTGTATCGGAAAATAAGAAAATATCTTGCATAACAATCGCCGTATTTTCACGGAGCTTCTGGACATCCCATTCCTTAACATTGGTGTTTGAAACAATCACTTCGCCTTCATCTACATCATAAAAACGACATAGGAGATTAATTAAAGTCGACTTCCCAGAGCCTGTAGGTCCAATCAGAGCAATTGTTTGCCCTGGTTTAGCTGTGAAATGAATATCCGTTAACACTTGTTCCTCTCCATAGCTAAAACTAACATCCTTAAATTCTACCAAACCAGTACAATTGTTGATTGCCTTTGGCTTTGTAGGAGTCAGGATGTTCGATTTTACATTTAGTAGCTCCTGAATTTTCTCAGCAGATGCAACAAATCTTTGGACATCGTTAATCAGCCATCCGGCCATTCTCATTGGGTTATTCAGAGCCCAGATCAGTGAGTTGAATACAACTAATTCACCAATCGTTAACGAACCGCGAATCACCATAATTCCACCGATTAATATCATCAAAACTGTGAGAAAACCAGCTAACGTATCGAGAACCGGTAAATATTTTTCCCAGATTTTCGCTGACTTAAGGTTCTTATCCTTAAATGATTGATTTTCTACGGAGAATTTATCGACTTCGTAGTCTTCCCTAGCAAAAGCCTTGACTACCCGGTTCCCACTAATATTTTCCTGTACAACCGAGTTCAACTTTGCAAACTGTCCGCGAATTTCTGAAAATGTCGGTTTAACATCATGGGACAAACGAAACGCCAAAAAACCAATGATTGGCGTAATAGCCACCAAAGTTAGTGCTAACGGAGCGTGAATATAAAACATAAACCCGACTGCAAATAACAACGTTGTAAAATTTTCGAAAATCATATAAATCGTCCAAGCCGTAAAATGCCTCACTGCCTCCATGTCACCTGTCATTCGAGCCATTATATCTCCCGTTTTCGTTTTATCAAAAAAACGAAAGTCCAACTGCTGAATTTTGTGATAGAGTTTATCTCGAATTCTATGAATTACATTTTGCGAGACACTCTCAAACATTAACTGATAGCTATAACGAATCGCAGATTTGAAGACTGTCACACCAATCATTAGACCTAGTAAAGGCCATAACAAATCTTCCTTACTACCGTAGATTACTTCATCCACAATTTGACCAGCAAAATAAGGATTGAGCATATTTAAACCGGAAACAAATAGGGCCAAAAACAGCCCTATAAAATATCGAAGCTTGAACTTCTTAATGTAACCCCAAATCCAACGTAAACTTTCCACCCTCGCATACCTCCACCTTTTCTAGGACAAGGGGACAGGTACCGTGTCCCACTCTTCCATCATCGTATATTAGATCTAAGAAATCGTATGTATAACTTCTAGGCCGGACAAGTTTCCTGTCCCCCCGCCCTATCAACCTTCTTTCTTAACAAGTTCAACAAACTGTTTTACAGCTGTTTCTCCTGGATACTAACCTATAAATAACAACTCAATTATACACTTGTACGTACAATTTTACACTATTTTATTATTATCATACGTCGATGTATTTTCATTATATTCCTGTTTCTAAATTTATTTATTTTCAAGACATGGGACCTGTCCCTCTGTCCAACCAAAAATTAAAGCAAAAAGGAGCAACCAAAACGTTTGATTGCTCCTTCACAAGAAAAGTCCACCCCATATGGATTTTTCTATTAATTTGTCCACGTACGGTGCCAGGCACCTCTACACCTTCTTTAATAACCAGGCAACTACTTTAAGTTCGTTCGAATAATGGAGATACGCTGGTGGCTCTTCTATCGGTATTCCTAAGCTCTGTGCAACAGAATTCACTTCAATGTCTGCATATGCTGGTTGTAGTGGCCAAGGATTGTGGTGGATATTTCCCTCATAAACATTCTTTCCATTCGTTACATAGAGAACATATCTTTCAGTTAACCAATGTTCAATCGTATCAGGCTTGGCGGTGAAAACCTCTCCATTAGGTCGATATTTACCAGTAAACAGTCCAGATTTAACACGCGGATCTATTCGTTCACTTTTAAAGTCAACCCACTCTTCTATTTGATTAATCGACATATCAGCATCGTAATACGGAAGGTGATAAAATTGATTCCCAGCCTTTACTGCAATCTTACTATTCGCATCTAAACTAAAAAAATAAACACCCGGTTTATTCCCAAACTTAACATAAGTTCTTACATTTAGTTCAGCGAAGTCAGGGGTCAAAGGTAATTTAGACAGATACCGCATTCGGATCTTACTCATTTTAAAAGGAACAACGCTAACCCAAGCAGTTCCTTCAAATGTATCTAATGTAAAACAGGACGGTATCATCGGACGAAGAATTGTTGGAGAAATAGGGTAATGGGCAAATAACAAGTCTTTCCACGTTTGTTGCATGATCCATGTTTTTTGGGATATTTCTTGACTGGACATCCTACACCACCGTTCAAATATTAGTTATGGATATTATAGCCAACGAACAAGTTTACTATCAAGTAAGCAGACAAGGGGAAAGCAGACAAGGGGACAGGTCCCTCGTCCCACGAGGGCTGAGACAAGGGACCTGTCCCTCTGTCTCTCCCTCTGTCTGCCTAAGAAAAAAATCGCACGGACAAGCCGTACGATTTTCTCACTAATTATTTTGCATTAAGCTTGAAACTTGATTTGGAGTGAGTACTCCCTCATAGATACGTAATTCATCCATCATTCCTTTAAATGGAATATCCCAGAAGTTAACTCCTAAACCAAAGGTACCATTGTTTGTTGTAAAGACATTCGGGAAGTTACTTCCTGTGAACTTAGCTTCACCGTTAACATAAACAACTACGTTTCCGTTATCAACCGTGAACGTAAGATGAGTCCATTCGTTAGGGGTAATCTTCAATCTAGTTGTCGCATCATACCACTGTGTACCTGACCAGAGCATTGTATGTTGTTCTGTTCCAGGGCCAACTGGGACAAGACTAATCCAATTATTAGTATCTCGTGCGCCAAAAAAGGTTGTTGTATATTGAGTGTATTGTTCAGGCTTTAACCAAACAGAAACCGAATATAGATTGCTAGATATTAATCCGTTTGGCAAGCGAACACCTGATGAACCATTAAATACGGCAGCCTTACCAAACTGACCATCAGCATACGTAATTGTCCCACCTGTATTATCGATACGATTCCCTGTCACAGTCCCTGAACCAAAGTTAGTAGTTATGTCAGATAAGTCATCTTCAAAAGCATAGTGGGCAACTAATCTAACTTCTTGTTTCGCTAACTCAGCCACTTCATCAGCTTTTAAAGCTCCTTCATAAATGCGTAAGTCATCGATTAAACCTTTGTTAGGAATATCCCAATAGTTTACACCTAAACTAAAGCTACCGTTTTGGTCAGTAAAAATATTCGGGAAATTTGAACCTGTAAATCTTGCAACTCCGTTGATATAAACAACGATCGTGCCGTTATCAACTGTGAACGCCAGGTGTGTCCAGTGATTTGCTGGAATTGTTGTACCTGTCGGCGCATCATACCACCCCTCACTGAGAGACCAAACCATGGTATTATTTGCAACAGGACCTTGAGGAACAAGACTTAACCAGTTATCCTCGTTTCTAGCGCCAAAAAACGTCGTAGTAAATGCAGTTACTTGTTCAGGTTTTAACCAAAGAGACACAGAGTAAATGTTACTAGAGATTAATCCGTTCGGCAACCGAACACCTGATGAACCATTGAATACGGCAGCCTTACCTAACTGACCATCAGCATAAGTAATTGTTCCACCTGTATTGTATATTCGATCACCTGTAATTGTCGCAGGATCAAAATTCCCTGTATGATCGTTTAAGTCACCGTCGAATGAAAAATGAGCAGATAAATTCGCTTTCTGAAATGCTAAAACCGTTAATTGGAAGGTTTTTGTATCGACGACATGCCCTTTTGTGATCGTCGCCGTTAAGGTAACCGCAGCATTTTCTTCATCTATTCCAGGGCGTTTTACGACTCCGTTGTTGGTAATTACAGCTGGATTTGACGATGCCCAAGAAATGATCGAATTACGTGTTCCTTCTGTTGGTAATGTGATACTAGATACAACATTACTTACGTCACCAAGGTTTAAGTCTGCTTTAACGTCTTCGACAACCTGACGATCAGTTCGTTCCGGCTGCTTACTTCCCCATATTGTTACACCTTGATGAGACATAGCCGTAAACGTCATGACATAGAGCTGTGATACAGGATCCCATTGTCGCACGAAAACACCATTATATAGAATATCGTTAATTGTGATTTCAGCTCTGTTATGACCGGTCTTTTCCCATGTACCACTGACTCCACCAGAAATAGTTCCATCCTGATTTAGTCTAATGAATACCGACTTTTTTAGATCAACTAAGTTATCCTTGCCATGATTAATAAATTTATATTCACCAACAGCATCAAGTCTGTTCATCTTTTTCAGTGTCTCACCCGTATAAGGATATGGTGAAACAACTGGCCAACCGTCACTGTTCATAAACATTTGGTGAACTCGAACTTCATGTGCTTCACCTCTTTGTGGGAAACGGGTATGAAACACTAAAAATCTTTTCCCTGTTTCTGGATCAGTATAAAAAGAGTTATGACCTGGAGAAACGTAGCCAAAGCCAATACCCGTGCCTGGATCTCCTACTTTTCGTTCAAACAAAAAGTTGCTCATTAGCTTAATTCCATACGGAGCGTGGTCCACATTTCCTGGTAATACAGCATTTTGGCCTAACGCATCAAGATATGGACCCTCAGGATTTGTTGATCTAAACAACCTCATATGGTAGCCACCGTCTGAAGCCAACCATCCATAAGTAACGTACAAATAATAATAGTTCGTTTCCTTATCATAGACTACATAAGGACCCTCACCAGATTTTCGATGTCCACCAGAAATCTTTGTTCCAAAATAGCGGTCAATTAAGCGACCATCTGATGTTGTACCATCTCTTCCAGGATATATGGCTTTTCCAGTTACTTTATCTATTTCAAGGATAAAGATTCCGCCTGACCAAGAGCCATAGGTCATCCATAACTTCCCTTCTTCATCAAAAAATAAATTTGCATCGATAGCATTTGGGAAATTACCATTATTATAGGAGGCATTGTTATTAAACCAACCAGATCTTTCTCCTTGGATCACTCCATCATTAATTAGCTGTTGAAGATGGGTGTTTTTTCGCCAATTCTTATTAATCACACTGTCCTGATCATAAGCATCATTGTTGGTAAATCCAGAATATACGATGGTATCTACATATTGATAAGGTCCTTCAATCGTTTTTGAAACTGCATAGCCGATAGCGGATCGAATGTAAGTAGAGGATGCGCTATAATACATCATAAACGCTCCGGTCGATCCATCGTCATTGATGTAGTGATCATTCCAAATAATTTCAGGAGCCCAAACGGAAAATCCACCTTTACTATCAGAGTCATTCTCACCTGCCCATTTGAAAGATCCGGCAAGGTTTTCTGATAAATTATCATATAGCACATTTCCTGGTGTTGTATAACCGTTGGTAAAACGTGTCCAGCTTTGTAAGTCTGTCGACCACGCAGCTTCAATATGGGAACCAAAAACATAGTATTTATCTTTCACTTTTATTATTGAAGGGTCATGAACAGAGACATGTTGAGGTGTAGCAGGAGGGGCTTCTTGGTGATCTTGATACGGCTTGTTACTATTTTCATTGTTTTGCCTTGGTTGTTTGTCTACCCCCTTGGCAAGAATTACATTTGGTATAATTAATATAAATACTAACAACACTAGTAGAAGTCTTCTTCCTAAAGTTTTACTCATCTAAAAACCTTCCCCTCTAATTTTTATACCAAACTTAAGATTCAACAGAAAATTCAATGTCATTTTATGAATTTTTTGACCGTACACCACTCCTCAATAAATTTTAATCAATAAAACGCTTACATTTTGTTGTTTATATATTTATTAATCGCTTTACTGATAACTTAATGATATTACAAACGTACTCAGCCATCAATATGATTAAACAGAATATTTGAAATTGATACTTTTATCTCATTATCAAAATTATTATTAATGATTTTAGAACTACTAACTCCCTGTTTACTGGAAATAGGACACGCTTGGTTAGATACTTCATTAGTGGTGAATTCTTAGTAAATTGTGTAAAAGTCCTAATTTGCAAATTTTTACCAAAGCAACAAACTTTACGAAAAGAGCCTTTCAAAAAAAAAAAAAAAAACACCAAACGCATTTGTTGGTGTTTTTGTGTAGGTTCATTTGAATGAACGATTTGTCCTCTTAAAATCTCGCTAATACCTATTAGCAAGATACCTCCCTTTGCAGTCAAATCTTTTTCATCTTGATTGACACCTAAACTAACTCTCTACTTATTTAACCTTACACTCTTCCAGTCGATTGTCTGATCACCAATTCAGGCTCATAGATAATTGTTTCAATTTTAGAGTCAGATTTTTTAGAGCTACCTTCTTTTGCTTTCACAAGCTCAACGATCATTTGGGCTGCAGCTTCTCCCATTTCATTCTTAGGGTGCTTGATTGTTGTCAACTTTACCTCAGAGGCTTGTGCTAAGAAGGAGTCATCATACCCGACAATGGATAGATCATTTGGAACATGTAACTTTTTCTCTCTGATGACATCTAGTAAAAATAAGGTCAGTTCATCGTTGTAACAAACAAGCCCCGTCGGACGGTCCTCAGAACTTAGTAGCTTTTTAAGTTCCTCGACTGGCTTTGTATTTTTTTCCTGCGAGTTGTATGTGATAATGTTATTGGGGTTAATTGGGATATGGTGCTTACGATGAGCTTTAATATAACCTTTCATCCGTTTTACACCTTGAACATCATCTGTTTTAAAAAAACCGACAATATTGTTATGCCCTAGTTCAATTAAATGTTCTGCTTGAATAAACCCTCCTTTTTCATCGTCCATGACTAAACATAATGGTTCTAGTTCATCATAGAACGCATTAATCATGATATAAGGAATGTTTAACCGTTCAAGGTTTAAATAATAGTTAATATTAGGGTTTGAAAATGCGCTTTTTGTTGGTTCAATAATAATTCCATCCACATTTTGGGTGAGAATATTTTCCAAAATCCGCATTTCATCTTCATGATTATTATTTGTACTATACAAACTTACCTGAAACCCTTGATTACTTAAGTATGATTCTGCTCCACGGATAATCGAAGGAAAAATGTAGTCTGAAATGTAAGTGGCTACAATTGCGATATTTTTTGTTTTCTTCTCTAGTCTTGTTTCATCTTTGGTCCGGTCAGCGACAAACGTACCTGCCCCCTGCTCTCGGTAAAGCCAACCTTCACTAACTAATTCTCCAATCGCAATTCTGACTGTATGACGACTAACGCCAAATTCTTTCATTAAATCATTTTCAGAACTAATTTTTTGATGCGCTCCAAAGGTTCCATCCAATATTTTTGATTTTATATTTTGTTTTACGATGCTATATTTTGTCTCCATACGTTCCCTCGTTTCTAAACCCAATCATCCATTCTCCGTTTCTACCTATATCATAGTGCATGTAAGACTATGAATACAATTATACACTTGTACGTACAATCATTCACTACCTAATATCATATTTCTAGATTCCACGAATATAATCCGTTCAATTTTCATAACAAAAAGGCTGTTTTCGCAAAGTTTGTTGCTTTCGTAAAAATCCCCAAAGCCGGATTTTTACACAAATTACTAAGAATTCATCACTAATTTAGTAAGTAATGCTCTTTTCTTACATAATTTATTGGCTGATATCCTCATCTAGGGTATTTTTCCGATAATTTTAGGATAGAAAAGCCACAATACATACGAAAAGAGCCAACAAATATTAATTTTAGACTTGCACTTTCGATAAACATAGTTGTATGATGATTAATAGATATATTAACTTATAAGTTTTGCTAGGGGGTAAAGCAATGGATATAGATATTTCTACAAAATCTCTCCCAGTTTACGAAGCATTAGCAAGTGACGTCCGGTTATCCATCATTCATTTGTTAGCTGAAAAAGAGATGAATATAAAAGAAATCGCAGAAGCGCTTAACTTGAGTAGTGCAATTATGACCATGCATATTAAAAAATTAGAAAAGGCAGGAATTATTGCTACTAAAATGGTACCTGGTAAAGGCGGAACGAAAAAAGTTTGTTCCTTAATTACCGAAAGAATTGAAATTTCGTTTCCTGGTAAAACAGAAAAGGAAGAAAAAAACTATCATAAGACGGTTGTATCTGTCGGTCATTATACCGATTTTGATATAAAGCCAACTTGCGGTATTGCCACTGCTGAAAAGGTTATCGGAATTTTTGATGAACCTCGCTATTTCCTAGATCCCGAAAGAGTAAATGCTAGTATCTTTTGGTTTGGTCAAGGCTTTGTTGAATATAAAGTACCTAATTACTTAATGAAAAATGAAGAACCAGCTGAGCTAGAAATATCGATGGAGCTTTGTTCCGAGGCACCCTATGCCAACGATAACTGGCCTTCAGATATCTCCTTTTTCCTAAATGGCGTCCGCCTTGGATTTTGGACAAGCCCTGGTGATTTTGGTGGAGGTAAAAAAGGAAAGTATACACCTGATTGGTGGTGGGACGAAATCAACCAATATGGTCTGCTCAAAGTATTGAAAATAAATTCGCATGGGACGTTCATTGATGGTAACCAAATATCGGACGTTACCTTAGACCAATTAAATATTAGTCAAAACTTGTGGACGTTTCGCCTAGCAGTTCAAGATGACGCACAACATGTGGGTGGTTTAACGTTGTTCGGCTCTTCCTTTGGTAACTATAATCAAGATATTATTTTTAAACTTTATTACAATAAAACACAGCAATAGGTACAATGGGCAAATGATCATCATTTGCCCATTTACTCTTTTTAACGGCTGGTTTCGTTGTTCAAAATAAAACCGTATAGGGATGGCACTACGTTTAGGCGGTATCTATTCTAACCTACTTGTAATCAACAAAACACTTTTACTTTAATAACCTTTACGAAAAAAGCTCTACATTGACCTATGAAAAAAAGGGTTACCTTTTCAGATAACCCTATAACCATTTTGGCTGCCCTGGAAACGGGCAGCTTTTATCCTTCAATAATGTCCGGTAACTGACGATGCAACCAGAATGCCTACAAGTTGTACCGTATTGTAAGGATGGACAATCCATACATATCTCTAGACGTCTTTCATAAATTTCCTCTGTTACCGTTCGCGAGTCATCGATCGCATCGATATCAACGATTCCTTCTACAACACTAGGACGGCACCATTTACATTCATTTTTCTGCGTCATACGCTTTTGCCTACTCTACCGTTAATACAACAACAGACATTGGAGGCAATGTAACTGTCAGCTCGTTATTAGTAACAGTGAAGTTTTCAAAGCTTACTGGTTTTACATTGTCTGGTTGTTCAAATGTATTATGCTCGTTCGTTTTTTCTGCTGTTAAAATTCTACCTGTTACTTTCGTAGAGTCGCCAGCAAATCCACGAAGGTCGATGTTCACTGAAGACGCGGCTTCATGGTTGATATTACATAAACTAATATGAATAGTTCCAGAAGCATTTTTTGAAGCAGAAGCACTAACAGCTGGCAGCTTTTCGCCGTTTAGTTCATAAGTATCAGAATTTACAGTAACATCTAACTTCGTCGCATCCTGGTGAACTTTAAACATTTCAAATACATGATACGTAGGAGTTAGCAACATCTTTTCACCCTCAGTTAACACCATTGCTTGTAACACGTTTACTGTTTGGGCAATATTTGTCATCTGAACACGGTCATTATGTTTATGGAAAATATGGAAATGAACACCGGCAACTAATGCATCACGAATTGTATTTTGTTGATAAAGGAATCCTGGGTTTGTGCCAGGTTCTACATCAAACCATGTCCCCCACTCATCAATGATTAATCCAATTCTCTTAGCTGGATCGTATTTGTCCATAATCGTTGAATGCTTTGAAATTAATACATCCATATGAAGAGCCTTTTTCATTGTTACGAACCACTCTTCCGCTCGTGGATCTAACGCCGAACCTTTACCTAACCAGAAATCTCCTGGGATCGTATAGTAGTGTAGGCTCAATCCATCCATTAACCAGTGTGCTTCTCGCATCAGCACCTCTGTCCAATTATAATCATCGACGTTTGCGCCACCGGCAATTTTATAAATCTTATTTTTTCCGTAATTTCTTACGTACGTTTGATAGCGTCGATAAAGATCGGCGTAATATTCAGGACGCATATTTCCACCGCAGCCCCAGTTTTCGTTTCCAACACCAAAGTACTTTAGATCCCATGCTTCTTCGCGACCATTTGCTTTTCGCCAATCAGCCATTGGGGACTCTCCATTTAAGGTCATGTACTCTACCCATTCGGACATTTCCTGAACAGTTCCGCTACCTACATTTCCACAAATGTATGGTTCACATTCTAACAATTCGCAAAGTAGCATAAACTCGTGCGTACCGAAATGGTTGTTTTCAATTACTCCACCCCAGTGCGTATTGACCATACGTTTCCTTTGTTCTCTTGGTCCGACTCCATCTTTCCAATGATACTCATCTGCAAAACAACCACCTGGCCAACGTAAAACTGGAATGTTAAGATTTTTTAACGCTTGAAGGACATCATTTCTAATTCCATTCGTATTTGGGATTGTTGAATCTTCCCCAACCCAAATCCCTTCATAAATACATCTACCAAGATGTTCTGCAAAGTGTCCATAGATATCTTTGTTGATCGTCCCTTTTTCGACGTCTACATTAATAATGATCTGATTAGTCATAAGTCTACCTCCTAAAAAACTTTAGAATTTACGTGCAATATCGTTCCATCTTAGTTCATTTTGAAATTGCATCACATTTGTTGAGTTATTAATAAATACACACTCAATATCTGTCATTGTTGCCCAATCATATAATTGCTCTGGAGTTACTTTGAAAGAAAATACCGTGTGGTGTGCGCCACCAGCATGGATCCAAGCTTCAGCCGCTTCGCTTAATGAAGGTTGAGGCTTCCATAATACTTTTGCTACAGGAAGTTTTGGCATTTCCTTTACTGGTTTCACTGCATCCACTTCATTAACAACCAAACGGAAACGATTTCCTAAATCGATAATTGATGCATTTAAGGCACGTCCTGCATCGCCATCGAACACCATCCGTGCTGGATCTGCTTTCCCGCCAATTCCTAGTGGGTGAACTTGTATTTTAGGTCGATTTGCTGCAATTGTTGGACAAACTTCTAACATATGAGAACCTAATACCAACTCGTTTCCACCTTCAAAATGGTACGTGTAATCCTCCATGAATGACGTACCTTTACCACCAGCAACGATTTTCATCATTCGTAATAATGCGGCTGTTTTCCAATCTCCTTCACCACCAAAACCATAGCCTTGCTCCATTAAACGTTGCACTGCTAAGCCCGGAAGTTGCTTCATGCCGTGAAGATCCTCAAAATTTGTCGTAAATGCCGTAAAGCCACCTTCTTCTAAAAACGCTTTTAAACCAAGCTCAATTTTTGCTTGCTCTAAAATTGAATTACGATACTCAGTAGATGTGTGGGCTTGTGGGTCGATCTCATACAATTCATTGTAAAGATCATACAGGTCAGATATCTCTTGTTCTGAGACGTCGTTCATACGCTGAACTAAGTCGCCAATTCCAAATCCAGACGTAGCCCAACCGAATTTAATTTGCGCTTCTACTTTGTCGCCCTCAGTTACCGCTACTTCACGCATGTTATCTCCAAAACGAGCAACTTTCAGGTTTTTCCCGTCGGTAAAGGCAATGGCCGTTCTCATCCACTCAGCCGTACGTTCCTTCACTTTTGGATCTTGCCAGTGACCTACAATCACTTTACGAGCAATTTTTAAACGGGCGCCGATAAACCCATATTCACGGTCACCGTGAGCTGATTGATTTAAATTCATAAAGTCCATATCAATTTGATCCCACGGAATGTCTCGGTTAAATTGAGTATGAAGATGTAATAATGGCTTTTTTAATTCTAGTAACCCAGCAATCCACATTTTTGCTGGAGAAAATGTATGCATCCACGTAATCACGCCTGCACAACTTTCATCTGAATTCGCTTCAATGCAAAGTCTACGAATCGCATCTGGAGTCGTTAACACCGGTTTCAACACAAGTTCATAAGAAATCGCTTCATCTTGATTTAAACCTTCGACGATTTGACGAGAATGATTTTCTACTTGTTGAATTGTCTCAGGGCCATATAAGTGCTGACTACCTGTGACAAACCAAAATTGATATTGCTTTGTTTTTAACATAAGAGATCCTCCTAAAATATAAATTTAGTTTTGTTCTTTAATTGCCTTTAAACGCTTCATAACATCATTCTCACCGCGACCGAAATAGTCATGTAATCTTGAATATTCCTGATATAATTTTTCATAAACTGCAACGTTTTCTGGAATTGGTTTAAATGATCCTTCTCTAACGCGTCCCATTTTCTCGGCAGCTTCTGTGATCGTGTCATACCCACCTTTTTCACTTCCGGCTGCAACAGCTCCAAACATTGCCGCACCAAGGGCAGGTGTTTGCTTAGAGGCAGCTACTTTAATTTCACGATTTGTTACGTCAGCATAAATTTGCATTAGCAAGTTATTTTTTTGTGGTAAGCCTCCACACGCGTATAATTCGTCAACAGCAACACCATTGTCTTGGAAGGCATCAACAATTTTTCGTGTTCCAAAAGCCGTTGCTTCTAGTAAAGCACGATAAATTTCCTCCGGTTTTGTCAGCAACGTGCAGCCAATTAATAATCCAGTTAAATCTGTATCTACTAAAACAGAACGATTTCCGTTCCACCAATCTAGTGCTAATAACCCCGTTTGACCTGGTTTGTATTGCGCAGCTTTTTGTTCAAGTAAAACGTGAACGTTAACACCCTTTTGCTCAGCTTCTTCCTTAATATAAGCAGGTACCGCTTGATCCACATACCATGCAAAGATGTCTCCAACCGCTGATTGCCCTGCTTCATAGCCTAAAAATCCAGGAATAATCCCGTCTTCAACTACCCCACACATACCTTCTACTTGCTTTTCTTCTGTTCCAAGCAACATATGACAAATCGACGTACCCATAGCCATTACTAGTTTTCCTGGTGTAACTACTCCGACACCTGGGACTGCGGCATGTGCATCAACATTCCCGACAGCAACCGCTGTACCAGGATTTAACCCCATCAACGCGGCCATTTCCTCCGTCAGTTCACCAGCTTTTGTTCCAAGTGGTAATATATCCCCACGTAATTTGGTTTCTGTTAAATCTTCTAATCTAGGATCAAGAGCTTTAAAAAAGTCTTTAGAAGGATATCCCTCTTGTTTATGCCAGATTGATTTATACCCAGCCGTACAACTATTTCTTGTCATATTTCCAGTAAGTTTAAACACAACCCAATCAGTAGCCTCTAAGAAACGGTCTGTGATTTCATAGATTTCTTCATCTTCATTTAAAATTTGCCAAATTTTCGCAATCATCCATTCAGATGAGATCTTTCCGCCATATCTAGGTAGAAACTCTTCGCCTCTTTTTTCAGCAATCTCATTTAATAGGTTTGCTTCATCTTGTGCTGCGTGGTGTTTCCAAAGCTTTAGCCAGCTATGTGGGCGATCTTTTAATTCTGCTTTTAGACAAAGTGGTTCGCCTGTTTGATCAATCGGTAGCATCGTACAAGCAGTAAAATCTATGCCAAGCCCAATGACATCTTTCGGGTCAACTCCCGACTCTTTCATAACAGCTGGTACCGAAGTTGCTAACACCTCGATATAATCTAAAGGATGCTGCAGTGCCCATTCATGATCTAACTTCACTCCTGATTCAGGCAACTTTTCATCAATCACACCGTGGCGATATTCGGTTACATGGTCAGCAATTTCAGCTCCATTTGAAAGATCTACAAGCACTGCACGACCTGAACCAGTACCATAGTCTACACCAATCGTATACTTTTTCGTCATGTTCATTTCCCCTTCTTTTATTTATTTTTGTCCGTAATAGGCATTTGCACCGTGTTTACGTAAGAAATGACGGTCTAACAAATGTTGATCCATAGGAGGCGTTTGCGGATTAAGTGCCAATGTATGTAACCCCATCTTGGCAATCTCCTCTAAAACTACTGCATTATGAACTGCATTATGGGGATCTTTCCCCCAGATGAAAGGAGCATGTGAGTGAACGAGTACCCCAGGCACTTGCATCGGATCTAACTTTAAACTTTCAAATGTTTCAACAATGACATTCCCTGTTTCATGCTCGTACGCACCATTTATTTCAGCTTCCGTCATTTCTCTCGTACATGGAATTTCACCGTAAAAATAATCTGCATGAGTTGTGCCAAATGCCGGGAGTGACTTCCCTGATTGTGCCCAACTTGTTGCAACTGTAGAATGTGTATGTACAATACCACCAATGGTAGGAAAAGCTTTATAAAGAACTAGATGTGTAGCTGTATCCGAGGAAGGTTTTAAATCTCCTTCAATAACATTTCCATCCAAGTCTACTACGACCATGTCTCTACTTCTCATCTCAAAGTACTCGACACCACTGGGTTTAATCACGACAAGACCTTTTTCACGATCAATCCCACTGACGTTTCCCCATGTAAAAGTAACAAGTCCATGTTTCGGTAGTGCAAGATTAGCCTTAAAAACGATTTCTTTTAATTGTTCTAACATGTACGTCCTCGCCCCTTCCTAATATTCGATACATTCTCTACACTCATTATATACTTGTACGTACAATTTTTCACTAGTTATTTTATGAATTTTTGTAAATAATATTTTATCCCTTCATAAAAACGCCATTAATGTACGTACATCTTTTTTTATCACAGACAAGGGAAGTAATATGTCTCCTTACGGTGAGAACTACTACTCTTGAATAACGTTGATTTCATCGTTCGTTCGAATATATTCATTATAAAAATATAACAACGTAACTCTTTCTCTTAGAAGATGGGCGTTACGAAAGCTTTCTTTTACAAGATCCTGTTCAATCCCTAAGTCCTCAGGAACTGTTGCTCCTCCTACTTTCTGTATCAGTTCTTTTAGTTGGCTAGCATCAGGAATACTTTCTATCCACTCTAAAATTTCCTTTTGGTTTTCAGAAACCTTTTTGATCACATCATCTTCCCCCGGAAGGTTTTCGATGGTTAAGAGTATATTTTTGACGACAGTATGGTAAAAGTCCGCAACCAATTGGCAAGAAACTGCCACTTTAGCACCGTGTAGAACTTGTCGTCTTTTCGTTTGAAGAAAGTTCATTTCCCAATAATGAGAGAGATGATGTTCTGCACCTGACGCTGGATACGATTGGCCAATGAGTAACATTGCTTTCCCCGAGTCGATAAGTCCATGCATCAGAATTTTGATTGCTGATTTATTCGCCACTGCGATACCATCAACATTTGTAACACAAGCATCTAAGGCGTCTTTCGTAATCTGAAAGACTACTGGACAAAACGAGTCTCCTCCTATTAAGTGACTAAACTGCCAATCTACTAACGAAGTATATTTCCCTAACATATCACCAAATCCAGCAGCAATTAATTCTTTGGGAGCCTTTGCTATTATGTCTAAATCCGCAAAGACCGCGATTGGAGCCTGAGCTTTATATGTGGTTTTCACACCTTTGACAACCAACGGTGCCCCTATCGAATTAAAACCATCGACAGAAGGAGCTGTCGGAATGGAAATAAACGGTTTTCCCATTTTATAACTAACAATTCTTACGATGTCATGGATGGTTCCCGAGCCTACAGCTAACACAACTTCAATATCACGATCAACTGACAACAAAAGTTGAACAATAGCTGCCTCATCAGCAACTACATCATTTAATTCATTCGGATCCAGAAAGCAAAGTTTAGTAGTAACATTCGTATCCTCTAACAACTTCACAACAAACTGACCTGCCACCTCGTATGTATTGGCATCTACAGCGATAAGAATTTTGCTCATCGACTTTTGCTCAAGGAATGGCAAAATTTCCTCGAGCGCACCCTCATTTATGACTAGCTTTTCTACAAGTACATCATTATGATTTTGCCCACATTCACATGGTATTGGCCACGCGTTTACTTCCTCTAACATTTGCCTCAGTCCTCCACTCATTTTCCCTAGACTTTTCACAGTAAACTAGCCGAAAATTCTAGGGTTCATTGCACGTAAAGTCTCCATTATATTAATACATATATTTAATATTAACAAACTAATAAACTATTTTCGTTTCTATACCTAAACATATGTGAAATATTTAAGAAAACGCTTTAAAAATGTCTTTCTATTAAATAACAAAAATGTTAATATGTTATTAAATATATTATAAATAAGTATGAGTTTTCAACAATTTTTTTTATCTAAATTCTCAATCAAAAAGGGGGATTTACAATGAAGCATAAAAGCGTTGCTCCAACTCCTCCCATGGGCTGGAATAGTTGGGATTGTTATGGTGCAAGTGTTACTGAAGATGAAATAAAAGGAAATGCGGATTATATCGCAAAGAACTTAAAGCAATACGGCTGGGAATATGTTGTCGTTGATATTCAATGGTATGAACCAACGGCTAACTCTTCTCACTATCACCCTTTTACTTCTTTAACAATGGACCAGTATTCTCGTTTGATGCCATCTGAAAATCGTTTTCCATCTGCCAGGAACGGACAAGGGTTCAAGCCTTTAGGTGATTATATTCATGATCTTGGCTTAAAATTTGGGCTACATATGATGAGAGGAATTCCACGACAAGCAGTACATAACCAAACATCGATTTTGGGAACTGAGGCAACAGCAAAAGACATTGCTCATCCAAATTCAATTTGTCCTTGGAATACGGATATGTATGGGGTTGATGTTACTAAAGAGGGTGCCCAACAATATTACAATTCCCTGTTTCAACTCTATGCGAGCTGGGGTGTGGATTTCGTAAAAGTAGACGATATCGCAGCTTCAAGACTTTATGATACCCATTTAGACGAAATTGAGCTTATTAGAAATGCTATTGACCAATGTGGTAGACAAATGGTCTTAAGCCTATCTCCAGGCCCAGCACCTCTTGAATATGCCGAACATTTTAAAGCAAACGCAAACATGTGGAGAATGACTGATGACTTCTGGGATCAATGGAGTCTTCTTTACCAAATGTTTGAACGTTGTGAGAAATGGGAAAAGCACGTCGAACCAGGACTTTGGCCAGATTGTGATATGCTTCCCCTCGGGCATTTAGGTATACGTTCTGTCGATGGACCAGGTGGTGATCGCTGGACACGGTTTACGAAAGACGAACAACTTACCATGATGACATTGTGGAGCATCTTTCGCTCCCCGCTGATGTTTGGTGGTGAACTACGCGATAACAACGAATGGACATTATCGTTACTGACAAACGAGGAAGTCCTGGCTGTTAATCAAACAAGTCATAGTAACCGATTATTGTACCGAAGAGGAAACAAAATAGTTTGGACTGCGCGTGGATTACACGACGAAACATATTTAGCGTTTTTTAATTTAAGTGATGAGCCAGAGATCATAGACGCCGCGTTATCCCATTTAGGTTTATTTTGCCAAAAACAAGCTAGGGACCTCTGGGAGAAAGAAGATTTAGGTCTCGTCGTACAGGATAATGTGGGCTTTTTACTTCCTCCACATGGCTCTAAATTAATCAAAATCAATTAAAATTTATCAATAGTCATGGAGGCTATTATGATATTAGATATCTCTACGAAATCTCTCCCTGTTTATGAAGCACTTGCTAGTGAAGTAAGGCTTTCAATGATTAAACATTTAACTCTTCAACCAATGAATGTGCGTGAGCTAGCAAACGCAGTTGGCTTAAGTAGTGCAATTATGACCATGCACATAAAGAAACTCGAAAAAAGCGGAATTATTCGAACTGAAATGACCCCAGGTAAAGCAGGAATTCAAAAATTATGTATCTTAAATGTAGATCGATTAGAAGTAAATTTTCCACTCTACGAAGGAAGTACGAATGAGTATCATCAAACGGAGTTGTCTGTAGGTCATTATACAGATTTTCTAGTAGAGCCTACTTGTGGCTTAGCTACTATCGAAAATATTGTTGGAGAATTTGATGAACCGCGATATCTTTTGGCACCAGAACGTGTCAATGCAAAAATTCTATGGTTTAGTAAAGGATATATCGAGTATAAGGTTCCAAATTTCTTACTCTCTAGTCAAATCCCGAAAGAACTAGAAATATCAATGGAAATATCGTCAGAAGCACCTTTTACTAATGAAAACTGGCCATCTGATATTGCGTTTTTCCTTAACAACGTAAAGTTAGGAACGTGGACTAGTCCAGGAGATTATGGCGACCGACTTGGCAAGTATACTCCCGATTGGTGGCCAAAAGTAATAAATCAATATGGTCTTTTAAAATACATTCGGATTACCAAAAACGGGACATATATTGACAGCAACAAAATCTCTGAGACTACTATTGATGAGGTTTTTATTCGAGAGAAACAATGGACATTTCGTATTGCAGTCCTTGATGATGCCGAGCACATTGGTGGAGTAACTATTTTTGGCACTGGTTTTGGTAACTACAATCAGGATATACTTTTCAGGTTGCTCTATACGAAAGAGGTCTAAACAAAACGTGTAAAGAGGCTGACTCATAATTTGAGGTCAGCCTATTATTATGAGTTGATTGCTATTTGTGCTGTGGATTTATTTTTGGTGGACATACGTTCCGTTATTTTCGCGTTTTTTGTCAATTTTGAATTTTAGAGGACATGTCCTCGAACGCCCTCGCCTCCCCTTCCCCCTCTACAAAAAAAGAAGGATGCCCCAAAACCGGCACCCCATGAAAATAAGTTTATAAGCTTACTAATTTTGAGTCACGAACAGGCACTCCGAAAATCGGCATTCCATCTTGATCCCAAAAGATTTGTTGCGCTCTCGTGTGACGATTTGGGTCATAGAGGGGATCACCTTCAATTTCCTTGTAGTTTCTTGCGTGATAAATAAGAATATCTTCCGTTCCGTCCTCTGACACAGTGAAGCTGTTATGGCCTGGTCCAAATTGCCCTGTTTCTTCATTTGTTTTAAAAACCGGTTCAGGGAGTTTTGTCCAAGAGCGCACATCTAGTAGGTCACTTTCTTCATCCGCAACGAGTAGCCCCATACAATAATGATGATTTGTTGCACTTGCTGAAAACGTAATAAATATTTTCCCGTTCTTAATTAAAACTGCAGGTCCTTCGTTGACTAGAAAACCAATTCTTTCCCACTCGTAATCAGGTGTTGTCAGCATGATTGTTTCTCCTTGGAGGGTCCATGGATTTTCCATTTTTGCAATATAAAGATTAGAATTCCCAACGATATTTGGGTCTTTTTGTGGCCAAACCAAATATCTTATTCCTCTATGTTCAAAGGTCGTAGCATCTAGAGAGAAACTCTCCCATTGCGTTTTTATTTGCCCTTTTTCAATCCAATTCCCTTCCAACGGATTTTCAGAATCGGTTTCTAGAACGAACATCCGGTGATCAAATAGTCCTTCATTTGTTTCTGCTGTTCTTGCAGCAGCGAAATATACATACCATTTCCCATCAATATAATGAATTTCAGGAGCCCAGATATTTGCACTCATTGGACCGTTATCATATTTACGCCAAATGGTCACTGGGTTTGCTTCTCCTAACCCTTGAATTGTTCTAGATCTTCGAAGTTCGATTCGATCGTATTCAGGTACAGAACCCGTAAAATAGTAGTAGCCATCTACGTGCTTGTAAACCCAAGGATCTGCTCGTTGCTCTACAATTGGATTATTAAAATGTTGTTGAGTACTCATATATATATGCTCCTTCTTATTATAAATTTATATGTTATTATGTTAGTGTTTTTATTAACCATAGGTGCAAAAAAAATCGTCAAACCGTTATTCTAGTTTTTTCCCGATAATACATGTTCCTGTTGTGTCCATTCCCGTAAACACAATCGTTTCGCGATCAAGCTCCCAATCCCACGCCTTTAACACTTTTAACTCGATCATTTTATCGGATGTATTCTTTTCATTAACATAAATGGTATAATTATCGACTTTCCTCCATGTATAGTCTTGATTGTTGATCAAGCATATGTTTCCAGGAAGAAACTTTACCGGAAACGCTTGATTGACTCCCTGTACAAGTCGATCAAATTTGATCGCATCCCACGATCCAATCATCTGGATTTCGTCAATTGATTCTATTTTTTCCCCTGCGTAGCGCTCTGGTGAGATTATTGGCCAACCGTCCTCTGTCCACAAGATGCGTCGCACATGTAAACAAAACGTATCTTTTTTGTCTAATAGTCTAGCATGGTGAACAATAAAATAGGCACCATCCTGTTCAAGAATCGAGTTATGACCAGGCGCCATCCAGCCACTTCCATCACTGAATTGATAACCAGCTAATAGTTTCGTTCCAATCTCATCTGAAGGGCGATAGTCGATATCTTTTAAATCATTCCCATGAAAATCTACAAAAGGACCAGTAACTTCTCTTGATCGTCCTACTCTTATATTGTAATTTGAGAAAAGCGAGTCATAGGAAACAAATAAGTAATACATGTCATGATCCGGATGGTAAACCATATATGGACCTTCAATGGCTCCTTCTTTCGTTTCATGCTCCCTTCTCGCGATACAAACACCTTCACCGTATTCCAACAATTTACCCGTATCATGATTCAATCTTGCTGCGTAAATTCCACTGAAAAAAGATCCATAGATTAAATATCGATTCCCGTTTCGATCAGTGATAAGATTTGGGTCGATCGCGTTCGGTTCGTCCGTCTTCGTTGTTTTAAATACTTCACCTTGGTCCTGCCATGGTCCTTCCATTGAATTACTAGTGGCGACACCAATAAAAGATTGATTAGTACCAAACTGTGAAGCGCAGTAATATAAGTAATACGTATTCTCCCATTTCACAACTTCAGGTGCCCACAACCCTCTTGCACCAGTCCACTCAAATGCTTCCTTAGGTACTCCGTCTAGCGCATGACCAACCCACTTCCAATCAATTAAATTCTTTGATTTACGAATTTGCGCTCCAGACTTCATCTCGGTTGTTAATAAACTAGTTTTCGTATCAGTCGATAAAATGTAATAAGTATCCCCATCATGAAAAATTGAGGGGTCATGAGAGTTGTAAATTGACCATTCAGACATGTTCGGATTTAACGATCGCTCATGTTCCTTTAAATAACTAGGTGGCTTTGTAGGGCCGTGCATAGTATCATCACTCCTTAGGATCAATCAAACGGGTATTAAAGTAGACTAGTGATTAATAAAAGGTTTAACCTTTAAATGTTTTTATTAACTATACTAAGTATATTCAGTGGTGTGGTTACTGTCAATTGATAGATTTATGAATTTTGTCTTAAAAATACTATAACGGGTAACTGATCATTTACCTTTGTAAAGGTACTACTGTTACAGCAAAACTTTTTATGGCCGTTACCTCTGCCTTTATAATTGTTGCTGTCAGAGTTACGTTGACAGGCTCAGAACCAACAGGCGGTCTAGTGATAACTCCATTCTTTGAGACAACATTCTCATCTGAACTTTCCCATAAAATCGCGGTATTTCTAGTCCCTTCAGTAGGTAATGACAAATCTGCGACCACTCTTTCTGTATTTCCAATGGTTACGTCTGTGTAAACGGCTTGAACGATTTCCTCATCCGTCGGATCGGGAAGCTTACTTCCCCATAAAGTAACACCCTCACTTGACATCACTGTAAAAGTCGAGACAAACTGCTTTACCATCGGATCCCACTGACGTACAAAAACGCCATGATAACTTCTATCATTAATTGTTAGCTCTGCATCGTAATTACCGGTTAACTCCCAAGTACCATTCACATCACCAGAGACGGTAAAATCCTCATTCAAGCGGATCGATCTAGATTTCTTAATGACAGCTGAATTATCCTTTCCATGAATAAGAAATTTATAGTCACCGACAAGTTCTTGTTTCGTTAATTTCTCTAATCTTTCTCCAGCATATCGGTATGGTCCCACAACCGGCCAGTCATCCTTATTCATAAACATCTGATGAATTCGAACCTCGTGCATCTCACCTGTTTGCGGAAATCTCGTGTGAAATACTAAAAACCGCTTTCCCGTCTCTGGGTCTGTATAAAATGAGTTGTGACCTGGAGATACATAGCCAAACCCTATTCCTATACCATGATCACCTAGTTTTCTTTCAAATAAGAAATTACCCATCAGTTTAATTCCAAGTGGAGCATGATCTCTGTTGCCTGACAGGACAGCATTTTGTCCAGCTGCATCTACGTATGGACCTTCAGGACTTGTGGACCTAAAAAGTCTCATATTATACCCACCATCAGCCCCTAGCCAACCGTACGTGACAAAAAGGTAGTAATAGTTCGTTTCTTTATCATAGACTACATAAGGTCCTTCACCTGACTTCCCATACCCACCTGAAATTTTTGTCCCAAAATAACGGTCGATCAGTCTACCATCCTCAGTTGTACCATCCTGCCCCGGATAGAGTGCCTTACCTGTTGCTTTATCCATTTCTAATAGAAAAATTCCACCGGACCAAGAACCGTATGTCATCCACAACTTTCCATCCTGATCAAAAAATAAATTGGCATCAATGGCATTAGGGAACTGTTGATTGTTATAACTTCCATCGTGGTTAAACCAACTGGGTCTCGGCGATTCCAATGTTTCTTCCTCGATTAATTTTTTTAGATTGGTATAGGTCCACTTTTTATTAATCTCACTGTCTTGGTCATAGGCATCATTTTCCGTAAAACCAGAATAGACAACTGTGTCTACATAGTGAAAAGGACCTTCTATATTTTGGGCAACTGCAAAACCAATGGCAGAACGAATATAAGTAGACGAGGCACTATAATACATCATAAATGCACCATTCGTTCCATCTTCATTGATATAATCTTCGTTCCAGATAATTTCTGGTGCCCAAACGGAAAAACCACCTTTACTATCCGAGTCATTATGACCTGCCCAAGCAAAAGACTCAGCAAGATTTGATACTAAATCACCATATAATTTATTGTTCGGTGTCGTGTATCCGTTAGTAAATCGAGTCCATTTTTGTAGATCGTTAGATTTTGCTGCCTCCACATGAGATCCAAACACATAATAAGTATCATCTACCTTAATAATAGAAGGGTCATGGACAGCTACATTTTGAAATGTAAGCTGGTTTTCCTGAAGGATCTGCTCTTGTTCTAAGTGAAGTTCCGTTGGAGCACTAAAATCTTTAGCGACGTAAATAGCAGAAATACCTATAACAAGGATTATGATCACGATATAAATTCTTTTTGGTAAACTATTAGACATTGTTTTCATCAATCTCCCCTAACTGATATCTTTGTTTGAATTCACGATTCTAACTCCATAAACACCACCAGCAAGCTTTCCTTCCGAAGAAGCAAACTTTACTTCGACGTTTCGTTTACCTTCTGTCAATGAACTTGGAATTTCATAGCAGATATTAAACGTAGCATCATACGGAGCACGACTTTCAAGCTTCTGCTTCGCAATTACTGTACCGTCAATGAAAATGTCAAACTCACGCTCATATGTTTTCCCATCAATTACAATTGCCCGGTCTCCGCCAAAGTAAGTGACTAGTAAATACATTTGCTCTGCGGGTTCTACCTTCATTTGATAACTGAAATAGCCACCGTCTCGACAATCTCGCCAACCTTGTTGAACAATCGTTAAATACCCCGAGTTGGAATGTTGCTTTTTAATTTGATGTTCTACTTCCGGTTGTTGCTCATTTGGCTGCACTTCATCTATCGTAATCGCTCGTATATGCTCTAACTCTTCTAGTTCTCGATCCACAAAGGTCTGATAGGCTGCTTCATCAAGCAGGTTCCAATATAATGTGTAGCGTTGGTGATGTAACTGATAAAATGGGATTAGTGTAACTTTCACATTTCCCGGCTGCCCTATTGGATCTGTTTCGAAAGTCAGTGGCGAACCAACCACAGGCTTAACCCACTCATTTATTTGTTCTTTATCTGCGATAAGACTTGGTACCTCTATTAACGGATGATTATTTAGTTTTAAATGATCATCAAGGATATCCGTTTCTGGGAAATTGGCTGTACCTAATGCACCCGCCAATACAATCGGTCCGTACATGATCCCAACTTTTTTGTTGTCATCCTTTGCAGTGTACGTATGAAGGCCCATTGGAAGCTCGATTTCAATTCTATCTCCCGCGTGCCAATGTCTACTTATAGTGAGATAGGAATTACCTGTACCTATATAGCTTTCTTCTCCGTTTACAATTGCTCTGACATCTCCGGTCACCCAATAAGGGACTCGGATATGTAAGTGTAGACATTCACCTTCTGTCTCTTCAAAGACCAGGCTTGTTCTGTTTGTCTTTGGGAAGTCCGTATGCTGCTGGATCTTCATTTTCTTATCTAAAATTGTGAGTTCTGAAGCAATAAATAGATTTACAAACAAATCTTGATCTTTTAGATTGTAAATTGCTCTAGAATAACGGGCTGGGTTTTCCATTCCGGTACCGGTACAGCACCAAAAAGAATCATCGGGAGAACAATACACTTTAAAATGGCCTGGTTGAGATGAAACAAAGTACGTTTTCATACCCGAATCCGGATCTTGTGACGCCAGTATGTGGTTGTATAATGCTCTCTCATAGTAATCCATGTATTCCACGTCCTGAGACCATTGGAATAAATGCTCAGTAAGCTTTAACATATTGTACGTATTACAAGTTTCTGTCGTTTGAACACCTAGTTTTTCACTATTCACCGGTCCAAAGTGTTCATTGATACTGTTTCCACCAATAATGTATGATCGATTTCTTGTTACTTCATTCCAGAAGAAGACAGCCATATCCCGAAATCTTTGCTCACCTGTGATTTCGTAAAGTTTCGCCGCACCTATCACTTTAGGAATTTGCGTGTTGGCATGCTTCCCCTCAAGCTCATCTCTCTCCTCCGCTAACGGGTCAAGGATCGCTTTATGACAAAAACGAATTGCTAAATCTACATAGTCTTGATTACCTGTAATCGTATATAAATCAGCCATCGCCTCGTTCATACCACCATGTTCACATATCAACATTTTTTGAAATTGGTCATCTGTAAGTTGGTCCGTACCTTTTTTTGCCCAATTCGCTAGTTTCATAACAACTTCTAACGCCTTTTTGTCACCTAGGAGTTGATAGACATCAATGAGCCCAGCGAAAATTTTATGGATACTGTACCAGGGAACCCACTGACCAGCAAGACTAAAATGTTCCACCTCAAAATCGCCTGAAAATACCTGATCAAAACATCTTCTAGCAAACCCACTTACATATCCGTCTTGATCAAGACTTTGAAGATACTCTAGTTCATTGATAGCATAATCTAGCTTTTTCTTTAACTCCACATCGTTGGTTTCTACGTACATCTGGGCCGCGGCAGATAACCAATGTCCAATCGAATGGCCACTGATACCGGTTGATTCCCACCCTCCATAACGGGTTTTTTTAGGAGATTTCGAAACCGCTTCGTAACACGGTGCTACAAGTCGATCTACATCTAGGTACACCAAATACTCTTTTCCTTTTTCCTGTGAATCTTTGAAAATTCCATCTAGAAGTCTAACATTCACCTACATGCACTCCCTTATATATCATAAGTAATTATTGTTGGGATCCCCAAATCGAAATTCCCTCGTTAGATAATGCACTAAAAGTCATGACATAGCTTTTCAAAGATTCATCCCATTGTTTATGAAATACTCCGTCATAGATCTTCCCATCCACAGTCAATTCAACCATGAAATCTCCTTTTAATGACCATGTTCCTGTCACTTCTCCTGAGATTGTTTGATTCTTGTTTAAGGTTACTAGGACTGAGTTTTTAATTTCAGCAGAAATATCTTTTCCATGATTAATTAATTGATAGTCACCGACAACCATCGATGTTGTTACTTTAGAAATCGTTTCACCGGCGTAACGATGTGGCGTAACCACAGGCCACCCCTGACTATTCATAAACATCTGATGAACTCTAATTTGATGTTGTTCCCCTCTTCTTGGAAATCGAGTATGGAAGATTATAAAAGACTGTCCAGTTTCTTTGTCATAATAAGCTGAATTATGCCCTGGAGAAACGTAGCCATTTCTTCTCGCTGGTCCATCTTCATATCTTTTAATAAACTCAAAATTCCCCATCAATTTCACACCAAACGGTTTGATCGTTACATCATCAAATAAAGGTTTACTAGGATTTGATTTGACATTTACCATCTCATTTTCCTCAGCATCCAAGTATGGACCATCAGGATTTTTCGATCGAACGACTCGAATGTTATAACCACCTACTGCATCAAGTCCTCCAAATGACAAATACATATAGTAATAGTTTGTTTGAGGATTAAAGAGAATATAGGCGCCTTCTATCCGACTATGATTGCCTCCAATTAACCTTTTACCATATCCTTGATCAGGGAATGGAAACCCTGTTTTCGGATCTATCCGTAAAATAAAAATACCACCTGAATAAGAGCCATATACCATCCATAACTGACCATCCTCATCAAAAAACGTATGGGGATCGACAACATTCGGATGAACTCTCGGATCATAGATTTGGCCATTTTCACTTGGTTCTCCCCACATCCCAGATTTCAAAAAGATGCCTAAATCTTGATATGGGCCTTCAATGTGATCTGCCACCGCTACTCCTAGCGCTGATCTAGGTGAGCTTCCTTCACAAGCGTTATAGTACATGTAAAACCTGCCATCCTCTAACTGAACCACATCTGGAGCCCAAAGCGTTTTTGTTTGTGCCCATTCAAACGTTTCTGCTAATTGCTCGAATACATTAGGGATAAGAGGATTAGTCTCGTTTACACTTGTAGAAATCTGTTGCCAATTAAGTAAATCCGTTGACTTGGCAGCAGCTAAATGAGAACCAAATACATAAAATGTGTCATCTACTTTGATCACAGAAGGATCGTGGACAGATGCTTCTCGGAACCTTGGCATTTCTTCCTCCTTTAACGGTGTCTGACCATTAGCAGTCGGCTCTGTTAAAGAGCCTTTTGAAAAATAAAAAATGGAAAAAGTGGTTACAAACAAAACAACCAAAATACTCATTGATATCATTACTTTTTTAGTTTTCATTCGATATCCTCTCTCCTACATAACGTCTTCTCATAAAGATAACGGTACTTAAGACCAAAATAACTAAGCTCGTGAACATAAAGATGGTACCGAAACTTCTTTTTACAGCGGTTGCTTCTAGCTTAGGTATGAATTCTTCGGCTAGACTTCCGTCTAAAGCTACGATTTGAAAGGTAGCAAGCCTTTTTTCATCGTCAGACCCTACTTCGCCAATTCGAACCGTATTCGTCTCATGATGAAAGAGGTACAGTTCTTCTTGTTTGTACGATTGAAATGAAACACCTTCACCGTTTTCAAGACCTCTTACCACTTTAAAAGTGGCGGCTTCAGAGAAACTCTTGCTCCCGTCATGTTTTGCTAACGTAATAAATTCTCCACCAAATCTTAAATAGTATCCAGGCTTGTTTTCTGCTTGAAATGAAACGTATTCTTCACTTGCATTGGCCAAACCAGGAACGATATGCCATTGAAAATCATAGGACTCGTCATTATACGAACTAACCCGTATTGCTCCTCGTAAATGACGGATACCTAGTTCAGGACGAGAACTAGATTTTATGACATAACTATCAAAGGCCAATCCAGAGGCAGTAGGTGTTACTTTTTGTATCGTTCCATCTTCGTTGTACGATAATTTGTCTATTGAAGTAGATCTCCGAAAATTTCCTCCGCCAGGCAAGGCACCAGTGTGATAAATAAGATACCAGTCCCCTTTAAATTCAATAATTGCCTGATGGCTTGTTTCGCTATCATCCATACGATCTAGTAATATTCCTTGATATTGCCAAGGTCCTTCAGGGCTATGACTAGTTGCATAGGCTGTCACTTCAGGAAAATTCATCGCAAACGATAAGTAGTATGTATCTTTGTATTTGTGTAGATACGGTGCCTCGGTAAATGTCCCAGGCATATTTTCAATCGTAAGTTGATGAATTTCCCCGTCGAGCTCAATCATATTATCTTTTAATTTTGCATAATAAAGATGAGTATTGCCCCAGTAAAGATACGCTTGCCCATTATCATCAATAAACACAGTTGGATCAATATTGTCCCATGTTTGCTTTGGATCCATAAACCCCGGTGCTTCCGTCATATCACTACGAACTAACGGTGCTCCTATTGCATCCTTGAAACCACTAGCTGGATGATCTGAAACTGCAACACCTATGGCAAAGCCGTTTTTATCAGGATCAGAATCCCGATTTAGTACAGTTACATACCAGTAGAATTTTCCATCGCGTTCAATTGCTTGAGCCGCCCACGCCGTATCTTCCCTTGCCCAGGAAAATTCAGTTCTTGGCAGGCTCCCCTCTAACTCCCACGTCTTCATGTCACGAGATGAATAGACATTCCATTCTTTCAATACATAGAAATGATGGATTTGTCCCGGGTAACCTGCTTGGTCACGGCCAACATACAAGTAGACTTTATCATCATGTACTAAAGCAGCAGGGTCTGCACTAAACCTATCTTTTATGACAGGGTTCCCAGCAGAAATACTAGTTGGAAATAAAGAAAGAAAAAACAGTAAAAAAACAACAAATATTTTCACCATACGATCAATCCTCCAAACAAAAAAATAATTGAGATACTCTCAATTATTTTTTTGTAGTTTTCTGTAATTACGTAACTGTTATTTTTTCCTTAAACGGATGACATTCCAAGATGCTTTTGACAAGTTCGCTTCTATAAATCCGTTGTTTAGAGAGGATACCCCGTTTGAATGAGGTTGAACTGTCTGAGCCTCTATCGTATTCACAGCTTTAAGGTCATCATGTTCCAAAACAATATGTTCAATGATTTCATAATCCCCAAAGCTTCTTACATCACAAGATAATGGAAGTGCTTCTTCTAAATGGCGGTTGACTGCAAAGATTGTAACCTCTGATTTTTCTTCATTGTAAACAGCAGCAGAATCCAAGTATGGTACGTCGGTAAATTCTTTACTATCATATTTTGGCGAAGAAACGACTGGTTGTAAGGCTACACCACGGCCGAAAGCAGACACATGTGCGTATGGATAAAAGATTGTTTGTTTCCAGGCCTTGCCACCTTTTTGGGTCATAATTGGGGCAATAACATTAACCAGCTGCGCCATACACGCAATTTTCACACGATCAGAGTTACGTAAAAAGGTCATTAACATCGAACCAACGAGTAACGCATCCTCAAAATTATAAACATCTTCTAATTGAGGTGGCGCAATCGACCAAGGTTCAATTTGTCTATCCTGACCATTTGAGTGATACCAGACGTTCCACTCGTCAAAACTGAGGTTAATTGTTTTTTTACTACGCTTTTTTGCCTTAACGTAATCACAAGTAGAAATAATCGTTTTAATAAAGTGTTCCATATCCATCGATTTAGCTAGATAACTAGCCGTATCATTACTTCTATTGCCGTAGTATTGATGTAGAGAAATATAATCAATCGCATCATACGTATGCTCTAGTGTGGTTGCTTCATATTGAGGAAACGTTGGCATCCCTGTATTAGAACTTCCACAAGCAACTAATTCAATGGTTGGATCTACTAATCTCATCGCTTTGGCCGTTTCTAGCGCAAGCCTACCATACTCTTCTGCGGTTTTGTGACCAATTTGCCAAGGTCCATCCATTTCATTACCTAAACACCAAGTATTAATCTTATGAGGCTTCTCATACCCGTGTTTTCTTCTAAGATCACTGTAATAAGTACCACCAGGGTGGTTACAATACTCAATGAAATTTCGCGCTTCGTCTATTCCACGAGTTCCTAGGTTAACAGCCATCATTACTTGAGAGTTCACTAGATTTGCCCAATCAACAAATTCATTCGTTCCAATCTCATTTGTTTCGATCGTTCTCCAAGCCAATTCAAGTCTTCTAGGTCTAAGTTCTTTTGGACCTACACCATCTTCCCAATTATAAGCTGATACCATGTTACCTCCAGGATAACGAACAATTGGTACATTTAATTGTTTCACTAGTTCAATAACATCTTTACGAAACCCATGTTCATCAGCTTCTGGATGGTCTGGTTCATAGACACCTCCATAAACGGCACGCCCTAAATGTTCTATAAACGAACCGTAAATCCGCTCATCTATTTCTGAGACTCGAAAGTCCTTGTCTACGATCATTTTGGCTTTCTGTAACGAACTCATCAAATTCACCCTTCCAACCTTTATGTAATTTGCTAGGTTTTAATAATACTAGGCTGACTCAATGCGCCAGCCTAGTATAAAGTTTAAACATGTATGAATGGAAAACTACGTTTAGCCTATAAATTTACTAGTTTTACCAGAATAATTCTTGTAGCGCTTCTTCACGATAACGGTTAATCATATCCGTTAAGTTTTGGGCAATGTCATGGGCATTCACTTCACCGTTAATAATTGCTTGCTGAACATCGCCATATTCTCCGCCGAAGTATACTTCATCCAAGAACGTTTGGAAGCCTGGTTGCGCTGCACCGCCTAGTGGTACAGGTTCTTTTGCTCTATCTAAGAAATCACTTACATATTTTGATTGTGGTAGAAACTTCTTAAGTCCATTCCAAATTTCTTCATCATTAATTAATGGAAGTCCACCATCTGGGAATGTGAATACTAACGAACCATCATCATGTTTTAGTGTTTCAAATGCTTCTAACTTTGCTAACCAACCATCTTTGCCCCAGCCGAAGAATTTCAATAATTCATAAGCTTCACGTGGGTGTTTTGTTGCTGACGAAAGTGCTCCAAAATCAGTAAATGCTGGTTTATGTTGTGATTTTGCGTTATCGCCTCTTGGAACAACATATGGAACCCATTTAATCCCTTTGTCTACGAATTCTGGCTGAGAGAATAATCCATTTGTCCACCAAGCATCTAATTGCATCGCAACACGACCAGAACTTGCTGGCCATAATAAACGATCTCCAAATGCCGCTTCAGCTTCATCTGTATCAAAGAAAGGCGAATGAACACCACTTCTAACAAGTTGAGCGTGTTGAGTGATCGCATCTGCCCAATCCTTTGTTAGATCATACTTTTCTCCATCCCAACCAAATTCACCTAATGCATCTTGGTTAACGATTGGAGCCATCGTTAGTAATTGTGTAAATGTGTTGTAACCAAAAATTCCTTGCTCAGGTACTGTCATTTCTTGCATCAGCTCAACCATTTCACTATACGTCCAATCAGGTGAAGGCATTGGTACGTTTAATTTGTTAAATAAATTTTCATCTAAAAACACGGTAAACGGTAAGTACTGTGCTGGTGCTGCGAGTTTTCTTTCTCCATCAAAGTAACCTTGAATTTTCATCGTAGATAAGATTTGATCACTTTCAGGGTCATTGTCAAAGTACTCTGTCATATCTCCTAACCAGCCGTTACGGATAGGTACATCAACATTTCCTAAATACCAATAAACATCCGGAAGATCACCAATACTTGCTAGGTTTGTTAAATGGTCATTCCAACCGTCAAACTCTAGGTTTACAAGCTCAACTGTAATATTTGGATATTTCTCCATGAATTTATCAGCAAGAAACTGATTTAACACAGGATTTGACCAAGAAGCATAGGTAAGTGTAATATTCTCTGTTGTCATTGGATCCAGCCCTACTGCTTCTTGCTTTTGTTCGGTTTGATTATTTTTAGTACCCTCAGAAGCCTTCCCTCCTGGATCAACGCTCGTTGACTCCTTAGATGAACAACCCACAGCTACTAAAAGAATGAATAATGCAGTAAAAATAATTCTCACTAAATTCTTCCTTACCATTTCATTTCCCCCGCTTCATTTTTTTTAGATATATTACGGTGATTATTCACCAGCAATACCGGTACGATCGACACTTTCAACGAAGTATCTTTGAAGAAAAAAGTAAACAATCAATAATGGTAAAATACTTATAAAAGTTCCTGCCATTTTAATCCCTTCATTTATACGGTTAGGGCTGTTTTCTGTAACAGGATACATCGCTTCATAAGTTCGCTCAAATTGTTGTAGTTGCAACAATATCGTTGTTAATTCATTTGATCTACTTGTTAGATATAACGTTGTCAGATATGTTTCATTCCAATACCATACGAATGAAAATAAGAAGGCGATAATAAAGGCAGGTACCGCCATTGGAATAGCTATTCGAAAGAAACATGTAAACTGGTTTGCTCCATCTACTTCCGCAGCCTCGTATAAAGATTGAGGTGTTTGTTTGAAGAATTGATAGAATATAAGGATGAAAATGGTACTGTTCAATCCTTGCCCTAATGCTGCCGGAACAATAAATGCATTGAGTGAACCGGTTAATTCTAAGTTACTAAACAAGCGGTAAGTAGGCATCATTAAGATTTGTGGTGGAACTATAAAACTAAAAATCATTAAAGCGAAAAAAAGTTTTTTAAATCGGAAATTATATCTCGCAAAACCGAACCCTACGATAGAAGCGACTATTACTTGGAATATCGTAGGGACTGTTGCAATCAATAGACTTCCCATTAAGGAATCCTTAATGTTCATAACCGAATAGGCTTTTGAGTAGTTGTCAGTATAAAGCGTCGAAGGGATCCAGTTTACTGACGAATTTAGTAAGTCTTCTAGTGATTGCATACTGGTGATAAACATATAAAGTATCGGATATAAATACACAAAGCCAATACATAATAAGAGGGTGTATATAGTCACTTTCAAAACGAACCCTCTTCGATCATTAAAGCCGAATAAAAAGCGAGACAATTTAGCTTTCGTAATTCTTGTCTTTTCTTTCCTGGTCATCGTATCGCTTCGAAGTAGTTTATAAAACTCTCGAGTTTTTGGTACTGCCATGTTCCTCTTCCTTTCTACTAAGCTCTTTTAGTTTCTTTTTCCCGGAAGACCAAGAAAATGATCAGAAGCAATATCGAGATAATTACCGCGTACATCCATGCCATGGCAGATGCGAAACCATACCCCCTCGTGGCTGAGAACATATTCGTATAAATTAAATTAATGATCGTGTTTTGACTACTGTTTGCTAAAAATACAAGAGTATAAACAAAATTAATTAAGATAATAGGTTTGATCGAAGGCAGCGTGATCTTCCAAAAACATTCCCAACCTGAAGCTCCATCAATTTTCGCCGCCTCGTATAACGCAGCATCAATTTTCTGAAGCACAGCAAGAAAGATTAATATTTGCACCCCTGAGTACCAAAGAATAATAATGATTTGATTAAACAATTGTCCGATAACCTGAGCCAACCACATAGGGAAAAATGCAGTTAAAACACTAATAATGACACCTTGATCTACCATTGGCACTGTTGTCGCACCCTGGCTGACTAATTGGTCAATCACAGGGCCACTGGCAACAATGACCGGTAAAAAGAATATGGTTCGAAATACCCCTTGAAATCTTACTTTTTCATTTAAGAGCATCGCAATAATCAAGGCAAACACGACTATGACTGGGACTCTTAAGAGAATATGAAGAACAAATTGTAAGAGCTCCTGGATAAAAAACATATCTTTTAACCAAACATCTAAATAGTTGTTAAAACCAACATATCGAAACTGTAAGCCAGTAGGTGTAATTCTCATATTATTTAAGCTGAAATAAAAGGATTGCCCTAATGGCCATACGACAAAAATGAGAAATCCAACCAACCAAGGGGATATAAATAAATATCCATACATACTTTTCCGATTTATTTTCATCGGCCTCGCACCACCTTATATGACAAAGCTTGAATTGTTTGTCCGGCCACTTTAACATCACGGTCCTGATAGTTCACATAAATCGTTGTTCCATTATCGTAGGTTACTGTGGTGATCCCGTTTGACCGCTGAAAATTGACAATCACTGAATTTTTCGTTGTCTCATGAATTTCTTTTAGATCAAAGTAGTATTGTTCAATAACGTCTTCATAACGCTCATATTTCGAACTATATATTGATGAAGAGTTCGTATTTAACAACGCTGCTGGATCTTCGTGCGTGAGTAAGAATGAGGGATTTATCCCCTGTTCAACAAGTTTCAAGAAAAATTCAACTTGGTTTGCTTGAAAGTTAACATACTCCGAATACATTGGCACGATCCCTTTTAATGTGAGAGCAATAAAAGGAATATCTTCATCCGTAAAAACATAACCTGATGAACTTGCCGGAAGATCGATCATTGCATTTGTATATTTCCACAAATAAGAGAATGGTTGCTCTAACAATAAATCAAACTGTTGATCATAATTTGAGATGATCTCCTCGTAATATCCCTTTGTTGTAATCCGATCATATTCCTTATTACTATCACTGAAGGAAAATAATTGATTTGAAATTCCGGCAATGAGAAGTTGATCAACACCATGATTTGAGTATTGTTTCTGCATTCTTTCCAAAGTGTCTACACTAGATTTTGGTTGTAAATAATGAAAAGATTTGTAAACTTTACCGTAAACATCTTCACTATACTGCCTTTTATTAAATTTTCTCATGACTTTATACGTCGGATTTCGATTTTCAGCTAAGTTAATTCTTAGAGCATCGTGATACAAAAACAAATCAATGTTTTGTTCCTTACTCTCGTCTATTAAATCTAGGAGACTTTTATCATCGTTTAAAGCTGATTCGGGTTTAAATGAACGGAATGGCAACCCAGCAAAATATCCTTTATTCTGCCAACCTTTGTAAATAGAGAGAATTTGGTCAATTCCTTTACTTTGTAAATCATTAAAAATTTGACTAGCCTGACCAAATGTTGTCATTGTTACATTCTTCTTAGATATCAGTCCATTCTCTACATCAGCACCGAACATATCTACTCGTACTTTAAAATCATCTTCTCGTTTCATGATCAACTGATTATCTAGTAAGTAGTTTCGATATCTTTCAGCTAAACCAAAGTAAGTTGCTTTCTCTTGGGATAAGAATTCATAACGAACTCTTATATTAAAATCATTCATATTTCTTTGACGAACAACCATCGTTCCAGATTGCTGACTTGTCGGTTGATTGTATACTTGACGATAAATGAATTTAGATGTTACCCAGTTGTATGGAAGAATAGCACCACTTGGATAGGCCTCAATTTTTGCACTATATTGTCCTTCCTCAATAATTCCTAGAAACCCTATGTTTGTATCTGTCTGAACCATTCCAAAAACAGGAGCTAGAATTTTTTCAGGATTATTAAAGGGGTTCATACCGTTAAACAACGATAATACTAAAGGATCATCAATCCCGACATTATTCCCATAAACCATTTCGGAATATGGTTGTCTGAACTTTCCATCGTTATCCTTTAAATGAATTAATGCACCTGATCCATCTGGGATAAACATATACCCTTCACGCTCTCCCAATTTGGAATAGCCTAAAAATGGATAGACATAAAAACCTGAGACTTTATAGCGCTCGTTATTTTCTTGAATTTTATCTTTTGGAATTTCAGTGACCAAGCCTGAATCTGTTAAACTGACATTTAACTCAAAGGTAATTTCAAGTTCAGGATATGTTACTTTTGCATGAAAACCATCTTCTTTGTAAGTGATTTCTTTTTTCGGATTATTTGAATACATATCTGCCCGATACGTAACAATATTTGTTCCTACTAAATATTCCATAACAATCGATGATTTCATAAAATTTGTCCACGCTTCATTACTTTGAACCGGTTTCTCAATCGTTGAGTACATCACCGCACCAGTGTTTTTGTCTCTAATGACAATCGAGAGATTTTCTTCTTTTACATACATTTCAATTTTTTCATTTTCAGTTAAGTACTTATGTCCATCAATGGCAGCTTGCCTTGATGCGATTGTACTGACACGATTTTCTAAACCATCGTCCTCTAAGCCTACTTGTTCCGGTTCAGGGGCTGGTGCCGGTTGATCCTCCGGTTTTTCTTCTTTGGAGGTATCGGTCGGCTCAGGTATAGATGGAGTGTTCGGAATATTCACTGAGATCTCCGAGTCTTCACTCATAAAAACAAAAGTGAATAGACTAGCAACAATGGCGATAAAGAGCACAAGTTTTACCGCTGTTTTTGTTTTAACGATTCTCAAGTCGATACACCCCCTCGTTAAAGATAGAAATGAAGAATGAAAGCATTTGGGTAATTAGTACATACACAATAAAGAGTAATAGGACACCAATAAGCATTGTAAACAATGTCAAAAGAATAATTTTTATCGTTTCTTTTACTGTGTAATCATTAATCTCCTTAATCATAATGAAGATCAATATAGCTACCCACGAATAAATGAAAAAATTAGCAAAATTTAATAGGTAAACCTCATTAAAAGTTAAGATATTACTGAACACAATCACAAACGGCTTCAGTATAAAATAAGGGGCAAACGAATAGATAAATCCACTAAAGATGTGTTGAAATTTACCTTCTCCATCATTGATCGTACAAACTAAGTAGTTCGATACGATGACTAATAAGAAAATTCCAAAAACAAAGGCAAAATCTGAACCTATCGCAAATTCCCCATCTTCTACTGAACTGAAAATAAACCCAGAGTAATACTTTTCTAAAACAAAGAGAGTAAAGAAGAAAAATAGCAATAAAATTGAAGACAGATAACTCGTTTTGTTTTCATATTTCATACTATAAAAGCTATCAATGGGACTTCGTATGAAGTTTTTTAGAAATACAAGATCCTTGATTAACTTTAAATTGTATTTTTCATTCATCTTAGTTTTAAATGTGAACCAATATCGACGTTTGCTTTCGACCCGACTTAACACTTTCTTGACGATTAGTAATCCAAGTATCAAGAAGAGGAAAGTAATAATATTTTCTCGAACCCAGATGTTGCGATTTTCCCAAAAAGCGTCAGAGTAACCTACCTTATACTTGGCTGAGCGATAGGAATTTAACGCCTCCTGATATTGTTCTTCTTTAAAGTAGGCTTCACCTAATCCAAGATTGGCGAAATCGAACAAACTATTTAATCGAATAACCTCTTTCCATGGTTCTTTACTTTGTGTATAATCACCATTTTGATAAAGAGCTAAGGCATTATGAACCAAGTCAGCAAATTCAGTTGGCTGAAATAGTTGAATTTGTCTTTTTTCAGGATCAAGTGCGTAAATATGATCATGTTCATCCAAAGCGATCGCTGAAATTTTGTTGAAAAGTCCGACCCGTTGACGACCGTCATCTCGCCCACCAAAAACAAAAAGTAAGTTTCCTTCGCTGGTATACTCATAGATAAATCCGTTTTCTCCTGAGACAAAGATATTGTCTAACGATCCTACGTCAATGGACGAAGGAAATGGGTCATAGACGTTCATATCGATAATATTAAGCCCTGCCATATTTAATTTTTTGATAGACTTTATTCTTTCGCCATGAGTAACGGTGTACACAAGACCTCGTTTATCAATATTTAGGTTATGAGCATTGGGCGGTACCATACTAATCATTTTGCTTAACTGTTCATCTGTAAAAATCGCTTTTCGAAAAACAGTTAACGGCGTGACAACCGTTCGGTTAGGTGAAAAGTAGCCAATAAACTGTCCGCTATTCGCGTTAATTTGAATAATTCCATTCGGATTTCCTCTCGAAATGATATAAATATTATCGCGGCGATCTACGGCCACCTTTTCTGGAACAAACGTAGACGTTTTACCGAATAAGATACTGTCCGGTTTTCCAAATTCAGCAACTAATTCTCCCTCTAAGGTAAAAACAAAGACTTTTGCTGCCACTTCATCAGCCACATATAACCTATCATCTTCTGCTATGAAAATACCGTTTGGTCTTTGTAATACCCCTTCCCCAATTATCCTTACTAGTTCACCATGTTTATTCCCAACTAGAATTCGTTTATTTCCAGTATCCGAGACATACAACAGTCCAAATTTATCAATTTTTAGATCAGAAGCCTGACGAAATTGTTCATCTCCAAATTTAATAATTGTATTCACTACTGTATAAGCAGTCTGGGTTTCAACATAGTTTCCATACCCATCTTCTGTAAAGGTTTTATAAGCGGTATTGGCAAAACTATGATTGGGATAGATAAACAAAAAGATTAATATATAAATGAAGAGTTTAATATATTTATACTTTTTAAGCATTTTCTCACCTACTTTAACCCAGAATGCGACATCGTGTTCATAACCATACTTTGTAAAATAATAAATAGAATTAAATTTGGAACAAACATAATTAATGATGCAACTGCTGCCATCCCTTGACCAACTACAACGTTTGTATTAGCAACTAGTGTGTTCATAAAGAATGCTAGTGTTCTCATATTCTCACTCGTTGTAAATAAAATTGACGTTTCAATATTATTCCAAACTAATTGGAACGCTAAGATCGCAGCTGTTGCGATCGCCGGCTTAATTAATGGCAAAATAATTTTTAAATAGATTTTAAACTCACTGGCGCCATCAATAATCGCAGCTTCAATTAGCGAATCTGGGATTTGATCAATAAACTGTTTTAATAAGAACAATCCTACAGGCATCGCTAGCAACGGCAGTATGTGTGCAAAAAATGTATCTTCAATTCCTAAAATTGTAACGGTTAAGAACCTTGGAATGATGACTGCTATTGGTACGAACATTAGTGCAGCGTTATTGATTTCAAAAATTGCCTTTTTTCCTTTAAAGTTCTTTTTAGAAAGCACATAGCCTGCCATGGTAGAAATTACCACGGAAAGGAATACAACTGAGAATGTAACTATTAAACTGTTAAATACATATCTACTCATGGGAATACCAGAAGCATTGGCTAGTTCAAATAGATTTGTAAAGTTATCAAATGTCGGTTTGTAAACGAAAAATCTTGGTGGAAAAGCATATAGTTCATCAAGTGGTTTAAAGGCATGATTAAAGATAAAAAGGATTGGTAAAAGCATAAACACCGCAAATGGTAGTAAGAAAAGATAGAACTTTACTTGACTTTTATGGAATTTCTTTGGATTAGCACCGCTTGCTTTCAGAGCCATATCATCTTTCCTTTCCTATGTTTCGCTAAACAGTTTTTTCGAGATGTGTGCGAATACATAAATAATCAATAACAGCACAACTGAGAGCGCTGCAGCATATCCCATTTCAAATCGAATAAATCCGTAGTCTTCAATATGATTTACAATTAATTGCCCCGCATAGTTAGGAGTCGGGTTAGACCCAGTAAGTTGGACCCCTATGATGCCGGTGGCAAAGGTATTTACAATTGCCATAACTGCACCAAATAGCATTTGTGGCTTCATGGATGGAATGGTAATGTAAATAAGTTCTTGGAGCCTATTTTTTATCCCATCGATTGCGCCAGCTTCATAAAGAGTTTCGTCCACATTTAGGACACCCGCGAGCATTGCTAAGAAACCAACTCCCATACTACTCCACAAGGCTACGACGATCATAATTAACAGAATATACCTAGTATCTTGCAGAAAGATAAGTGGCTCCGTGATAATTCCCCACCTCATTAGGAGGCTGTTCGCATATCCTGCTTGGTTCCCACTAAAGATGATCGTCCAAACCACTGCCATGGCCACACCCGAAGTCATCGAAGGCGAATAAAAGATCAGAGCCAAAATCATTCGAGGTAGCCTCGTAAGTTGCGCCAAACTCCAGGCCAGGAGGAAGGCTAAGATATAGCCTCCTGGACCGACAATTAAAGCAAATAGTACAGTATTAGGCAAAACGTATTGCATGAAGATCTCATCTTGAGTTAATAGATTCAGATAGTTTAAGAAACCAATAAATTCAGGGCGTTCAATCGTATTAAAATTTGTAAACGATAGATAGATAGCCATAACAATTGGTATGATGATAAAAAGTAAAAACAATAGTAGATACGGAAGCAAAAAGAGATACGGAGTCTTATTGATCCTTTTGGCTTTTTGCAAATGTTTTTGAAGCATTGGCGGTTCGGTTTTTATTTCAACTACCGCTTCGCCCAAATGATCTGCCTTTTGCATAAGTTTGCCCCCTGCTTAATCATTAGTAAATTCCGGATTAGGATATTGTTCAATAAATTCTCCATTTCGTATATATCCAAATTCTTCGAGTTTTCGTAAGGTTTCACGGTTGATTCGCTTACTTGCTAAGTCAATCGCATTCCTTAAATTTTGACCATCCAAGATAATAGAGTTATAAGCATTACTAATCTCTCTTTCTAACATGTAACTTCCTGGAACCCTAGGAACCTCTGTCAGCCATTCGGTTTGTTCGATCACTACGTTTTTGTGGGCTGTGATCCAAGGCAATCCAGCATAAGCTTCCATATTAGCAGTGTTCCAAATATACTCTTCCCCGTAGGTCGTTTGTAGAGTATTTCCAAAAGCGATTTGCACTTCTGTACTCGACCACCACTTTAAGAATTCCCACGCTTCATCTCTTTTGGTAGAGTCTTTAAATATAAGATTACTTTCGGCGCCACCTGCAGACCATCTCTCAACTTCCCCATTTGCATTTTTTATCCCCGGCATTAAGGCAATATCCCAAGAGTTTGCGATTTCAGGAGCAGCATTAAGAATTAAGTTATACATGAAGTAATCTGATATACCGATCGGGAGAGATCCGTCTCTAAATTGCTGATAAAAGCTTGGAACATCATACGGAATGTTGTATATCGTAAACAATTCTGTTAACTGTCGCATTCCTTCAATCGAAGCACTCTCGTTTAAAGCAGTCCTACCGATTGTCTCATTATAGAAACGGCCGCCATTTTGATAGATGATAGGCATTGTACCTGCAAATATTTTCAAACCTGCCATCCCAGCTGTTGGATAAAAGAAATTCATTCCTCTTCGTTGCAATTCAGGTAAGTATGTCCTTACTTGATCAATCGTATCTGGTACAGGAAGAGAAAGAGAGTCCAGAATATCTTTGCGATAAAAAAGCACCCAGAAATTCATCGTATCTGGTAACGCATAAATTCCATCCTTCACTGTCGCTGGTACATGTAAGCCTTCTGGAAATCTAGTTTTCACTTCATTGAAATCCTCAAACTCCGTTAGATCTTGCAATGCACCCCTAATGGCAATTTCAAACGGGAGTGCATAGTTAACCCCCACTGCTACATCAGGGGCTTTATTAGCTGCATTGGCTAAAATTAGTTTGTTTTGATCCGGCATAATTGATAAATCGACTTTAATTCCTGTTTGAGGTGTAAATTGCTCATCAATTAATTGTTGAATAATTTCAATATACTGCCTTGGACGATTCACCCATACTTGGAGGTGATCAGGATTAATGTTATCTACAGCGTAGTCTTGACTACCAAAAGACTTTACTAGACGTTCAAGCTTTGCAAATTGCTTGTAGAAAAACCCTTTACGCTTTGGAATATCTTCTTGATTTTGATAAAAATAGAATTGGTTGATTGCCAAACCATTGTTATTGATGTCTTGAATTAAATTTCCTAAATAAGCAGTAACAGAGTTAGTTCCTGTAGCCAATTCATTTTTTCTAACTAATAATTTATCAATTTCATTAGCTAGACTTCTTACTTGTTTTTCGGCAATTTTTAATGAAGTAAACGCTCCTAGTTCATTGACCGTGGGATTAAAAACTCTTAGATCTTCATACAGTTCGTTCATTTCCTCTGCCCATGAAAACAATTGCTCTGTAACACCTGGAATAAATTCCTCAACATTAATATCTCTATGTCGATCCACATTTGGACCAGCCAAGTTTGTCATTTCCAATGACATTGATTGAATTTCATTAATTAGACGTTCTACTGATTCTATTGTTGGTTTCAGATGATCTAAGCTGATCGCAAAACCAATCGTATGTTGACCAGCTTCTAGAAAAATAGGGATATTTTCCTTTGTAACAGGATCTTGAACAGTTACATCCCTAAACTTCGAAGTGTAATGAAATGGGTAGTTCTGAAATTCCTGAAAAGGAGTCCCTTGATTAATGAAAATATTAACGAAGACTGGGAAGTCAGCTTTAGCATTTTGACGATAATCGAAACCAAAGTAATAGAACCCTGGCTCATTTACCTCAAATTCATATTCAACAAGGTGTCCAGGTCGTTTAAATGATTGGTTATCTAAGTAATTTAACACTCGTTTATCAGTTTGATAAGGGGTTAGATCTACACTAAATAAGGCGCCAGCACGGATGGAAGAGTCATTTCTGTAAGCAATATCTTGACCTTGAATAACAATAAAGTTATCCCCACTCACTTCTGCCTTTTCATAGTTTGGTAATTCAGTAGGTTTAGACAACCTGATCGATCGGAACGATAGATTACCTTCTGTTGATTTTAACGAGATCTCGTTTTCACCTTTATCTAAAAAAATCTTAAATGGTTCACTTGAGCGGTAACTTGCATCACTAATATATTTTTCCTGCCAATCGATGACTTTGATTGGTTGTGGTACGATTTCATTTCCATACTTATCTTGCGGATTTACATCAGGAGATTTCCATTTGCTTTCAAAAACTAAATTTCGTAATTCATAAAAAGGAAATTGACCATTTAACTGCATTTCGATTTGGGTAGGTAACACGTTTTGATCATCAATGATATAAGATAACCCTATATTGTAAAACGCACTTTCTGGCGCATTGATCCGAATGGTAACCTCTTTATTTTGGTCAATTCGAACCACTTGTTTTCCATCATATACATCAAGGAACTTGTGATCCGTAACAATTCCTTCTATATTATCTATCAATATATCTGCACCACTATATAACTTTCTGCTATCATCTACATATGTACTATATTTTTCTTGTAAAGCGGAGGTAGTATTTGTAAGATTTACACGTTTTTTGGTTATCTCTTGATTGCCTGAACTCTCAACCTTCGTGTACGTTGGAATTTGTGTGAATGTTAAAATAATGATAATAGCAATTAATGTTATTTTTTTAACCTTTATGTAAATCAAAAAAATCCCCCCAACCATTCATTAATAAAAATGTTAATGTTAATTTGTCGAAACACTATGACATTTAAACTATATGTTAACTATATAATGCAAGGAAAGCGCTGTCAACAGCTTTTTCGTATACAATTTGAACATTTTTATTAATTAGTTAATGATTTTGCTAAATGTAATTATATTAACCTTTACGCTTGTTTATTAGCATATAAATTTATTAAGATTTTGGATTGTTAATATAAAACAAATCAAAGAGACTGCCCTAACGAGAGGCAGTCTCTTTGATTATGGATTATAGGATAGACGAGAGGATAGCCCCCCTGGTCTTACTCACACTATAGGTTAGGACAAGATACCTTTCGAACGCAGGAATTACCTGAATACAGGCAATGTCACAATAACCAATAGTAGAAACAAAATCGTTATATAATTTACTGAGTACAGAAAACTAATATAAGCATACTTTTGATCATCTTTTGTAAATAATCCGTAAATACTTAACCCTAGCCAAGCAAGAGTTAGTATGGTTGCGATAATAACAAATGTTAGACTAAACTCAATGAAATAAAACGGTAATGGTAGTAGGCAGGCAACGTAAACGATGATTTGCCTTTTTGTCATGGTAAAACCACGAACAACCGGGAGCATCGCAACACCTGCTGCTTTATATTCTTCATATTTTCTCATTGCGATCGCAAATGTATGTGGCATTTGCCAGATAAACAGGATTGAAAATAGTAGAATTGGAACCATATGATTTCCAGATGCTACTGCCGTCCACCCAATGAATGGAGTAACTGCTCCTGAAACACTTCCAATCACAGTATTTAACGTATACTTGCGTTTTGACCACATTGTGTATAAAACCACATACGTAAACCAACCAATAAATGCATAAATCGTTGCTTCTATAGTAGTAAATAGTAAGAGGATAAATCCGACCGAAGTAAGAATAATTCCCAACATTAATACCATTTTTAAAGAAATAGTTCCTGTTACCGTCGGTCGTTTCATCGTTCTTGCCATGACCGAGTCAATATCAACATCGTACCAATTGTTTATAACAAGTGCTCCAGCTATAACCAATGTACTTCCCGTAATAGTTAACAAAAACAGAGAAAAGTAGTCTTGAAAGGAGGCATTAGAAAAATACAACGCTAACCAAAATCCCGTAAAAACAGGGAGAACATTCGCAATTAAGACAGGAAACTTTACTAATGACTTTAGATCCGCAATCAAAGTCAGAACATTTTGCTTCTCTGCTACTTGTTGAGTAAGAATTACTTGTTTATTCATGCTACTGCCCTCCTTCAAACGTACTCTATTTCTCCTCTAAGTCACTCGTACTCTGAGGGATCCACAAAAGCTACATACAATAGATAAATTACCATACCAAGTGCCGTTAATACAAACGCCCAACCAAGTGCAATTTGCTCAATTAGTAAGTAATTATTACATAACTGAACAGGTGCAAGGATATAAAGTAAGCCCATTCCTATAAATACGAGCGTAAAAAATGCAATCAGTGTATTCTTTTGAACTACACTTAGCTTCTTCCAGCTGTCACGTAACGGTACTCCTGCTAAAAATGGTAGACTAATAAACTTAAATACTTCTACACTTTGTAGTGTTAATGCTTCATCCATCGTTCTTGGTAGTATCCAGTATACCATAATGATGATAAATAGTAGTACTCCTGGTAAGCCATTTTCATTCCATTTTTCAAAAAAGCGAGGAAATCGTTGTTGAAAAAAAGGTGCCATCAATAAACCCGCAATAATTAGCATCGGCATTTGCATATGCATATGCATGACCATGACCGATTCCATAAATGTAGCAACAGGAGGAATTACTAAGAAAATAAATAAGGCCAAACCGATCTTACATTGATCCATCCCCTACTCCCCCTTATCGCTTTCAAGAATACTACTAACCGTACTCACAGCATCTTCTATGTTTGTAAAGTCCATAATGCTTGTTAGCGTCCCTTGTCGATTGACCAAATAGAATGCCGAATTATGCATAAAATCTCCATTCCCATTAGGGATGACGATGACCCCGAATTCTTTTAAAAGATTATCTAATTCAGCTTGGTCTGGAATTGTTGCCATCCTCCATGTCTCACCATCACTACCAAAGTAGTCTTTATATTGATCTAACGTAGCAGGATCGTCTCTCTCTGGATCAAAACTTATACTTAAAAAGACGATGTCTTCACTAAGATATTGTTTAGGAATACGGTCGTAGACGTGTCCCATGTTCGATTCTAGTTGCCAGCAGACTGTTGTACAAGCTGTATACATAAATGTAATAAATACATGTTTATTTTCGAATTCAGAAAAAGAGTAAACTCTTTCATTACTATCCACAAATGTTACATCTGGGAATTGTGGTTGTGTTTTCATTAATTGATTAAATCTTGCGGTTTCTGCCGTAAATGCCCGAAATCCATCCGTTCCTACATAGTATAAGATACACCCAAATAATAAAACGACAACGAGAGCAATTCTGTTATGCTTACTTCCTATCATGTAGGTCACTTCCTTTTTTTCTCAAATGAAAGGGAAAGAGATAGCCGAAGTTTTCGAACTATCTCTTTATCTTGCTTTCTACCAAGTTCTAAACGGCGGTGACCCTGGAGGTGCGTTAACAATCATGTCAACGATCGGCACAACGTAGGCCATAGCGACGACAATAATCATCAGGGTAACCCATACGCCCCATCTTTCTGTCCAATATCCAGACACATCACCAGGCTCTTTTTCCGCAATCGGGAACTCTGTCTGACCTTTTGGTGCAAAGAACATAAGGTTGATCACTGCGTAAAATTGGATTAGAACCCCGATTAATAAGAGAACTGCACCAAAACCAATTAACATCATGTATGGATCCCATCCAAGTGCTGCAGCGTGATCTCCATATGTTGTATAAGAAGTTCTTCGTGGTGAACCGAATAATCCTGCGGTGTGCATCGCAAATGCCATTAGGATCATCGCGCCTGACCAGATAATCGTTTGGATGACACCTAATTTATTCATCGCTGGTGTTAATACACGACCTGATAGATATGGAATTAACCAGTAACTAATCCCAAAGAAAGTCATAGCGACAGACATTCCTAGGGTTAGGTGGAAATGTCCTACAACCCACATTGTGTTATGAACAACTGCATTTAATTGGAATGTTGTTTGGGCAATACCACCCGCACCAGCTGGAGCAAACGCTAGCATCGCGATAAACGGTGCTAAGAAACGGACATCGCCCCATGGTAAAACCTTAAGCCAACCAAGAATACCTTTTCCACCTTTTTTTCTAGCCGTACGTTCCATAACAACAAATAGTGCATATGCCGTCATTAATGAAGGAAAACCAATCGCTAAGCTCATAAATACATGCATATATTTGATAGTATCATTGATACCAGGGTCAACGATTTGGTGATGGAAGCCCCCAGTAATATTCATAATAACTAAAGCTACAACAACAACACGTGTTAATGTATCATTCCAAAGTTTTCCACCAATCACTCTCGGTACAATCACATACCAAGCAGAGACCGCTGTTAAATACCAAATATTCACCGCTGTATGTCCAAACGCCCAGAACAGTGTTCTTGCTAACATCACGTTGATAGTATCAACCCAACCAAGTGACCAAGGAATGATTAAGAATAAAACTTCTACTGCAACAAACAACGTACAACCTACTAGTAAAACAAATGCCCCAGTTGCAAAGAAGGAAAGGATTGGTAGGTGTTGACCTTTATTTTTCTTTCTCCAGTTTGCTACTTGAATAAATGCCCCAATGCTGCACGCCCAAATTCCTAGGACAACAAATACTAATCCAAAGTAGAAGATTGGGTTTGCCTTCATTGGCGGATAGAAGGTAAATAAAACCGATGCTTCATTCATTAATACCATAACGACGACGACTAACGTACCGAACATCGCCAATCCAAAACCAATCCAGCCAAGTCTTCGAACTTTAGGTAGAAGACCGCCTAATGTATGTGAAAGACCAGAATAGAAGTATCCAATCATAAAGAACCCAGAAAATACTACGATTAACAATAAGCCGTGAGCAGTTAGAACCTGGTAATAGTTAAGCCATGTTGGTAGTTCGAGTAGTCCTGCACGATTGATCCCTTGTAATAATCCGAAAAGTCCTCCTAGAAGTAATGCAACAAATGATACTAATAAAAATGATTTCGTTAATTTCGCATCTTCCGGGTTTACCCCTAACACTTCATTTGTTTTATCTTTTAAGGTTTGTGCGCTTAGTAATTCCAACTTAAATCCCCCCTTTATTTAACAGTAATCGTTGTCGCCATAAACTGGTGACCGACACCACAATATTCATTACATAACACTAAGTACTCACCTGGTTCATGGAATGTTTGGGTAATATCTGTGATATATCCTGGCATGATCATTCCATTAACGTTTGTATTTACAATTTGAAACCCATGGACTACATCTTTTGAAGTTAATCTAAAGTGAACCGTAGATCCTGCAGGAACTTCAACATTCATAGGTGTAAAACTAAATAATTGAAGTGTCATCACCACTTCATATTCTTTTTCACCGATTTTCGTAATTCCTGGATTATCAAATGGTGCGATTTGGTCGACTCGCTGTGGATCAATCGTCTCCATTCCCCCTGGAGGTGCCATTCCTAAAGCAAATGCTTGGTACCCAGTCGCGATCATAAATAACATAATCATTCCAAAACTAATTGTAAGCCAGACTTTTTCTGATTTATGCATGTTTCCCCATCCCCTTTCTACACTCTATCTAGGTAAAACCCGTATAGAGTAAGATAACTAATTAAAATGACTACCCCGACAAAGCCAACTCCCAAAGCTGTACCGATTAAAGTTGTTGCTTCCTTGCCTTCCTTTTTCTCTAGTTTTTTGATTGCCATTCTTTCAACCTCCCCTTCGTTGATTAATTTCAGTATAAGTGAGGATTTTCTTCCAGTAAGTGACTATTGTCACCTAAACACTATATAAATACTAAAAAAGACAAGGCAAGACAAGGGGAAAGACAAGGGGACAGGTCCCTTGTCTCATTCGCACCATCATCGCAATTTAGTAGTAATGCCCAGGATAAGACAAGGTACCTGTCCCTCCGTCTCCCTGTCCCTCCGTCTCACCTCCGTCTCACGTCCGACAAATGAAAAAAGAGGTCTCTCATTTGGTAACAAAACTAATGAGAGATCTCTACTTATTTTATCTAGTTGTGAAACAAGATTTATCGGGTTTTCACAGTGACGTCCTTCAATACCTTATCCAACCAATCGTACGATTGTTATTTAGTGTATGAAAGTAAAGACTTTGCTCAGTCTCGGTAACACCAGTAATATCAGTAAAAGTTCCACTTGAACTTTGTAAATCATCTAAAATGGCTCCAGACTCATCAATTGCAATCACATGTGCGTATCCTTTTCCTTTTGGCAACAAAAAGTGCGGCAAACGCATAACAATAGCCCTTAGCCATGGTTTGTCTGCGCTAAAATCCAAGAAATCATTTCGAGGATGAACTAAACCGATCCAAATTCGGTTATCTCTTCCTCTCATCAAATTATCTGGTAACCCCGGTAAATTGTCGATTAACACGATGGAATGATCGCTTATTTCGTTTGCACTAATGTTCTCAGCAGCGACATCTACTTTCCACACTCGGTATTTTCCTGTTTCATTAATGATTATCTGTTGTTCGTCTTTACTTAAGACAATTCCATTTGCAAAACTTAGATCTCTCATTATAATCCGAGTTTTTTGAGTGGTAGGATTATATTCTAGTAGCCTGCCTGAGCTACTATTTCCTAAAATATCTAGTTCCCCTGCCTTACCTACATCCCCAATGTCTTTTACACGGACTTTTTGAGAGGCATCCGTAAAATAAATCATGCCATTACTTGCTACAACTACAGCATCAGCAAAAAGAATAGGGGTTCCTTCTACTGCATTTGTTAATAATTCAATCTCTGGCTCCCCTTCTAGATTAGTAACTTTAATTAAACCACCATGGTCGCCATACATAGGATCAGCAATAATCAGTGACCCTTCTAAATCAAAATCAAAGCCTAGAGGACGTCCATTTGTATTTACAACTTCCTCTATTTCGGATCCATCTGGCCTTATACGAATGATCTCTCCATCTTTCATTGCAGCGTACAGCCAATTTGATCGATAAACAAGGTGTTCGGGTTGGCTATAGTTACCAAGATCAAGATAGTTCATATTTGCTAGTTTCGTATTCTTTTGATGAGGTCCAACATAGCCTCTAGACTCATGAGCATCCCATTTAATAGGTGCGAATGGTATAGGAGCAAAGCTTAGGTACAGTGCCAGAAAAAAGGAAATAATACCTATAACAATCGTAGTTTGGAGAACTTTGTTCATAATGATCTATTCCCTTTCTTTGTTGAGATAGTTTTCAGATAAAATCTTTGTATTTTACTTATATGTAAGTTCTTGTTGCACAATAAAGTGTTTATGTGTGAAAATTTATATAAACGAATATCGGCAAGACCGTTCTGGAGGTAAACTATGAAAAATAAAGATAATCCAAACATATATCGTTGGATAGCTGTTATCTGTCTGCTAATAATTCCACTTGCTGCTGGGATTTCAATTTTATTTGATATTAATCGAGACCCAATCCAAATACTAGTAATGGCACTAAGTTTTATAATACTAAGTTGGATGAATTGGTCCAAGTTTAAAGAAAAATCTTAGACTAAAAAAGTCATACCGGCACGATATGACTTATTGTGTATCTGAACCAGTTAAAATCATAGATTAGAGATGTGTTTTACTAGAACTCATGTTCACATCACACTTTGTTTGATTTATTACGTTCATTGCCCCTTTTAAAATTTCCTGTTATCTTCGCCAATATTAATTGTATTTCCTTTGCATTAGTCGCACTGTTAATTTTACTTAAAAACTTCTCTGCATCTTTTCCTTTTAAAATTTTTACTTGTTTACCTTCATACTCTAGAAAAACTGTATTATCTTTATTTACTCGATAACTGAATGGAGATTCGTTTAAACGATTTCTTTTATCGATGTTGCCCATTTGTCACCTCCTATACAAAGACGTGCCTGGCACACCCCGAAGTTTCTTGTTTCACGAATGTTTTTGTGAAACAAGAAACTTCGGGGTGTCACAGTGACATCCGTTACTTAACCGGAACATAACCCGTAGCTTCAACTAAATATTGCCCTTGCTCTGATAAAATCCAGTCAATGAACGTATCAATGTGGGGATTTTCGCTTCCAGCAGTAATAACATAAAACTCTGAAGTGATTGGATATTCACCGCTTCTAATCGTTTCTTTACTAGGGAAGACTCCATTTATTTTCAGATGACGTATCTCTCCGTTCTGAATCATTTCTGTTGAGAAAAATCGAAACGAGTAGCCAATCGCATTTTTATAGTTTCGGTAACGTGATGTCTCAGAAATAATCCCGCCCATCCCTGACACAATATCCTCTTTCGGTGGTGTCATTAACTCTTTCTCTCCCATTAACCTTTCAAGAGCTGTTTGGCTACCACTATTGGCAGGACGCTGAAAGGCGCGAATTGATGCATGATTGCCACCAACTTCTTGCCAATTTGTTACTTCCCCCGAATAGATACGTTGAATTTGTTCAATCGTTAAGCTTTCTACTGGATTTTTTGCATTGACAAAAAACACAAAGGCTTCTTTCCCAATTGGTGTTAGCTGCAATTCTATTCCTTTGTGCTCTGCTTGACGTAAATGGAAATCTGAAGGTCCAGCTGCAAAAATCATATCAACTTCACCATTCAGTAGCTTTCGATATGCTTCATCAGTTTTACTAGACATGACCTCACTGTTATACAAGTCGTAATCCTTCTCTGGATAGATAGATTTTACAAAAGCCGAGTACAATGGGTAAAGTGCTGTCGCTCCATCTAAGATCGGAAGTTCCCCTTCAAGCGTCATGGTTGACGCTTCAGGCAACGAGACCACCTTTGAATTTTCAGCAAATGGATGATACTTATAGAGATTTACCTCAGCATTCACCGTTCCTATGTTATTGTGGTAGGCTTCAATAGTTTCATAGACCGCAACCGCTAAAATACATATCGACAAAAAGCTAATACTAGCTACCTTAACTATTTTTTCCCTCGCAAACTTAAAAATTGCGTTTAGTGACAGAAAGATGACACCAATCGTAACAAATACAATGAACGGTGCGTAAAACTTAAATCCACCCATTAAAGATACAAACACAACTGCGACAAAACCAAACATTAAACATAGGCCGACGATGAAAATGGCTCCAATAATTTTTCCCCAAATCACTTAAATCCCTCCTAACGATTGCTTTTCGTTAATTCCTCTAAGTGCTGACTTGTTTCTTCCTCACTAAAAGAACTAAACCACCGGTAATCCTCATCATCTACGATCCGATAATGCTGACTCACTAGGTTTTGCTGTATCCTAAAGTTATATTTTCTAGTAATCTCTTTCCACCAGACTTTTCCGCCCATCGTTTTTTCTTTCGGGCTTGCTACCGTCTCATATGCATAAATTTCAATCAGTTCTAACGGATCACTTCCTAATGTGGTTTGCAGTATTTCACTTTTTCTAAATAGAGCACATAATGCAATGACATGGGTCCAACTTACTAGTGTTCGATCTTTTTCTATTTGAACAAGCGTCTTTTTTGAAATTCCTATTATTTCTGCCATTTTGAACTGTGAATATCCACTCTCAACTCGAATTAGCTTCATCTTTTTCGATATCACTTCAATTAATTGCTGTTTATCCATTAGCACCTCCACCACCAATTGGATTATATTGTTACCTATGGTGTAATTTTACACCTTAAGTGTTAGATACACAAGAAATTTTTTCCAGAAAAGGCAAGACTAGCGGATAAGTTCAAACAGTAACCAACTATAAGTGATGACATAGAATATCAAAAACGTAGTTAGGCGAAAGGGGAATTAGATTGGTTACCGAATTGCAATCTAGGAAAGCGCTGGATCGTTTTAGTGGGTCAGACTTTTTCGAACGTAAAAAAAATGATAAAGCATTAAGCCCGACCTTATCTTATCCATATGCTGAACAGCAGCTTTATCATCATCGTTATGAAGCCGTGACAAACGGTTCGTTTCTACCGGAAATGCTTCATACCAGGACTCAAGTTGCTCGAACTAACCGCTCATTGCTGGCTTCACTTAAAGAGGGTGGCTACATTTTTTATACTCGACACGCAGAAGCAATCGTTGGAGCTGATCAACCAAATCTTAACTTTCAAGATTGTTCTACTCAGAGAAACCTTTCCCTTATAGGTCGTAGACAAGCTACTGAATATGGGGAAACAATTCGTCGTTTAGCAATTCCAATCATGGCTCCAGTAGCATCTAGCCCTTTTTGCAGAAATATAGAAACAGCTGCTCTTGCCTTTGGAAGAGAATATATACAAGTAGATCCTTTCTTATATGATGTCTATCGATTAAGTACAAACATAAGTCCATTTGACCAGCAAAGGATCCTTGCTACTCTGAATTCAGTGCTAGAAACCCCGGTACCTGCTGGAACGAATAAAGTGATCATCGCTCACAGCTTTCCTGTAGGAATAGGTCTGGGGCGATTACCCAATATGGGAACTATCATTGTAAGACCACGTGGATACGGCATGGGATTTGAAGTCGTGGCCTATCTCACATTAGCGGAACTAAACAGACTTACTTGAGGATGATTGGAATAGCTAATGACATTAGAATGGCGAACTCAACTATCACAAAACCCTCCATCTACATTTCACAACGATAAAACACAAATGAGACTTAAATCACCTTAGTACAACCCAAAACAAAAAAGCACCTACACAGGTGCTTTTTCTATGTTAACTGCATGGTCGTTATGCAAGTGCCATCATCCTCAAAAGTCGAAAACTTTGACTCTACCATCTTATCGTCATGCTTAATTGTTATATTGAACGTTTTGTCCCTAGGTAACCAAAAGTCAATAAATCCGTTACTTAAAGATGTTAACTTTTCGTCAACTAATACATTACCATCAGTGTCTACAATGTATACTTCAAATTCAACTTCTACTAACTCTCCTTGACAACCTGTCAAGCTATGATTTTTTCAAGGATGCGTTTCATTAATATAAGGTGCAATTGAAACAAAAAACTCGTCTTCTGGCAAGTCATATAATATCTCGCTACCTGCGCTTTCTTTTACAACAAGTTGTTGAGATGTTATTGATGCTCTAAGGGCAGTTTTATTTCCTACACTATAATCATTCACTAATTCTTTAATGTTAGTATGTGTGTTCGCTTCATTATTGTTTTCACTAGAACAACCGATTAATAATGCTGCCACAAAAAAAGTAACTGCAAAAAGTTTAAGTTTCATAGACTTCACCCCCCTTTTTATCTCATTATACTATTTGAGCAATATTAATGCACTTTTATGCGATCACTTACACAATAACTTCAGAAGTTCACTTCATAAAAAGATATTGGCTCAATTATGATACCTATTTTTTAACCTACATTTGAAAGTTTTGTGAACTAACCAATCACCCTTTACGAACGTACATTCCTCTATTATAATAAGAACAAACGTTTGTAAAGGGTGATAGAGTTGGAAAATCAAGAGAGAGTTGATCATGATCGTTTGTTCAAACAATTAATCACAACTTTTTTTGAAGAATTTGTCTTAGCTTTTTTTCCAGACATTTATGAACACCTAGATTACAACCATATGACATTCTTACACCAAGAGGTTTTTACTGATATTTTAAAAGGCCGTAAAGGTGTTGTAGACATATTGGCTGAAACAAAATTACGAGGCAATGATACCATCATCTTAGTACATATTGAGCCTCAATCCACCTATGCTCATGACTTCAACGATCGCATGTTCTTTTACTTTAGTCGTTTATATGAGAAATACAGATGTCCCATTTTGCCGATTGCTATTTTTAGCTATGACGATATGAAACCTGAAACTGATTTTTTTCACATCCACTTACCATTCAAACAAGTGCTCTCTTTTCATTATTTTACAGTCCATTTGAAAAGAAAAAATTGGCGAGAATTGATCAACCAACCTAACCCAGTAGCCCTTGCATTACTTGGAAAAATGGGCTACGATCAAGATGAAAAAGTAAAAATTAAGCTTGAATTTTTACGTATGTTACTCAAACTAGAATTAGATCCTGCTAGACAAACATTGGTTGCTGGCATCTTCGAGAAATATCACATACTTTCAGTATCAGAAGAAAATGAATTAGATAAATACCTTAAACAAATACCAAATAACGAGGTGGTACAAATTATGGATCTTATGACTTCTTGGGAGAAAAAAGGTTTTGATCAGGGCATAGAAAAAGGCATAGAGAAAGGCATGGAAAAAGGCATAGAGAAAGGTATGGAGGAAGGCATCCAAAAAGGGATAGAGCTTACGAAAGTCGAAGTCGCCCTTAGTATGTTAAGGAAAGGCCTGTTTATTAGTGATATACATGAAGTTACTGGCTTGCCAGTGGAAGAAATTAAAAATTTACAAGAACAATCAAATATTTAATAAAGTTAAGGAACAAACGGTGTCGTCTGTTCCTTTTTGGCAATCCTTTCTAGACAAAATTGTCAATCTGTCCACAATTGGTGTCTACCCTGAAAATATTAACTAACAGGAAAGTTCACTTTCTTTTATTTTTAGTATCCTTCAAAAATATTTTCATCCATGTTCTAACTGTCACTGTGACAACCCGAATTTTCTTGTTTCACACTGAAACCATTTATTTTACCTAATTCATTTAACCTCTCTAGTATTCTCAAGAAAACCTTTTCCTCAACCGCACCTTCCCAAGCTCCATCACAAAAACGATCGGCTCTGACGTAATAAGTTAGAATTGCTCGTAAAAGATTAAAATCAGCGGTTTCTATTGCGTTAGCGAGCTCTCCATCCAGTTGTTGAGTAATGGATGTGTACTGCTTCTCCATGAGATTTGAACTGTATACCTCGTCGATAAATTCAAGCAATGCCTTATCATAACTAGGATAACCGATGATAATTTGTTTCTCCCTTGTTTCATAAGGTATCCGACATACCTTCGTTGCTACTTTAAAATAAGGGATGAATCTACAGAGTTTTCCAATTGCTTCCTTGTAAAAAGAGATATGCAGTGTCTGGCATACATGTTCAATATAGTTTCGCTTAGCAATTACATTTAGCCATTCTTCTGGGATACTTTCATAACCATAATGAAGTCCAGCTAATCCACCTGCTACCGCAGCAACACTATCCGTATCCTCTCCCATATTCACAGCTCTCAACACACACTCTTTATAGCTCCTTGTGTTCAAAAGACACCAGACCGCAGCTTCAATGGTATCAATTACATAACCACTACTATTAATTTGATCTTCTGGAAGACTAGCAAAACCTTCACTGAATAATCTCTGAAAATAGGCTATTTCACTATCAAACTTCCCATGTTCTTGGTAATAGTTCATTGCATAGGCAATTCCCTGCTCAACAGCTGTTGCAAGATCGCTTTCCTCGAGAATTTTTGCTGCAATAGTAATATAAATTCCACAGGCTATCTGACTTCGTTTATGACCATGTGTTAGTGCAGACACGTTATGTATAATCGTAAATGCTTCGTCTTGCTCGTAAAACTTATCTCCATAAGTTGATTGCAAATAGAATAAAATTGGTAGAATTCTCATGAGCGAGCCATTACCGTTATCGTATTCAGTGGTACCACCTGATTGTAGCGGCTTTGTACCATCCAAATAACGCTGCAACGATCTACTAGTCGCAATTCCAATATCAAAAGCCTCCCCAAAAGGAGTATAACTTCCCTCCTCATACCATTCCACGAACTTATTCATGATGTCTTCATAATTAAGTCCATCTAATAAGCTATCAACCAAGCATAGACTCATACTAGTATCGTCAGACCAAGTTCCGGCAGGTTGGTTATGTGTCCCGTAGGCACGCATACCAACGACAGGATCTTCTCTAAGTGTCTCTCTATTATGAAATTCAACCGGAACACCTAAAGCATCTGCCACACATAAACCCAACATTCCGTTAACTATATTGTTAGACATCCTATTACCTCCTATAGGCGTTTTTAATGTGCAAAAAATTTAATTTCTAGAGACCGAAGTGGCAATACCTTTTCTCTCCTGTACCTGACGAAACATATAAGCCTAAATGATTATTCAAAATTGCTCGCATAATTTGCTTTCCTTATTTTAACATTAATAACAGAAAAATCATCTGTTTATTCGGTAAACAAAAGGACCCTCCTTTTCCAGGATCGTATATTGCTAGTATTTCGTTAACATTAAATAAAAAAGAAGTAGACTAGGTCCCCCTGTCTACTTCTCAAATGTCCGTTAATTCTTCTTTTCTTCCTTTTCTTCATCATTACTAGCTACTAATTCTCTAGTGGCACTCTTAAATTCTGTTAACGTTCTGCCAAACGCGCGACCAATTTCGGGAAGCTTGGAAGGTCCAAAGATTATGAGGGCAATGATAAGAATTAATATTAACCCTGGTATTCCTATATTCGATAACATCCGTTGCTACCCCCTATTTATTCTTTCCTTTATTCCCGTTATTTCCTTTATCGAGGTTATTTCCTTTAAATCCGTTAATAGCAACAACAGATGGAAGCGGATCTACATCCCCTTTACGTCTTGGCCAAGTAGCTGACGGATGTTGAACAGCTAAGAACAATGTCTTTTCGTCCGCAGTAAACCAAGGACCTGTTAACTCACTTCCAACAGGTCCTGAAGCAAATTGGAACGCTTCTCCTGTGTTTTGACCATGTGTTGGCAGTACAAACAGACCATTATTTCCGTGCCATTCATACACTCCTTTACCGATGTTACTCTCCGACATATCTGTAACTACCCAAAGGTTGGCATCACTATCAAACGTTAAGTTGTCAGGTGCAGAAAATCCACTTTGTCGCCCACCAGCGGCGAAAATTTCAAACATAAATTCCATTGATTCAAAGTCATCTTCTTTTTCAAAAATACGTGTAATATGTCCGTGTATATTTCCGTGCGCTGCGTTGTTTGTATGAGCTATGAAAATACTATTATCAAAAGGACTAATCTCTAAGTCTTCTGGACGGTCAGTTGGAGTTCCACCAAGAATAATAGCCGCTTCATGAGTATTCACCATCACATGAGCTTGAGTAGCGTTAGCTGGGAACATTGCTCGTAAACTTTGTACAGTTTGGTCTCTCATTTTAAGCACAGCTGGAACTGAGAACTTGCTATCATGTACTCTTTTTGAAACTTCCGTAGCATCAAGTTTAATCCATCTTCCTTGAGCAAAACTAGCAACGTATAACGAACCGTCTTCTAACAACTTCGAGTTCTCTTTGCCTTTACCAGCCTCATATTTTCCATTACTAATATATTTGTATACACAAGCATTTTGCTTATCATCGCCCATATAAACCGCAATTCGACCACTTTTTGTAATTCCCATACATGTATTTTCATGATTGAAGCGCCCAAGTGCCGTATGTTTACGAGGTTTAAAGGTTTGATCATCAACATCAAAAGGATCAACTTCAATTACCCAACCATAGTGTTCTGATGGTAAATTAGATTTTCTTGCTTGTGTTTCAAAGTTTTCTTCACAGGATAGTACCGTATTCCAGAATGTCATTCCTCCAGAACAGTTTGCCCATGTGCCAATGGCAGTTGTTTTTCCACCAATTGCACTGCTACCTGCAGCAGGTCCTGTTAATTCAAATGGTGTAAAACCAGTAATTCTTCTCGCGTATTTAGAGGATGTATCCATCTTCCACTTACCGCTCTTATCCCTGTAAACTTCAATAATCGCTCCACCTTGATGGTAACGTTGCATCGTATCTTCAGAACTATTCGGCATAAATAAAGGCATGTATTGTTGTTTCATGTATTTGTCGTTAATATACTCAAGGTTTACCCATAGCAAACCTCTCTCGTTTGAACCCTTTATAGGGAAATAGATTGTGAAATCACAATTAAAACCAAACGTATCTCCCTTTGGATTAATTACGTCACCATAAGCTGCTAGGATATCATATGAAAATCCGTCCGGAAGAATTAATTCATCTTCTAAAGTTGGCATAATCGGTTTAAAGAAAGCATGAGGCTTGGCCTTTGGTGTTAACCCTAAATCATCATACGCAAAAAGATGATCTGCTGTATGAGCAGCTTCTGCTATCGGTGCTAGTGTACCTAAACCTGTGGATGCAGCAGCCAATGCAACTGTACCCGTTCCTAAGTAGCCTAAAAACTTACGACGATTTAAATTAATAGTTTCCATGTAATTACTCTCTCCCTATTAGATAGATAATTAATTTTTCTATGTACTTGCCTGTACAAACTAAATTCTAACGATCAATTGTAAAGAGGGTGTGAAGTGAACATGAAGGTTCGTTAATAATTGTAAATATTAGGTGAATTTTCACCCAGTATCATAGAAAAATTGGAGTACTGTCTCGAATATAACGAAGTGTGCATATACTTTCCTATAGATTTATTCGTTTCGCTTTTCATTTGAATTAAGGGAGAGATTACCATGCTTACCAACCCACAACAAACCGCATCCGCTTTACCGTTCCCTGCCACTTGGGGAATTCTCGGCGATATAGCCGGAAGAGCAATTGTAAGAGGGATTTTAACCATTGAAAATGTTAGTAATAACACAGTTACTGGTACGGTTAATTTTCGCGGTGTACCTATACCAATAACTGGAATTTGGAACGAGACTACTAACCAAATCAGCTTTGACTCACCTTACGCCTCATTTTCTGGTCAATTAAGTATTTTTGATGAAATAGTCCCTAGTCTTCGCCGGTTTATACTATCAGGAACATTTATTATGAAGCCCCCTTCTTTACAAGCAGGTGAGTTTGGCTCTTGGGTTGCTTTAACAGATACAATCCGCACTGGCCCTCCTCAATTTACGGCCTCTGTCCCAACAGCAGCGCTCTTTACATTATCTGAACTACTCTATGGAGGCGTGGGAAGATCCTGATAATATCCTCATCTGTATCTTAATAAGTAACGTCCGACAGATACTCAAATTTCAAAGGGGTATGATACAAAACAACAATAAAAGAAGGAACAAACTAAATCGTTTGCTCCTTCTTTATTATAGTCCAACGACTTTTTTAAAAAAACTGTGCGCGAAAGGTGTATGACCTCCAGGTAACCCTACAGCGACGCCTACATCTCCCAATAACTAACCACCTGATTTTTGCCGTTTTCTTTGGCGTATCTTTCGGCAAGATCCGCTTTGTCGATCAGTTCCTGGATCGTTATCGGCACGTCTCTATCTACACTCGACACACCTATACTTGCTGTAATCTGGTACGTGTCATTGACAAAAATTTTGCGTATTTCATGTAAGATGCGCTGGGCTACAACCTTGGCAATTTCTGAACTTGTATTAGGCAGTATCACAATCAATTCCTCGCCCCCGTAACGGCCAACAATATCACCACTACGAACAGATTGCTGAATGGTTTTGGCCACCTTCTCTAAGATGTGATCTCCTTCTGCATGACCAAACTGATTGTTAACGTACCTAAAGTTATCGATATCAATCATGATAAACGAGAGGTATGCTTGGTAATCTGTTGTTTTTTGAAACTCCTCTTGTAATCGTTTCATAAAGTAGTTTCGATTATATAACTTCGTTAAATCGTCTACATGCACCAACTCATTAAAGATAACCTTTTCAATCTTAGGAGCGATATATTGTAAAAATTGTTCTAGATAATAAATACCTTCTTTCGAAAAAACAGATTGATTTTCAATCAGAACGATCGATACAATCTCATTTTCATCGGATAAAATAGGGAAACCATGAAAATAGGACATAGCATAGTTAAATTGTATCGATCTTTTTTCTCGAGTCACCTTTCCCAAGACTTCATCTACTACCTCATTGTTTACTTCTGCAATCTGCAATTTATCATTCACCGAAAGCGTCTTGGTTCTCTTTCGATCAATGCGAAAATAAAAATAGACATGCTCGAACAAGAGATTTTCATGGAGAACCTTTGTTATATTTTTACAGACATCCTCAAGAACTTTGGCAGAATGAACTAATCGAATGCTCTCAAACATGATCTCATAGTTTGTTAGTAGATCCATCATTTCTAGCTTTGACTCTAGTGATCGTTGATCAATGGTTTCAATCTTGCCATCAATTTCTGTTTGTTTTAGAAGATTTTTCACCCTGGTAAAGTAACTTTTCGCACGGATGAAATGAACCCTTGCTTTGATGTAAAGTTCATTTTTCAAATAAAATAAAGCTTTATAGTAATAGACATAGCCTAGGTAACCAAGATAACCTTTGTCATAGACCAGATTTTCAAAGGATTGGACATACTTTGTAAAGACTTCATCTTGGCCTATTTCAATTGATGAATTTAAAAGTGCCATTAGTAAATCGAGCCTATTCTCCACACTTATGTTTTCTTCCTCAAGACATTTCGTAGAGATAGCAATGGTCTCTTCGTGTTGCTTGAGTACAGCAAAGTATTGACATTGAAGTAATATTAGGTCTACTTCTTTCTCACCCTTATACTTTTTACATAGCCTTTCAAAATAAGGCCAAAGCCTTTTCGCTTTTTTCACGTCACTTTGTCTCAAGATAATTTTATATTGATAAATTAATGCATCTACTCTTGTCATGGTCAGATTTTTACTTCTAAGAGTAGGCTTTATTTCATTAATTAGCGTTAATGCTCGTGGAAAGTCTTCAATTAAGTAATAAAGCTTAACTAAATTGATCTCATTAAAGTTTGAGTTAATGGTTTTCCCTAACGATTTAGCTTGATCTGCCAGTTCTAAGGCATGGCTAGTATCTCCTAAAAATTGATAGAACATAAATAGATTTGTATTGGCGTTCATCTCATGTTGTTTATTACCAAGTTTTATCGCTAACTCTCTAGATTTCAGCATATATTCCTTCGCTTTAATCACGTTCTCTTCTAGTAATCCAATACCTATCAAGTTATAAATATTCGTCAACAACGCATGCTGCTGGTATTGCTCCGCTAGTGATTTAGCTTCATATATAAACTGTGCTCGTTCATTCCAGGAGCGATTATTTAATAATTGAAGAATATGCAAATTGTAAATCCAGCGAATATAGTCTCCTACTTTTAAGTTTTCTCTTAAAATCATACTGTTCACCTTTTGATAGTCAACCATTTCCTGTACAAGAGACGTATCTCTTCCCGTAAAACTATACAAATAACTTACGATCACCTGCATGTGCAGCTTGTCCACCACAGTTACCAATGAAGAGTGAATATGATGTAAGTAAACATTTTCATATTGTTTTATAAGTGAAAAATCACGAAGATCGATACTTATATATCCTAATTTTATTAAGGCAGTCATGGATTTGTGCTTGATATATAGGTCATGAAAAATGGTTAACGCTTGTTTAAGATCTCCGATTTTTCCTAAAACGTTACCAAATAAGAGCTGTACACTCACAGGGGGTTCTTTATCCAACTTTTTATATAGTTCAAGAGCGGTTTCCATGCTTTGTTTGGCATCAGAAACTAAGTCTTCTTGATAGCTTCTCTTAGCCTCAAGTAAAAGGTAGGCGATCGCATCCCTGCCCTGCCCAGCTGAAATATCAACGCAATTTTTATACGCTAATTCTTTTAAATTATCCATAGCGATCCCCCTTACATTACTTCTACTCAACTTTATAAGTAATGATTTTTTCCTTTTTAGTTTAACATCATCTTACAGGATGTGTCATATAAAAATGAGTTTCTATCTCTTTTCCATCAAGTCGCCGTTTCTCCAACTTTTGAAATAACCATAATGCTCGGAGTTTTACATTGAAAAAGAAAAGTTACTTTGTTACAATGATTTTTACGAACGTTCGTCAGGAGGAATAACCAATGAGTTCTCACCTTATTAAAGAAGCAGCTCTTACTCTATTTGCCGAGAAGGGATATGAAGGAACTTCTCTAGCACAAATTGCAGATGAAGTCGGGCTAAAAAAACAATCACTCTACTCCCACTTTAAAAGCAAAGATGATCTTTTTTTACAAGTATTAACAGAAACATTTGCGATAGAATATGAACGGGAAAAGGAATTTTTACACACTCATTTTGAGGAGCCGTTATCTGATTACCTATGGAAATCATTACGAAACTATACTGACCGTTACCATAATGATAGTCGGCAAAAGTTTCTGCTAAGGACGTCTTTTTTTCCACCTAGTCATCTATATCAGCAGGTAATCCATCACTTATATGATCATATAGAACGAGTAGATGCTCTTTATCTTCAACGCTTCGAACAAGGAGCGGAAAGTAAGGAAATGAAGAAGACAGATCCATTAACAGCAACGATGGCTTTTTCAACGCTCATTGACTCCATATGTGTCGAGTTAGTCTATGGTAGTAAAGAAAGAACAGAAAAGAAATTACAGGCAGGTTGGACTGTCTATTGGAATGGAATTGCTTAAATTTGTGATTCTATAAGTTATGGGGGAAATAATATGTATCATGCAGAAACTTGGAACAAAAAAATGAGATTATTTCTCTCGATCTTGTGGCCTATTATGGTGACACAAGTAAGTTTGTTCGCGATGAACTTAGTCGACACGATGATGTCAGGGCGTGTCGGCACAAATGATTTGGCTGGAGTTGCGATTGGCTCTAGTTTATGGTTGCCAGTCTTTACAGGAATGAACGGTATTTTATTAGCCGTAACACCGATCATCGCTCATTATATCGGAAGTGGACAAAAGGATAAAATAGCAAGCTCAGTAACACAAGCTTTGTACTTAGCTGCCTTGCTAGGAATTTTTGTTGTAGTCGTAGGAAGTTTTGTTCTTGAACCGGTGTTACACATAATGAACCTTGACCCTGGTGTTCACCATATTGCTTTTCATTATTTAATTGGATTATCCATTGGAATTATTCCATTATTTTTAGCCAATGTTCTTCGAAACTTTTTTGACGGGCAAGGATTTACAAGAATAACCATGTTTATTACCGTGTTAGCCGTTCCGTTTAATGTTCTACTAAATTACGGCTTTATTTTCGGAAACTTCGGCTTACCAGCTTTAGGCGGAATTGGAGCCGGTTATGCAACCGCAATAACCTTTTGGATTATCTTGATTATTAGTGTTTGGATGACGTTTCGGATCGAAGTGATTAAACATTACCGTATTTTCGTCAAGTGGGCTGTTCCTTCGCTGAAAGCTTGGAAAGAACAACTATCGATTGGGGTTCCAATTGGCTTATCTATTTTCTTTGAAGCCAGTATTTTTTCAGTCGTTACCTTACTTATTGGAATGATGTTCTCAACAGTAACAATTGCAGCAAATCAAATTGGGTTAAGTTTTACTTCGTTAATGTTTATGATTCCAATGAGCATTTCCATGGCATTAACGATTGTCGTCGGGTACTCTGTTGGTGGACAAAAGTTAGAAGCTGCTAAGCAGTATGGACGCCTAGGGGTATGGGGAGGAATTGGTTTTCTAGCCATAGGAGCAGTCTTTTTATTCTTTTATCGTGAGTCCATTGCGGCCCTATATACAAAAGACACCGAAGTCATTCTGATGGCTGGCCAATTTTTCATTATCGCGATTGTATATCAGCTTTCTGATGCGGCACAATCAGGTTTGCAAGGAGTCCTTAGGGGTTATAAGGATGTCAAGGCACCCTTTTTAATTGCCCTTACCTCTTACTGGGGTGTTGGAATACCCATTGGTTATTTACTAGCTGCTTTCACTAGGTTAGGACCATTTGGCTTATGGATTGGCATTAGTCTCGGCCTAACATGTGCTGCAATCGGATTTTACATTCGATTACAGATCGTCCAACGACGGTTTGCCTTACAACAAACTTCGTAATGTCAAAAAGCGTACCATTCTATAATGATTTGGTACGTTTTTTTTGTAAGATGTGGTTAATATAAAAAGGCAACCACAGAACTTAAAATCGACCATTTCACTGATTGATTGACAATGTTTTTGTTTGTTTTTTCGACACACACTATTATCTTTTTGGACCACGTAGCAATCAGGGCACTATTAACCAAAAACTCGGTCATTATCTCTGCATATTTTGTCTATAACTAAATAGAATTCTTCGACTTCAATCAACAGATTTAGTATCGAAAACCCACTATACTTTTCTATAAATCTATTAAATAGTGGGAGGATGAGATGAGGAGTCTATCAATACATAAGCCAATCGAACGTAAACTAGACGAAGCATATACAAAATGGGGTAAATCATTAGGCCTACAACAACACCGTTACAAGCGAATGAAAAAGTTGCCTATACCAAATCTTGTCCCTTTTGAGTCAAGTACACTTGAACCACTACGGAGAATTTTATCTATGTATAGTCATGGTGCCATCATTGTAACTGATGATGAACACCCTTATTTTACTATGCAAGCATTGACCTACTCGGGATCTTCTACAAGAATAACATTAAAATCAGAATTACATTTTTGCAAGGATGAACTGCGATATTATTCAGTATTAGTTGTTCAGCAATTCAACCTTGATCAATGGGAGAAGGCTGATACTGTTATGAACTGGCTCCGAGATCATGGTGGTAATCTTGGCTTTGAAAAACTGGTTTACCAATGTCTAGGGATTGGTTCACCAAGAGAGGCTTTTCTTGCTAGAATAAACGGACTAAGAGAGATACATAATCCTTTTGTTCAGGGAGTAGTTGGAATTCAAAGAGTCAGACGTTACGACTGCTACCTCGAAAAGAATGAAACTTGCTCGTAGAAACTGTACCTCAGGATATGCTGATAACTTATGAAAATAGATAAAAGGAACAAACACCATCGCGTTTGTTCCTTTTCGATTCCTGTCCATTCCAGAGGGATTTCTAGTTGAATTGTCCACGGAGGGTGTCTGACACCTTAACTAGGTGAAAGTGAACTTTCATTGGTGTCAAACACCTTACCTATTTCAGCACGACTTCAAGGTTTTGCTGCTCTCCATCACGGACGATTTTCATATGAATGGTGTCGCCAACTTGAACTTCGGTATATAAGAATTTCCGTAAAGACAGACCATCAGTTATTACCATTGATCTCAGCAATAATATCTCCTTCTTTTAAACCTGCAGCTTGGGCAGCAGAGTCTGGAACTATTCCATTAATTATAACCCCTTCATTTATGCCCTTTGCTTCCCCTAACCAATCCTGTCGGTAAAATTCTGGAACATCACTTACATCCATAGTTTCAATACCTATAAATGGTCTAGCGACTTTACCCTTCTCCTTTAATTGAGTAATAATTGGCAGAACGTCATCACTTGGAATAGCAAAACCTAAACCTTCTACACCTGAATAAGAAATTTTTAAACTATTAATCCCTATTACTTCACCATTCGCATTAATGAGCGCTCCCCCGCTATTACCTGGATTAATAGCTGCATCTGTTTGCAAGACTGTTAATTCCCATAGGTTATTCAATGGGATTGTTCTTTCTGTTGCACTAATAATTCCTTGGGTAACTGAATGAGAAAATTGTAATCCGAGCGGATTTCCAATCGCAATTACCGCCTCACCAACACGTAACTCGGATGAGTCCCCGAATTCAGCAACGTGAGTAACATAGGAATCATCAATTCTAATTACCGCTAAATCAGTATGCGGATCGTCTCCTATTACCTCAGCAGTCATTCGATTGCCGTCCTTTAAAACAACCTCTACTTGAGTTGCTCCTTCAATAACATGTGAATTTGTTACAATATACGCTTTTCCATCCTTTTTTTCAAAAACGACCCCGGAACCCGTTCCTAATTCCTGATTTTGCAGATCTCTCGAGAACATATTTCTTCCTTGCTGAATGTTAACAACTCCTACAATTGCTGGTGATACATTCTCAATGGCCTCGATAAATATTGAATTTAGATCTGAAGGCGTGTTCGATACGGGTACGAGCTCAGGAATCGTTGTTTGCGTCGTTTCGCTTGTCATGCTTTCGATAGTATCTTCAAAGGAGATAAATCCTACACTAATTAACGTTGGTAGTAATGCTAGTACAAAAGCAGCTCCCAAAACGGCACTGAAGAATGAAACTAGTAAATTATTTTTACTTGTTGATGTTCTTTTTTGTCTTGTTTCTTCATAATGAAAATCATTCATGATCATCTACTCCTTATTGAATTATTAAACTAGTCGAACAGGGTTAAATGGTTCACCAAACTTCTGTATGAGGAAAGTATAAGATGTCTGTATGAAATCAATATGAATTTGTGATGAAATTTGATTGAAATTATGAGCGCTGTAACTGCCAGCTTTTTTGCACCAGCCAAACAAAAAAAGCACCTAACAGGTGCTTTTTCTAAGTTAACTGCATGGTTGTTATACAAGTGCCATCATCTTCAAAAGTAGAAAACTCTGACTCTACCATTTTACCGTCATGCTTAATTGTTATGTTAAACGTTTTGTCCCTTGGTAACCAAAAGTCAATAAATCCGTTACTTTGTGAAATTAACTTTTCGTCAACTAACACATTGCCGTCATTGTCTACAATGTATACTTCAAATTCAACTTCAACCATTTCTCCTTGACAACCTGTCAAGCTATGATTAGTTCAAGGATGGGTTTCATTGATAAAAGGAGCAATTGAAACAAAAAATTCGTTGGCAGGTAGGTCATAGATTATCTCACTTCCTGCGCTTTCTGTCACAAAAAGTTGCTGTGATGTGATTGAGGCTTTAAGGGCTGATTGATTGCCAAAACTGTAATCATTCACCAATTCTTTAATATTTATTGTTTCATTAACTGTTTCTGTGCTAGCTTCATTGTTATCTCCACTATTACAGCCCATTAATAGTGTTACCACCAAAAAAGTTACTGCAAAGAGTCTAAATTTCATAAAAAATCACCCCTTTGTTTTATATAATTATACCATTTAACTTATTGGCATTTCCTTTCTTGTTAACAATTACACAATACCTTCATAAATTCTCTTCACAGAAAGGTCAAATATGAAACTACCTATTTGTTTAACGTCAATTCAAAATATTAAACCATATACACACCAAAAGGTAGTCAACAAACTCTCGTTGACCACCTTCATTTACTTTGTTCCTGGAATTTTACAGCCTTCAGTTCCACAGTCATCAGCTTCAGCAAGTTTTTCTTTCTGCAACTGCTCTTGCTGCCATTCGATATCGATCGTAGGTGTGAATTTCTCAGGATAACGGATAAACCACCGCTGTTTGCGAATTAAAAAAATGTCTGGATTGTAGTGAAGTGCCTCGTCTAATTCTCGTAACGCCACTTCTTTTCTCTCCTGTTTTAAGTATTCTAATCCAAGCTTAAACTTTACGTTTGATAATTCTAGCTCTAACTTGGATGGTCCTTTCGGTTCAAAATAAGCGTCATCTAAGACTACTGTTTCAACTTCATTATTTATTAATTTTTGCAAACCTAAAATATGTGCATCGTTGGATACATGAAAGCCTTGTTTAATCATTCGAATGATGCCTGTCCCATCAATAAAGATCCCATTTGGAACAATCGTAAAGTTAAAATAATTGGCAAGACTATTCTCAGGATCAACAACCGTTTGAAATGAAAAACCTTCTCCATAAGTCTTTACTACTTCTGGACCTTGGATATCTACTGAGACTGAAAGAATTTGAAACGATTGATCCTGATATCTTGCGAGGAACTGCTCCCAACCTGGAAGCTGTTCACGGCAACGTCACCAAGAAGCCCACATAAAAATAAGCGTTTTTTTTCCAAGTAAATCGTCAGTTGAAAATGGTTCCCCTTTCAGATCTGTTAACGTAAACGTCGGAAGTTTGTGTAATAGCATGACAATCATCCTTTTTATTTAATGATCCTCTAACTGCACCCCTAAGCCTTCTGCTAAGCGGTTGACGAAATTAAAATAAGAAGTAATTTGACATAAATCCAAAATTTCACGATCACTACAACCGATGTTTTTTAGTAATGTAACATCAGCTTCCTTAATATTCGTTGGTTTTTCTGTTAGTTTCACAGCATAATCAAGCATTGCCATCGTTTTTTCATCAACATTTGCTTCCTTATAATTTCTTTTCAATGTTTCAACCAACTCTTCATTTTTCGTAAGTAAATGGAGCGCCGCCCCATGATGTTCCATTCAATAATGACAGTGATTAGCAGCAGACACTGTAGTCGCAATCATTTCTCGCTGTGCTCTAGTTAAAGGCGATTTCTTAAACATAATCGTCTTATAATAAGCAAGATGTGTTTCCATAGAATCAGGAAATAAGCTATGAACCTTTATGATGTTGGCTACTTTATTCCCCATTCCTTCGTATAGCTCTTTTAATTTCCCTTCTGCTTCATGTTCGTGGATTATTTCAATATAGCTCATTTATTTCAACCTCCCTATATTATTTTACTAATTTCATAGTAACAGATTTTCGGAAATTTCAGTTAACTATTTATAAGATATGGTGCATAAAGGCTCAACAAATTAAAAAGAAGGAACAAACATTGTTTGTTCCTTCCTCCGTTTGTCCATCTAACGTGGACTTTCTATTTAATTTGTCCACGAAAGGTGCCAGGCACCATCTCTGCAGGGACTGGTTTTGAATATAGATAGCCTTGTCCAAAATGACACTGATACTGAGTGAGTATGTTTGCTTGTTCTATAGTTTCTATCCCTTCTGCAATGACTCGAAGGTTTAAGTTAGCACCGATGTCGATGATCGTCTTTACAATTGGTTGATTTGCTTCGTCTGTGATGTCGTCAATAAACAGCTTGTCAACCTTGATCGTATCAATGGGCAACTTTTTCAAAATGTGCAGTGAGGAATACCCGGTTCCAAAATCATCAATTGCCGTTTTGACGCCAATGTCTTTCAGTTGTTTTAAGATGTTAATAGATTCATTGACATTTTGCATAATGCTTTCTGTGATTTCTAGCTCTAATAATGCTGGTTTGTGTCCCGTTGTTTCTAAGACATTTTTTACCTTTGCAATAAAATCAGTATGCTGGAATTGCCGAACCGAAACGTTAACCGAAATAGTAACCGGTGGCAAACCTTCCTTTTGCCAAGCGAGGTTTTGTTTACATGCCGTTTCTAAAACCCAATCTCCAATTGGAATAATCTGACCTGTCTCTTCAGCAATTGGAATAAATTCCGCTGGCGAGATTGAGCCCATTTCGGGATGAAACCAACGGACTAGTGCTTCCACCCCGGTCGGTTGTCCTGTTTTTAGATCAACAATTGGTTGATAATAAAGGACCAACTGATTTCTTTCAATCGCTCTACGTAGCTCATTTTCTATTTTCACCTTTCTAGTAAGAGCATCATTTAAATCTGAATGGAAGAAGCAATAACTATTTCGACCATTCCCTTTTGCAAGATACATTGCAAAATCAGCATTCTTCAATAGTTGTTGACTTTCTTCCGCATTCCTAGGGTATAAGCTAATTCCAATACTTGGAGAGATTGAAATGTCATGATGGTCCACTATGAAAGAGGCTCGAAACTCTTTAATAATGGTCTCTGATATTTCAATACAATTCTCTTCAGTCGCATTAGGTGAAATCACTACAAACTCATCTCCACCGATACGATACAATACATCATCTTCATTTAGAACGTACTGTAATCTCTGTGCTGCAATTTCTAACAAGCGATCTCCAATATGGTGACCAAGTGTATCGTTCACAAGTTTAAACCGGTCTAAATCAATTAGTAGTAGCCCAACTGAACTTTGAGCTTGTTTCGCTTCATCCATATAATGAATAAGTTGTTCATTGAAGCTTGCGCGATTATTTAGTCCTGTTAATGAATCATGATAAGCCAAGTATTTGTATTCATCCATTAAGATCTTATTTTTTCTGATAATCACAAACTGACGGCTAACAATCATAATAAATATTAGAAGCATACCAATACTAAGCGCGTTAAACTCATAATGATAGCTATGTATCCCAAGTACCATCAAGATAATAACGCTTATATACGGAAACACAGTCTCTGAATTATCCAAATAAGTGCTGTTATTCAAGCTATTTTCTACCGACGTTTCCTCTGAAAATAAGGCAGCTAACCCAATAAACATCAGACCGAGTAACCAAATTGGTTCAATAGCACCCCCATGTTGGTAAGCCTCTCTTAACGTTAAGTACAAAAAGGCAGAGTCTCCAGTGATTTGGAAAATAAATCCAAAAATAAGCAATACTATCATCGGTCGTTCCTTACTAGATTTAGAAAGATAGTATAAATACGTAATAAGGAATAAGATGCTTAAGTCTGTAATTGTATAAAATAGCCCAATCATTGTTAGAAAGAATGAGTTTTCAGATAGTAACCAAATAGGTGTAATCAAGAAGTGGATACTAATTGTTACAGATACTGTCATAAACACAATGATATTAAATGTAAATGGACTATTAGCCGTAGAATTACTTAAGCTTTTAGTTTTTTGTACCAAAGCCATTAAATAGAATATATAAGCACCTAACCATAATAAGAATGAAAAATCATATACTGACACGAAGCCCTGATTAATGATAGAAAATAAGAAGATGACGTTTCCGATGATATTAAGGAAAACTCCAGTCCCTAGTAATAACCAAAAGTTCCTTTTACTACCCGAAGAAGACTTTTTAACAACATTTAGTAGTAAGACAAGGGTAATCATTCCTGTAACCATAGAAAATATACTTGCTCCAATCGATCTCCTAAATGCCTCTTCTGAAAATAAGAAAGACCACCCATAATATAAAAAGATAATGGCTGTAAATAGAAGTAAGATCAAACGCCTATTTGTTGTTAGCATATAATTCCTCCATTTTTTCCACCAATAAGAAAAAAAGCTATCTCCAACGAAATACCTTAACCGCTATTTCCTTGGTAACTCGGCCACCATAGGTTGGCACAACAACCAGTAGGTCCGAAGCTTTGCGTCCTCACCTTTCAGTAAGTTTGCCTTTTCATTGAAGTTATTTTATTTGGCTTGGATATGACCTTACCAAGCTACAGTTAGTTTACCACATAGTTCGACAAAATAAATCATAGTTTGATATATTTCCACATAGATTTTAAGTGAAACAAACAAAAGACTACCCATGCACTAGGTAGCCTTTATCGTTATTTTATTGAGGTACGCAGATTTTCTCTCACTCCGATTGTTCAGTCGAGTAGGATGGGTCCTCTCCTCTCAGGATTGTGACCCTACCCCCTCACAGATCCGTGCGGGCGCAATTAACGCACACGGCTCTTCCTAAACATCATTCACAAAATATAGCTAATGTGATCTCTTAAATCATAAATGTTAACTTTAACTTTAGGTTTAGGTAGTGGGAATTTCCTGAGTAGTAGGTGAAACTTTTCCCACGTAAATGATTTCCTTTGACTACGGCGGTTCATCCATTTAAAGAACTGTTTCACAATTTCTCTTACGAATTTAGCTACATTGTTTGTGTTATCAGTAATACAATAGTAATTGTAATATCCATTTAAAGAGCGTCTGAGTCGGTCAATAAGCTCCACCATATTCTGATGTCGATTGGTTTTAAACCATTCTTTGCTTTCCTTTAGTTTCGCCTGCATCTTTTTCTTGCTTGTTTTACGTTTCACTCTAAACTTTCCTTGCTTGCTCTTGCCACAATAGTGCGTAAAACCCAAGAAATCGAATATTGGAGGTTTGCTTATACCTTTATCTTTACAGTTACTAGTCGCAAATCTCCCAAAAGGAATTATTTTCGTTTTGTTCTCTGCTATTTCTAAATTGAATTTGGCTAAACGTAGTTTTAGCACGTCATAGAATTGTTCCGCCTCATTCTTGTATTGGAAACAGCACACAAAATCATCGGCATAACGAACAAGGTAAGCCTGTCCTTTACAATGTTTCTTCACATGTACTTCAAACCACAAATCGAGTACATAATGTAAGTAAATATTCGCGAGAATTGGCGAGATGATACCCCCTTGAGGAGTCCCTCTGTCCGTCTTAAAGTATTTCCCTTGTTCCATATAACCACCTTTAAGAAATCTACCGATTATACGTAGGAAGCTTGGGTCTGCAATACGATGTTCTAAAAACTTCATCATCCAATGGTGGTCTACGTTATCAAAAAATCCTTTGATATCAACATCTACGATGTAACTAATTTTCCGTTCCTCAATATACACATTTAAGATCTTTAGCGCATCATGACAGTTTCTACTTGGGCGAAATCCAAAAGAACAGTCTAGAAAATCACTTTCATAGATTGTATTTAAGATCTTTGCCATCCCTTTCTGAACAATTTTGTCTTCATGTTCTGGGATACCTAAAGGTCTCTTCTTGTTCTTTTCTTTTGGGATATAAGTCCTTCTAACAGGAACTGGTTGGTAGCTTTTCGTTTTCATTCGTGTAATCAGATCTGTTAGGTTTTCATCCACTTTCTCACTGTAATCTTCTTTCGTTGTACCGTTAGTTCCTGTGGCTTTATTACTTGGTAGTTCTTGATGGCAGCTTTTCAGAAATTCGTGATCTAAAAGGTGTGCTAAAGAGGTGAATTTTAATTGTGGATCTTCCTTAGCTAATTCTGCTATCCTAATAAGTTTTGTTTCCATTCTACTTCTACCTCCGAGTGTAGTAAATGTGTCCCTTGTTAGGGTAATGTTCAGGTGACTGTCTTTCCTCGTGCAGAGTTACCCGCATTCATTGGTACTATACAGTCATCCGACTTCCTATAGTCATTTGGTTTCCTTACTTTGTATCGCTTGTTCAACCATACTCTCTTCAAGTGAAGAAAGAACATATAGGATATCCCGAGTTGCCACGTAATCATTGTGAAGCATGCCTGGCTCTTCGACCCCGAGAGAGTTTTATGTTCCTCACCATATCGGTAACATAAGATATTGCCTTCCAGTTGTCCGACACTGTCGGCCTCTCTAAATTTGAACTAATTTCGGGGCTCAATCACTTTCAGGCCTACTACCTGGCTGTCTACGCTTAACCCACGTCGGTTACCCCCGTGAGTCCAAGACTCGCTATTGGCGACTTGGTTAGAGTCTTACCAAGCAGGAGTTCCACCTGCTAAATTACGCAACCTTGCTCGGTCGCTCCGGACATACATTCCGTTATTTTGCCACTTTTCTTGATTTTCTAACTTTCGAGGACACAGAGGCCCTTATTTTAGGTAAAAAGCCTATTTTCCAGCTGTCTTTGAGGAAATAAGGGATTGTTATCATCATATCCATTTATGATGTTCGTTATAGGGGTTTTATTCTAAATTCATATGTCCTCAAAATCTCAAAAACGGCCTTTTTCGAGAAAATAGCGGAGCGTACGTCCGCCAAATCCTCCCCGGACTAGACTGACATTCTACGCGACAAACGAACGAAGGATCCAAAACGCGACCATCATCGACTGAACAAAAAATAATGTTCCCCAGATAAAAGCCGGAATAAATGTACTCTTCGCTAAGCTTGTGGCATCGCCTGCTTGCCTTCGATCGCGGAAGCTTAAGTAACAAATAATAAACGCCGAGCGTACTGCTTCCACAAGTAGTAACGCTGCTAAAAATTGGACAAATATCTCAATAGCTCCCACATGTCCTAGATAAACGAAAAGCAAACATAGGCCAATAAACGTTGTCAGCCAAAATACACCGTATAGGTTCCTCACCCATAGTACTAAATTAATGATCGCCACTCCAATAAACCCATATAACAATTCCAGGTACAGACCTTCGCCAATTAGATAAAAACACGCGTAAGCAACAAGTGGCGAGAAAGTATACCCAGCATATGAGATGAACACTCTACTAATCCAACTCCCTGAAGCCGTAATAATTTGACCTTCAGTACTAGGAAATAATGAGATCTTAATAACTCGTCCCTTACATAATAGGCAAGCGATCGCATGTCCCATTTCATGAAACATCGTATTTAAAGCGGCAAAATACAAATTAACTTTCGGAATATGTAAAATAAAGAATACTAATAGAAAATATAGGTACCATTGGTTAAGCAATCTATCACCCTCGAAAAAATGTTATCATCTTCTTTCTTACCAGTTTTCACCCTTATTAAACAAGGAGTTGTCATGAAGACAACCCCTTCTCACTTACACATAGGATGGATTTACCGTAGCTTTTCTCTGAAGCAGGTCATATTGTAGTAGTCTTACATTGAAAAGCATAATAGGGTCAAGATACTTTTCAGGGTTTGATTTCAGGCGTTGCAATGCATCTTTCTTATATTGAATATCTTGCTGTTCGTTTTCGATCACTTCATGTAAAACTTGAAATGATTGACTAAAGAACATGGAAATATCACGTTCAATCCCTTTTTCAAACAATTCAAATTGGATCATGAATTGATTTGTAATCGTTCCTGCAATTTTCTCAAAATCCTCTTTTTCAATAAGTTTTTGATAAAGATTACATAACATAGTTTTGTTAGAAAGTGTTCCTAATAGTTTCCCAGCGCTCTTTAATACCAATTGAGAAGGAGTATAGCGGTTGATGATATTCATTTTGTCGAGACGAACTCCTTTAGATAACCGGTGAGAGTCTCTCTTCCAATCATCTAACACCTGAAAGTCACAATCGAAACTAAAGTGCTGTCCTTTATACATGGTAGTAAAGCCTTCAGCCATTTCCTTTAAGAAGTTTGAACTAAGTGATAATTCCTCTGTACACTTTTCGAGCCAAATAGCGATCTCCTTCGAATATCTAGGTAAAATAGTATGTTGAACATACTGATAAATTCTTTCGTTCATTTGTTCGTTGAGGTCAATATGGATTGTTTGAAAGTCCCTTTCTTCATTCACTAGAGCGGAACAATCGCTAAGTAACTTCGGAATATTGGTTTTTAGTTCCTGCTTCATATCTTCTTTCATTTTTCGATATGACGTTTGAAGGACTTCGTTTTTTTCTTTTTCCAAATCACTTACTTGATGAACAGCCGCATGGAGCTTCGAAACCATATCCTCTTTCCACCTAATTGTTTCAGTTAAATCAATTTCTGTCTCGACACGCTTCTTTAACAGGTAAGCGAGAGTTTCACGAACGAAAAATAATAGTTTTTCGTTTCTTTTTTCCGTACTCAGCGCTCCCTTTACAGCTGTTTGAATAAAGCTAGACATCTCTTCCATCTGCCTGCTACTCGTATCGTGTTTTGAATAGATCGTAATGTTTGCTTTAGGGAAATACCCTAGCATTCGCGAACGAATTTTTTCAGCCAGTGCCGAGGCATCTTTTTCGTAAAAAATAGCATCCGTTAATAGTAAGAAATGCACCGGTATCATTTCTTGAATTTTCGTTAATCGTTCACGGTCTTTAGCTGTAAAAACAGTCGTTACCGGCAATACATATAACAGAGCATCTGCTAGACGTATAAAGGATAGCTCTTCCTTTTGGTCAAAATCACGAATATCGACCATTGAAATCTGATGATCTAGTAGAAAATTGCTTGGAAATCGAACGTCAACAATCGATGACTTTGGCAAATCCTCCTTTAATTCTGCAAGACTAGATATCAGTTGAGTTGATTGATTCGTAATTTCATAGATTTCTGTTTCTCTTCCATAACCATAAAAAACGGCTGGGCAAAGTGGCGCTGAAACGTTGCTACATCCTAACAAAGAGTCAATCACCGATGTTTTGCCACTCCCACTCATGCCGCCAAGTAAGATAGGGCTTGTTTGTAAATCACAAACTTTTTCGACAAACCACTTCAAGCGTTGGTCTACATGAATGTCTAGTTCAAATGAGTCTGACCACTTAACGATATCCTTAAAAAGTTTGATACTTTGTTGGAGGTTAGTGTCTTCTTGAAGTGAATGTTTGATTATGTGTTCAGCTTTATCTATTGTCTTTTGATTTATCGCTTCTTCAAATGTCTCATTCCAAGCAAGGACTGAGCTCGCCGCTAACACATCATGTGAAGAAGATGCTACTTCTAACCAATTCGTTAGTAGGGTTGGTATCATATCCGAAATTTCATGAATGAGAAAGTCTCCGTTGATCAATTCCAAGTATGTCTCATGATACTTTCCTGACATACCCTCCCACGTGTCCAAAGGATTTATTTCTAGCTGTAAAAATAACCGATCAATTTCCCTGACCCATGAAAAATAGGATTCCTCTCCCTTATAACTTTCCCAAAGCGAAACTACTAGTTTTTCAAAGCTTCGATGATTGACGTTATATAACACCACTAGAAGTTTTGTAAAATAATCGGGGGGCGTTGGTTTCGTTAACCCTTCGTCTACATAAAAGTTCATTACCTCAAACCACTCTAAACGCTCTGTTCGGATTGCCTCATTTACGGCTAGTTCAATCGCACTACTCCAGTCACGATGCTCTTCAAAAAATTTCCGAGCACTTTCTGTTACATAAGGGTAATCAGGATTTAAGGACACTGCTTTTTTTATCACATCCGCAGCTGAGTCAAGTTTTTCTTGTTCTTTGTAGATAGAAAAGAGCTTTAACGCAACTTCTGATTTTAAAGTTACACTCTCCGTCGCTACTGACTTATATAGTTCAATTGCCTTGGAAAATAACCCAAGTTCAAAATAAGCATCTCCCATATTTTTTCTAGCCCATTGCTCTAAACTATTCTCAACCTTCTCCCACTTGAAGATTGCCGCTTCAAAGTCTTTGTCACGAAAATATACTTCCCCTTGTGAAAAGCGAATATCCGAAAGGTCAGCCTGTTCATGCTTTTGTTGGTCAATAAATAAACTACCGAGAAATTGTCCCGGGTGATCTCCAGTTTGATCGGTTAGTAATGTTTCAAAGTACTTTTTTGTAATAAGTTCGTTTTCTAATGTCATGTGTTTCCTTCCCCCAAGTGAATTATTTAGACTCTTTTCCTCAAACCATTCAACCTAGGAATAACCTTCTTAAAATTATTTCAAATTCCTACTTAGTTAACAATCATTCAAAGGTCGGAAAAATTGTGCCACCGAGTACTAATTTAATACCCTAATAATAAAAATCTAAAATTAATTACCCGTTTTAGTTACTGCTAAGCCGAAATCAGGACTATCACACTATGACATTATGCGCTTAGGGAAGATATATTCACACATAATAAGAAAAGCGCAATGCGCCCGCCTATCGGAGACAAACATACGTTCCGCCCGATAAAAAGTGCGCTCTTTCACTTTTAATCGGGCAGAACATTTGACCACGAGCCGATGGCGCATGGAGCTAGACAATTTTTACGTTCAAAATATATACTTTCTTAAAATGTAAATAAGCCCAAAGCATTCGCTCTGAGCTATTCAGGATTTTTTTCAGTCAGACTTATGTCCTAATGGTTGAAAGTAAGCTTCATTGAGCTCCGACACCATGTGTAGTAATTTCTGCCCACCATCATCAATCCAATACCGGTAAGCAGCTGTTTTTGTTATTTGCTCTTTAAGTACAGAAGGATCGTCAATCCCGTCTAGATACCTTCCTAAAAAATGAATAAACACATCTAACCTTCTCAGTTGTACAAGGATTGGCAACACTTCAATTTCAGATGCTAACAAACTCATCGTTGTCGAGAAGCCCGCGTAAAAATGACGGATCTGTTTTAAATATCCATCTTCTATGGTGTCTTGGGAAATCATATCTGACATACATACAGCCACTTCCATGACTCGAAGATCCTCAGTAATAAATTCAAAATCAAGAATGGCGTTAATTGTTTGATCTGCACCAACGAGTACATTAGATGCATTTAAATCTCCATGAATGATTTGATGCGGAAGACTCTTGAGAAACGGGATATTCGCCTGGAAGTTCATCAGCATTGTTGAAATCCCTTCAAGTTCACTTTTATATCCTTGAAAAAAATCAGGTGGGTTACTGCACCACTCCAAAACTTTACTTACTGGGCATTTGGGATGCGTATGTTCAATTTCATAGTATGGACGATATACGAGCGGTTGTTTTATTTCTACCTTCTGTAATGCGTTTAATAAGTGCCCCACACTTTGGCCAAAAGAAAAAAGGACATCTTCATTATTAAAAACCGGGTTGTCCCCTTCAATATAATGGTAAATACAGCCGATTTTTTTTGAAGGTAATTGAACTAGAGAATTCCCCTCTTTTACCACAGGTACTGGAACCTTAAACGGAAGATCCGAAAGCCTACTCAGCTTTAGTAAAACTTCGTGTTCTAGCCTAACTTTCGCTTCTTCGTTATGTGTTTCATAGATGCGTAAAATATATGTTTGATTATTTCGGTTGAGGTAACGAGTGGTATTGTTATAACCACTTTTCCCTTCATATATGTTTACTGGTACTTTTTCTAAAAAGAAATAATCAATGAGAAAAGTAAACTCATTTTCTACACTCATTTCAACTAACCCCCACGTTTCATTAACCTAGTTTCTTCTCCCATTTTACTTGTTTTTGACCCTTTATATCAATGTCTTCTTTTACACGTTTATTAATCTATAACAATAATAATGTAATTAAATACAATATATATTTATTGTAAAACGATAAACAGTGTGGTAAATTCAAATTGAAACTACATATGTGAGGTGCTTTTTATGAAACAAGTGTCAACGCTCTTTTTAAAGATAGCTGTCATTCTTATTGGTATTCCAATTCTAGCTTTGTGCATTTTCTTGGTTCCTAACATCGCGAATTTTTCAGCAGAATTGCTTCCTACCTTTCCTTTAATAAAATATTTCGTTTTCGCACTTTTTTATGGAACGGCGATCCCATTTTATTTCGCTCTATATCAAGCATTTAAACTTTTAAGCTATATTGACAAGAACAAAGCATTTTCAGACCTATCTGTTAGAGCTTTAAAAACGATTAAGAACTGTGCAATCCTAATTAGTGTCTTCTATGTATTAGGCATGCCACTCTTTTATCTCGTTGCGGAAATAGATGATGCCCCAGGGATCATAGTCATCGGAATGGTAATTATTTTTGCTTCAATGGTCATTGCAGTCTTTGCTGCTGTTCTTCAAAAACTGCTTAAAGAAGCAATTGATATAAAATCTGAAAATGATTTAACGGTCTGAGGTGAAAACATGGCAATTATTATCAATATAGATGTGATGCTGGCTAAAAGGAAAATGAGCGTAACAGAACTTTCTGATAGGGTTGGAATTACGATGGCCAACCTTTCAATCTTAAAAAACGGTAAGGCAAAGGCGATCCGTTTATCAACTTTAGAGGCAATTTGTAAAGCATTAGATTGTCAACCTGGCGATATTTTAGAATACCAAAGTGATGAAGATACTCATGACTAGAGCACTAAAACAACTTTTTCGTTTCGGCTGGGAGCAAGCACTCTCTTGCTTGTTTCCCGTTGTTATTTTTGCTTCTTTAGCCCTGACTCAGCTCGTACCTCTTCCATTCTTACCTAGGTATGACTGGCTTCTCGTCATCTGCCTTCTGATGCAGTGGTGGATGGTGCGCTCCGGACTTGAAACACAAGATGAACTAAAGGTAATTACATTATTTCATATAATTGGGCTTGCTCTCGAACTTTTCAAAGTACATATGGGATCCTGGTCCTATCCGGAGGAAGGGTATTCTAAATTTTTTGGCGTACCTCTTTATAGTGGTTTTATGTATGCAAGTGTTGCCAGTTACCTTTGTCAGGCATGGAGAAGGCTAAATGTGGAACTTGTTAAGTGGCCTCCTTTTTTAATCGTCGTACCTTTAGCTGCTGCGATTTATTTAAATTTTTTCACCCACCATTATTGGATTGATGTTCGATGGTGGTTATCTGCACTTGTCATAATTGTCTTTTGGCAATCATGGGTTACATACGAGGTGAATGGAACTCGTTATCGGATGCCACTTGCACTCTCTTTTGTCCTGATTGGATTTTTTATCTGGATAGCTGAAAATATCGCAACGTACTTTGGCGCTTGGGAATATCCAAACCAAACTGAAGTGTGGAGTCTTGTTCATCTAAGTAAGGTAAGTTCATGGCTGTTACTAGTCATTGTTAGTTTTCTTATCGTAGCGACGTTAAAGCTCGTGAAAGGGAAAAATTCTATTTTAACAGAAAAGAGTCCCTCTTTGTGACTAGTGAACCTACTAGCTTATAAATATGAATAATATTTCTCAATCTGTTACATGCTAAATATTGTAAAAGTTTCTAAAAAACAATTGAGGCGATAACAATTTGGATAATTTCAAATCTACCAATACGGAACGTCGGTTTAAAGCCCATGTAAGTGCTCTTGGGACAACTCAACTACATTTACGAAATCCATACATCATCGCATGGTGGTCAGCTGCATTTCCTGGTTTCGGTCACCTACTTTTATCGAAATATCTAAGAGGGTATGCATTATTTATATGGGAAATCTTTGTTAATAATATGGCAAATATAAATCAAGCAATGGTTTACTCTTTTACAGGGAATATTGAAATGGCAAAAGCAGTTCTTGAACCAAGATGGATGCTTTTGTATATTCCCGTTTATATCTATGGTATATGGGACAGCTATCGTACCTCAGTTGATATGAATAAAGTTTTTTTATTAGCAGAACACGAAAATGCTAATTTCAATACATATACAATTGGTGCTTTAGAAATAAATTATTTAGATAAAAGAAGACCGCTCATGGCAGTAATTTGGTCTCTTTTTACACCTGGGTTAGGTCAGCTCTATATACATCGAGTAGTTACCGCAATCTTTACCATGGCTTTTATGATTTTATTTGTTTACTTTTCAGGGATTTTAGTTGCATTCCATTATCTTTTTTTAGGGGAAATCACTCAAGCAACACAAGTTATGGATCCGCAGTGGTTGTTGTTTATTCCTTCGCATGTAGGTTTCAGTGTATATGATTCCTACGTAAACACTGTCGAGAATAACAAACTATTTGAAAGTGAACAGCGGAAATTTCTAATGGAAAAATATCAGCAATACCGTGTGAAAATTCCAATTTCAGTAGATGGGGTGAAATAAATGCAAATCTTCTCTACATTTGAGCACTCATCGTATCTTGAATTAGCTATTTCAGCCTTAGAAAAAATAGGCGTAAAAAAAGAGTGTATCCTTGCTGTACCGCTCTTTAACCGTGTAGAAGATAGGCGATTGTTTGATACACTTCACCGTGCAGACGGCATTAGTTTATTTGATAAGGGTGCCGCTCTAGGAACTGCCTTTTCTGTAATTGGAGCAAGTGTAGGTTTTGTTTTAGAATGGGGACCAATCTATTGGGGTTTAATTGGGGCAGCAGTCGGCTTTTTACTTGGTTTCATAATCGACTACACCATTTTTAAAGTCATCCATAAAAGGGCAAGAGTTCTAAAAGGAAAAAATTCAGAAGTGATATTAGTTGTAGAATGTCCAAAAGAATTAGTCGAGAAAGCGGAAGAGCTTCTCTGGCAACATCTAGCTTTGGGTGTTGCCAGAGTGGAAGAATAATTTTTTGATTACATACATTTGCCTAAAATAAGTGTATACACTTCCATACTTCACAACCAGTAAGTGGTTGGGTTGGGCTGTTCTGTGTCTCAATAAAGCACGTGCCAATGGAAGTCATCTTCTCTAGTTTTTTTAAACTTACTAATTAAGGTGACACCACTAGATGATTACTTAATTCGGTCTTTCAAAGATAATCTCAAAATATGAAGCAGCACCGTATCCAGACGTTGCTGGTGCAAATATTTGGATAAATCTCCAACCCTCTTTTGCATGTTCCGTAATAATAGCTTGATAGTCCTCTTTTGGTTTACTCCCCCACGTCGTAAGGTCAATTTTCACAAATTTATATTCGTACATTGTTTTCCCTCCTATGAAAATAATTCTAGTTAACTATACGTTAGAGTTAAATATTAGTTTCAAAATTTAAGAAATAACTAAACCATTATTTCAATGGTGACCTAGTTCATAAAGTTATATAATTGTACGGGTATCTCTATTTTATAGATCCAACCTGAGACTGAGACGAAATCAGTCTAGAGAAAGTTTTTGCGATGTACATTCCGCGATATAATTGTATAAAATTGGATCTGTAGGAGAGGTATAAAATGCAGCAAGATCACATTCAAGTAGAAGAAACCATTTGGCAAAATCGTGTCTTCATGAAATTATTTGCATCATATTCTGTATCGATGCTCGGGCAATGGTTTGATATTGTAGCCGTCCTTATTCTATTTAGCTATGTATGGCAAGTAAATCCTATGATGATTGCCTTAATACCTGTCGCGTATGCATTACCACAGGTACTTCTTGGACAGTTTGCAGGCGTACTTACTGACAAGATCCATAAAGTAAAAATTATGATGGTCTCTGATTTCGTAACCGCAGCACTAACGTTTTTCCTATTCTTTACTAATAATCCGTGGCTAGCTTTACTAATCCTTTCATTACGTTCCACGGTGAACGTCGTACACGGCCCTGCGCAGCAAGGTCTTATCAAACTAGTCGTGAAAGAACAACTGATCATGAAAGCAATTACACTAAACGGGTCAGTAAATCAGCTATCAAAAATCATCGGCCCATTTATGGGCGCCTCACTGATAAGCTTTGTTTCTCCGAAAATTTGTATTCTCATTAATGCGATTGCATTTACCATCTCTGCTTTTATTCTTTTGTTTATTCTTTTAGACAAACAGATGGTCAAACAAACAACAGTTCCATCTAAGTCAACTGACTCAGATGAGAGTTTTTGGACAGCTTGGTTACAGGGGTGGAAATTAATCATAAAGAAAAAAGTACTACTAATTAGTGTAACAGCTAGTTTTATTGGCTTTATTGCAATCCAAATGGTAGATATTCAGTTTCCTATTTTCTTCCGTGAAATTGCGCCTAACCTACCCGAGATAACAGGATGGCTTATGGGTGCTTCAGGATTAGGAGCTTTTGTAATGATCATGATCCTCAATTATAAAACCCTAAAGCATTTTGGTGTACTATTCGGTTTAAGTATGCTGTTAATGGGGGTTGGTTTTGGCGGGATCGGTTTGCTTCGCGAAGGTTTTTCACTCGTTTTACCAGTGTTGCTAGGTTTTATGATCGGTTTAGGTGTTGGGCTTTTATCAATAACGTTACAATACCTGATCCAAACTCAAACAACCGAATCGGAAGTCGGTCGTGTTTCTGGAATTGTCAATTCTATTTTGAGTTTAACGGTCCTTCTCCCCCCCATCATTGGTGGCGTTCTCGTCCAAATGTTTGGTGTGGTGGCCTTATTTGTTGTTAGCGGTGCCTTTTTATTTTTCTTAGGAATTGGTCTAATGTTGAGTAACTCTCTTTTTAATGATAAAAAGGAAATGATTGAGGAACAAGTACGAGTATAGTCGAGTAAAGAGGTGCCATGGAGCACCTCTTTTTTCTCTAAAAACATTTTACAACACTTCGAAACTCTATTTGGATTCGTTTGAAATAATTCAATAACCCATGCGCTCCCCCCAAGAGGACACACTGTCCTCGAAATCGAAAAATAGGCATTTTATTAGAAAATAACGGAACGTATGTCCCCGAAAATAGTTCGCGTTACCACAATCACTTCAAGCACCCTTCTTTTTTCTGATAATACTGAAACATTTTAATTTTATTTCGCCCACCGAAATGTTAAAATAGAATGGTAGAACGAATATACATAATGGAGGAATGTAAATTGACAAAACGTCCAATTACAGCAGAAGACTTAGTTAAATTTAAATTTGTCGGAGATCCTGTAGTGTCTCCTAACAAAGACAAAGCTGCCTATGTCCTAACTCATGTAGATAAAGAAAAAGATGGTTACTATTCTTATATCTATGTAACTGATTTACAGGGGGAAGGTAGACAATTTACCTCACACTATTCAAAAGATCAATTAGTAAAAGATGTAGCTCCGAAATGGTCACCAGACGGAAAGACAATTGCGTTCCGTTCAAACCGTACAGGAAAAAATCAAGTTTGGTTCCTACCTGTAGATGGTGGTGAAGCTGTTCAATTAACAGATGTAAAACAAGGTGTTGGTGAGTTTGTTTGGTCTCCAGATGGTAGTCAACTTGCTCTAACAGTCTCAGGTGAGTTGAAGCTTACAACTGACAAAGAAGAAGAGAAAAAAGAAGAAAAAAGTGATGTAAAAGTAATTACTAGACTTCGCTATAAAGGTGACGGAGTTGGCATTTATAACGAAGACCGTAAGCATGTATATATCTTTGACATTGAGACAAAAGCTTTTACGAAGATTACGGAAGGTAACCATGATTTTGGTCAACCACGTTTCTCTCCAGATGGAAAAACGTTAGTTTATATCGGCACAAAAGCAGAAGACGCTGAATGGGGCTATTTACCAGCCATTTGGAAATACGACATTGCTTCTAAGGAAGAAAGCCTATTTTTCCAAGGGAACGGTTATATTATGGCACCTTCCTTCTCTCCTGACGGAAATTGGTTAGCAGCTGTTGGCCATACGCGTGGTGAAAGAAGTCAAGGGAATGCAAATGTCCTTCTATTTTCAACTGAAACAGGCAACCTAACAAATTTAACGGAAAGCTTTGATTACACAGTTGGGAACCTTGTTGGTGTAGATGCGAAGTATGACACAGCTGATGGAAGTTTAATCTGGGACGCTACTAGCTCTAACATCTACTTCAATGCTACCATTGGTGGCGATTGCCAGTTGTTTAAAGTAAATCTTGAAGGTGAGGTTTCAGCTGCTTTATCTCCAGCGGTCACAACAGTGACTTCATTTGATATCGTTAGCGATAACCAAGCAGTTCTTGTTCTAGCTACTCCTCATTCTACAGGAGACGTTGTCGTACAGGATTTAACGAATGTAGATAACGTTCAAAAACTAACAGATTGGAATCAGGAATTATATAACGAAGTACATCTAAGTACACCTGAGAACTTCCAGTACAAAAGCACGGATGGTTGGAATGTTGAAGGATGGGTGTTAAAGCCTTACGGATATGAGGAAGGTAAAAAGTATCCAATGATCCTTCAAATTCACGGCGGTCCGGCAACTGCTTACGGAAATGGGATACATCATGAAATGCAATTAATGGCCTCAAAAGGGTATGTGGTACTTTACACGAACCCAAGAGGAAGCCAAGGCTATGGTCATGACTTTGTAAATGCGGTTATCGGTGATTACGGTGGTATGGATTACGAAGATATTATGGCTGGTGTTGATTATGCGCTAGCGAACTTTAGCTACATTGATAACGATCAGTTATTCGTTACAGGTGGAAGCTATGGTGGCTATATGACCAACGTCATTGTTACTCGTACAGAACGTTTTAAAGCAGCCGTTACACAACGTAGTATTTGTAACTGGCACAGCTTCTATGGAACGAGTGATATTGGCTTCTTCTTTACTGAGTGGCAACACGGACATGCGGATCTATGGGACGATTATGAGAAACTATTAAAGCTCTCCCCTCTCCACTATGCTCGTAATGTTAAAACACCAACATTAATCCTTCACTCAGAACAGGATTTACGTTGCCCTATGGAGCAAGCTGAGCAATGGTATATTGCCTTAAAACGTCTAGGAGTTGAGACTAAACTCGTTCGCTTCCCAGACGAAAACCATGACCTTTCTCGCTCTGGTAAACCAAAGCACCGCTTAGAACGTCTACAGCACTTAATTGGTTGGTTTGACGACCGTAGAAACTAAAAATCGAAAAAGTACGGTTCTCTTTATGAGAGCCGTACTTTTTTATCACTTATTTCCCACAACACTTCTTATATTTCTTACCGCTACCACACTGACAAGGGTTGTTTCTGCCAATTTTACTATATCCACTAAGATCAACAACCTTGGCGTTACTTAAATATGGTTGTTTCGGTAAGGGAAGTAAATGCGTCTTTTCTTTTTGGGCAACCTCTGAGGGTGTGTGTCCTTTCAATATCCACAAACGAGTATTATTGTAGAGGTACATCACCTTTTCTGTTAGCTCCTGTAAGAACTCCATATTAGGAATTTCAATCCACTTTTGCAAATATTGGATTGCCATTGCAGGCTGCGCATCCTTATTAATCATCGTAACAAGTTGGAGCGATATTTCATTTAAATCTTCTTCTTTCATTTCATAGTAATACTTTAGAAAACTTAACAAATCCTTCAATGCATGATTTTTCTCAACATAATTGAGCTGCCCTGCAGCTAGTAATTGCTCTTTGGTAAAAGGATAGTAATCAAGTGTGGGTCTAGCTAGGTGTTCTTCATAGAGTTTTCTCTCATCGGAAACGCGGCGATCTCTCATTCCACCAAAACTTAAGGACACTTGTCCATTATATTTACTTGCAAAAGAAATGACATTGAAAAAATGCATAGCGTCTATCTCTTCGTTTGTCAGTGGCTCTAGTTTCTTTAGTAACTTAGAACTATCCATCACTCCATAATAATAAAGTAGTCCATGGATGAGAGTAATCCAAGTTGTATTGCGATTAACTATTTTACCTAACATACTATTCTCTTTTTCTAGGAAAGCATTCAGTAACTCCAAAGGAATAAATAACACTTTTTCCCCTTGGTAGGTTCCTGGAAACAAAATGCTATGATCCTTAAGCACCTCGATTTTAGAAAAAGGTAAATCAAAACTCCTAATATAACCTGACTGTTTTACAATTTTCTTTACTAGGTCGTAACTTTCACTATCAAGTAGTGATATCGTATTTAAATATAGCTTCGGTATCTGCCTCGCGAGCTCTGCTGCAAGTTCACTCTTCTTTAATGAACTTATCCCTCTAATATTATAATTCTTTCGTATCGTATCTAGTTCGTGTTTTGTTAAACTACTAAGTATCTCAACTAGCGAAGAAGGCAACGTCGTAGTGTTCCATCCCTGTTCTTCCCTTTTAATCTCGGATTTACGCGCATCTTCCTTCATCCGATGTAATGCTCCAACTAAAGTATCCATTGTTTTCTTATCCATCTATGTCCCTCAACTTCTTAATTACATTTTGTATCTATTATAAAGAAAATCTGTAATTTGTGGAAGATGGTGTAGCTTTCTCACTTAGTTCCTTCTCTCCTAGACGTCCCTGTAACATAGACATTTTAACTAATTTGTCCATGAACGGTGTCTGACACCAATGTAAGTTCACTTTCACCAACAGGGATGAAAAGATTACTGAAGTATCCCAAAATAAAAGAAGTGAACTTTCGTCTTAATTTCTACTTTCAGGGTAGAACACTACCTGTACTCATTTTGGACGTGCCGTCATAAATTAATATGAAGTAATAATTATGAAAAAAGAGGCGTTGGTAGATGGAACAATTTTTTTGAATTTACTAGATTTTTTTGCTGAACTTGGTGTTATTGGTATTGCTTTAGGTTTAATGATTGAGGTTATTCCTAGTGAAATTGTCCTTGGTTACGGCGGCTACTTAATATCAACCGGTGAAATTGGGTTTATCGGTGCAATAGTAGCAGGTGTTATTGGTGGTACATTGGCTCAGTTGTTTTTATACTGGCTAGGGAGTTACGGAGGTAGGCCGTTTTTAGAGAAGTATGGAAAGTATTTGCTAATTCATCACAAGCATCTCGATTTATCTGAGAAATGGTTTAAGGAATATGGTCCTATCGTAGTCTTTGCAGCAAGATTTGTCCCCGTCGTTCGGCATGCCATTTCAATTCCAGCTGGTGTAGCAAAAATGCCAGTGTCTACGTTTATTTTTTACACCATTGCAGCAATTCTTCCTTGGACGCTCTTCTTTCTATATTTAGGCTTACAACTAGGAGAAAATTGGCGCGAGATTAAAACAGCTGCCCAGCCTTTAATTTTACCGGTAATTCTCATATTGATTTTAGGTGTAATTAGCTATTTTATCATCCAGCGATTAAGGACTAAATAAGGAGCGAAAAGTGGTATGATGTCGAAAATCGAAGCGTTTATTCTAGGAATTATTCAAGGGTTAACTGAGTTTTTGCCAATTAGTAGTACCGGTCACCTCTATTTAGGGAGAAACATTTTTGGGTTACAAGAAGCAGGCTTACTACTTGATACCATGCTTCATCTTGGTACATTAGTTGCTGTCCTCTATTTTTACAGGGAAGAGTTTATCAAAATCATCAAAAACCCGTTTCACAAATTATCGTTATTGCTCCTCGTTGGAACTCTACCTGCTGTGGTTGTTGGCCTAACTTTCAAAGATTACTTTGAAGAAATCTCCAAGACAGGCGTTACCATTGGGTGGGAGTTTTTACTTACGGGTGCTGTACTTTGGTTTGCCGACTCAATCAAAGAAGGAAGAAAACGAATGGATCAAATTAATTGGAAGGATGCTCTTTTTATCGGATCCTTTCAAGCGGCAGCTATTTTCCCAGCTATTTCCCGTTCTGGATTAACAATCGCAGCAGGATTATTTCGAAAGCTTGACCGCGAGACGGCTGCTTATTTCTCCTTTTTGTTATCGACGCCAGCCATTGCAGGTGCCGTAGTACTTCAAACTACCGAAGTGATACAGGTTGGAAGAGAAGATATTTCGTTATCTGCACTTATGATTGGTATTTTGGCATCAGCGATATTTGGCTACATAGCCGTAAAGTGGATGATCAACTACTTGAAAAAACATAGCTTGAAAACATTTGCTGTTTATGTATGGGTTTTAGGTATAACAGTATTAGTTTTACAACACTTAAGGTTATTCTAGGGTTGGATTCACAGAAAAACATCTCTTCTAAGTCACTAGAAGAGATGTTTTTTAATTAGCTACTTTTCTGTAGAATAATCTGATTAGGTTCGTCCTTCGACATAAACCATCCTGTAACTACAATTAACATTAGTATTGACCAGAAGATGATCTTCCAGGTTACTCCCTTCGCAAAATCAGTAGAGATAATCGCTAGTTCTGGGTGAGAAAGCGCATAAACTGCCAGTTTCACACCGACCCAGGCTACTACAACATAGGCGGTTGTTTCTAAACCGGGTTTTCTATCTAGTAAATCAACGAATTTACCAGCAGCAAACCTCATGATGATTAACCCTATAATACCTCCAGCGAGAACGATCGTAAAATGTCCGCCATCTAACCCGCCAATGTTTGGGAGGTTTGTTGTAGGAAGTGTAGCTGCCAATGCAACAGCGACAAGGATAGCGTCTACTGCAAATGCAACATCTGCCAACTCGACTTTTAATACAGTTAACCAAAATCCAGATCCTTTTGCTTCCTGCATTTTAGCTTTAATATATCGTTTTAACATATATTTCTTAACTAGGTGATAAATAGCTATACCTAGTAGATACGCTGCACCGATTGCTTGAATTTGCCATATATGAATAAGATACGAAATGAGAAATAATGATCCGAAACGAAACACAAAGGCCCCAGCTAATCCATAAACTAGAGCTTTTTTCCTCTGTTCCTTAGGTAAATGCTTCACCATTGTTGCAATGACGAGCGCGTTATCCGCTGCTAAGATCCCTTCTATCGCAATTAAGATCAATAGTACCCATCCGTATTCTAATAACAATGCAATCTCCAATTAAAGTTTCTCCTCCAGTTATTAAATATATTTACCCGTTTCATTTTTGAAAAGACTAGACTGAATATTGTTTCCACATTGACTAATTTGAGTAATGATAGAGATGCTCCTCGGTGGTTGATTAACATCTAACGTAATAATCGTTACAAGGTATAATTTAAACGTAATTAAAAAAGTTAAAAATATAAAAAGTTTCCTTCACCTATCTATGTCCAAGTAATCCTGTGATCTCCTTTATAATTGAATTGTAAATTATGTGAAATTCAGTGTGAAACAAAGTAGATTTAGATCTTTTTTCCCCTCCAGTATAAAATAAAAAGACCTCTACCAAATTTAATTGATAAAGGTCTTTAAGCACAATATATCCCTTTACCAAATTGGCAAAGGTCTTGCAAGCAACATGTACGTTGCCAGTTAGGCCGGTGATGTAAAATCACGTAATGTCGACATAACTGTAAGCTACTCCCCTTTGGAGTCTATAAGCTCTCTTGGAGCGCTAGTTTTAACTCTCAAACTAATAATTTTATATTATTATACTTTAACTATAGCGTCAACTAGTTTTTTGCCAATTATCTAAAGATTTTTATTTTGCATATCAACTATGAAAAAACAAGGCTCTTTTCGTATACATTGTGGCTTTTCTATCCTAAAATTATCGAAAAAATACCCTAGATGAAGATATCAGCCAATAAATTATGTAAGAAAAGAGCTTTACTTACTAAATTAGTGGTGAATTGTTAGTAATTTGTGTAAAAATCCGGCTTTTGGGATTTTTACGAAAGCAACAAACTTTGCGAAAACAGCCAAAAACAAAGAACAGAGAACTATTTCGCACCTGCTTAAGTATACTACTAGAAAAAGAGTCAACACGAATGCTGACTCTTAAATCATCCTAGTATCTCACGTATGCTGTACCAACGATTACAAGTAAAACGAATAGTACAACAATTAACGCAAATCCTGCACCACCATATCCTGCACCCATTCTAGTCACCTCCTCTTATATAAAAGGAAGGGGTTCATGACATAGGTACTAGTTAAACTTTGAAGCTCAACAACATCAAAAGGAGTAACACCCAAAGATATAGGATATTAACTCCTTTGTTATAAACCTAGTACCCAGTTACAGGAACGCCGGACAAAGTGTCCACCCTTCTTTTTGTGTTCTATATATATCTATTACAAGAACGAAAAAGAGCGTGGACATATATACTAGTTTTTTAAAAATGATGAATGTAACTACTTATGGCTAAGAATAGATGGGGAATTATTGGTGAAGTTTCTGTACTACGTAGAAATTACGTTCACATGGTTTTCGATTCGCTACACACTATCTTCGTTTTTCATTTCATTTTCTTGTATTTCAAACAACTGTGTAAACTCGTTAATCACCATATCAAGAGCCTTTAATTCTCCAACTAAAATTTGTTGAATTGACTGAAACTCTGGTTGCTCTAATTGCTGTTTAATCGTCGAACGTTTCAAGTTCAACGTCTCCAAAATCGCAATGGCTCGACCTCTGCGAAACGTTTTCGGTCCGCCTTGCGAGATCTCCTCTCGTGCTTAACAGGAAAGTTCACTTTCTTTGAATAAACATGCTTGAAAAAAACTATCATCCTAGGTGGTGAAAGTGAACTTTCATTGCTGTCTGACACCCTATCAATCTATATACTTCCCAACAAAATTCCATATAGTATTCCAGTATAGTTCAGGATCTACCTTTTCTGCGTCCCCATGACCCGCACCTGGAATAATTAGCTTTTCTTTTTCAACCGTTGCCGCCTCGTAGACCTCATCTAACATACTAAATGGAACAAAAGTATCCTGATCTCCATGAATAAATAAAATCGGTTTCTTTGCCTTAGCTATTTGCTTTAACGCTGAGGCTTCATACAGATCGTATCCAGCACGTAGATTGGTAACTGTATTAGCAGCTCTCAATACCGGAAACTCCGGTAAACCAAACAAGTCATCGAGTTGGTAGATAAATACATCACTCACCGAGGAGTAACCACAGTCCTCGACAATCACTTTGACATTAGAAGGAAGTTCCTCACCAGCGGTCATCATAACAGTTGCTCCACCCATCGAGATACCAAACAATACGATTTCCGCATTTGGATCCTTCTCTATAATTTCTTCAATCCATAACAGCATATCCAACCGGTCATGCCACCCCATACCAATATAATCACCTTCACTCTTCCCGTGTCCACGAAGATCTGGAGCTAATACATTAAACCCTTCCTCATAGAAGTTCCGAATCCATCTCGTCATACCTGCTGCACTTGATGTATATCCATGGGCAACGATGGCCCATTTTGAATTATCTGCCCCAGTTTGATAAACGTCTGCTTGTAATTTCAACTGGAGCTTATCATTTGAAACAATAGACATTGTTGATGGTTGATTTTTGTTTTTAAATTCATGATCTGCTAGATCAGCCAATTCAGCAACATCCGCCATAACCGCCTCACTTCTCGCTAAGTTTGGATTTTCCTCCAAAAACTCCTTCTGATCGTTTGCATTAAGGGCATAATTGTAAAAGTAATTGCCAATCGAGAAATATAGTATAACTAAGATCACTACGGCAATTGCCGGTATAATTATTCTCTTTTTTGTTTTCATTAGGGACCTCTCTCTCCAATTGTTCATATATCTGATATCTGAAAATTATTTTATAGATTACTATAATAAATTTATCACTATTCGCTATTTATTTCACGCTTTAGTCAGAATTCGACAATAATTATTAGTTTTTTTATCCATCACTATTTTTTTATATCCATCCTTTCAAGAATTGGACTTTAATAACTATTTTTTTATATCCATCCTTTCAAGAATTGGACTTTAATAACTGTCTTTTGCCACTTTTGTGATTTCTTAATTCCATACAAGCAATCGTGTCATAAAATGAGTTTTATTCTGAAATCTCCTACTCTTCTTCTTATCGACAATTACGTATTAGAGTTCTATAATGGATTTAAAGGAGGTGAACGATATGGAAGAAATCTTAAAGCAAATCTTAACAAAACTTGACACTTTAGAAAATGGGCAAAAAAAGTTTGAACACGAACAATCTGAAATGCGTAAGGAGATTACTAACCTTTCTCAAGAACAATCTGAAATGCGCAAAGACATTTCTAACCTTTCTCAAGAGCAATCTGAAATGCGTAAAGACTTTACTAACCTTTCTCAGGAACAATCTGAAATGCGCAAAGAAATGGCTTTTTATTATGCTAGTACGATGAGAAAATTGGATGAAACGAAACTTGAACTAAGCAGTGAAATTAAACAGATTAGCAAAGTTCAACAAGAACACCAAAATGTTTTGGAATATCTTAATCAAAAGCAGTAACTACTACTAGTAACAACTACTTGAATTCCTCTCGGTGCCAACTTCATAATTTTATAATCCATAAAATGAGGAGTTAACCGCATCTAGGCTAACTCCTTTTAATTATTGTTTTTTCAATTCCTTTTCCATTCTTACATCCTTCACTCTATTCCCTGTAAATGTAAATCCTGTAACCTCGTTTCCTTCAATACTAAATTCAACAAGGAAGGTAAACGGCGCATTTGTAACAAATGTTGTATTACTCACTTGATAGAGAATTTGCACTCCGTTTCTCGAATGAGAAATGCACAAGCAACCGTCTTTTTCAATCACATCATAAAATGTGTCTAGCTCACTACTTACATATCTCCCTTTAAATGTAGCGATCTTTTCTGATTTAAACGGTTTAAGTTTTTGTAATGTAGTGATCTTACCATTTGTCCTCATGACACTATCTTCACCTAAAAATAAATCTAGATCTAATTGCTCGATGATAAAATGATTACCAGAAACATGCTTCAACGGTGCAAAACCATAAGGATTTTTATAGTGAAGTTTTCCGTCTATTGTGGTTATATCAAAAGTCATTAGTGTAGCAGCAGATGTAGGGAAATAGTATCCTTCTAAATCGTTTATACCAAGCTCTTCTGTATACTCTTTTGGAAGTTCTTCACCTATCTTACTAATCTCTAGTCCAAAAATTACATCCGCAACTGCAAATGCCGCATCCTTCATTAACATATTCTGTGTGTTTGACAATAGCACAATGTCCACATCCTCATCCGTAAATCGAAGCATCGCACTTCTAAAGGCCGCATCTGCCCCACCGTGTTCAATGTACTTATGCCCTAGATACTCACCGACAAACAGTCCACCTGCATAGTTACTTATAGAACCATCTAATAATGTAGGGGCTTCGAACATATCTCTTAAGGTTTCTTCCTTACAAATTAGAGGAGTTTTATAGTTGTCCATCCATCTAAGAAAATCTGTTGTCGTCGTATTAAGAGCTGTAGCACCGTATGTACCATAATTAAGGACACTGTAAACAAATTTCCCAGTACTGTCATCGTAATATGAGCTAGCTCTATTTGGTATGACCTCCCAAAAATTATCTTTAAAACACGTACTCTCCATCCCTAATCGTTTAAAAATTCGCTCGTTGGCAAAGTCGTTAAGGGTTTGGCCAGATAACTTTTCAACAATTTTAGCCAATAACGTAAAGTTAGAGTTACTGTAGAGAAATTGAGACCGCGGCTCAAAATTTAATTTTCTTTGTTTGCTAATTAAAGAAAGAGAATCTCTTTGTGTAATCGTATCGACAATTCTAACTCCACTTAAACCCAACAGTTCCCATTGATCTCTAATTCCGCTCACATTGTTCATCATCTGCCGGATGGTAACAGGCTCCTTGAAGTTGACGTATTCAGAAATATAGTCTCTTACATCATCATCAATTTTTAACCTTCCATCTTCCTGAAGCAAGAGTACACACATAACTGTCACTTGTTTTGAAACTGAAGCAACATGAAAAACAGTCTCATCCATCACTGGAATCCTATGCTCGAGGTTTGCGTACCCGAAATTTTTCTTGTATATAAGTTTACCACCTTTTCTGACCGCAACCTGTCCTCCAGGGCATAGTCCTTCTTGCCAGCGTGAAAAAATCGCGTCTATCTTCTGCTCGTAATTATCCACCTTCTACACCTCCATAATTCATATAAACCATTAGGTATTATATTTCGTACTCCGAAGGGAAAATCCCTTTGATTTAGTTGCATTATTTTATAATCACTGTCAAATACAACAAAAAGACAGGAAATGCCACCGAACTAGCAATTCCTGTCTTTTCCTGCGCTTTCCCGGGAAACCTTTATTATTCATCATAAACTCTTTTTAATCTGTTTTGGTTCATCTAACCTAACCCAGTAGCCCTTGCATTACTTGGAAAAATGGGCTACGATCATAGTGAAAAAGTACGTATTAAATTTGAATTTTCACGAATGTTACTAACATTAGAATTAGATCCTGCAAGGCAGGAATTAGTAACTGGAATTTTTGAAAAATACCATACGCTTAGCGAAACTGAAGAACAAGAACTAAAGGTTTATTTAAAAGGCTCTTTTCGTAAACATTGTGGCTTTTTTATCCTAAAATAATCGGAAAAATACCTTAGATGAAGATATCAGCCAATAAATTATGTAAGAAAAGAGCATTACTTACTAAATTAGTGGTAACTGCTTAGTGATTTGTGTAAAAATCCGGCTTTTGGGATTTTTACGAAAGCAACAAACTTTACGAAAACAGTCATTTAAAACAAATACCAGAAGATGAGGTGAATCACATTATGGAATTGATGACTTCATGGGAAAAAAAAGGATTTGACCAAGGAATTGAAAAAGGGATTGAAAAAGGGATGGAGAAAGGGATTGAAAAAGGTCTCGAAAATGTCACCAAGCGAATGCTTCTCGAAGGAGCGCCAATCTCAGACATTCTTAAATTCACCGGCCTTACTGAAGACCAAATAGACAGGATAAAACAACAGATGAAATAAGGTTATTTCGGAACGGCTCATTTTATGGGCTGTTCTTTTTATGTTTATATCGGTCATTACTGTGCATTTAGAACAATAAACTGATACTATGAAGTAATATAAATACTGAATAGGAAAGGACGTATCATAATGATTAGACAAGCACAAGCGGATGACTTCAAAGGTATTGCACGCGTCCATGTTGATTGTATTCACACTGGATATCAAGCAATTTTGCCAACAGACACAATCGAGAAATTTACATATAGTAGTCGAGAACAAAGATGGGAGAATGATCTGCCTAAAACGATAAGCGGAGGAACAATGAACTTCGTTGCAGTAGATGAACAAGGCAAAATTATTGGCTTTGCTCTTGGAGGAACGATGAGAGATCCTCGCTTAAGAATTGCGTATACTGGAGAAATTTACGGGATTTACATTCATCCTAACGCACAAGGCAAGGGAATTGGAAAACAACTCTTTAAAGCTGTTACTGAACATTTACTTTCCCTTCACCACACATCCATAGCTTTGTGGAACTTTAAGGAACATCACTCTTGTAATTTTTTCAAACACCTTGATGGAAAAGAAGTATACGAAAAAAGCACGGTAATTGGTGGGAAAGAGTTACTTGAATGTGCCTATGGCTGGGAGTTCGCTAAGAAAGAAAATGTATTAAATTAAGAAGACAGTCAATTAAGGAACGGACTCCAGGAATAGTTCGTTCCTATTCTTGTTTTCATAACGGCTCTTTTTCAGAACTACTTTAAACCTCAATCCTCCACCAGAAGTTTTCAAACAACTCTCTACATATTAGCAAAGCTAGGCTCATATTAATAATAATGAAATTATAGAATTGCAAATAGTGGAGGTCGATCCATGGAAACTTTTCTGATGTATTTCGTTATTATTCTATTATTTACTCAATCCTTCAGCTTATTTCTCATTTTACTTATGTATCGAAGGTCTCGTAAGATTGCACCATTACCTTTATCTCAAATATCTCTTGGTCAACCGCTCCCCCCTCTTCATGCATTCTCATTTACCAGAAACAAGAAAGTTACTATCAAAAGGCTAATTAAGAAACCCACTCTCATCACCTTTATTACACCTAACTCCAAGCCATGTAAAAATCTATTAGACGATTTGCAGAAATTCAATCAGCACTACGGTAGCGAAATAAACCTTATTACAGTAGTCTTTGGCGGAGAACCTGAGGGAAGAAGTCTATTGAGGAAGCAGAGAGTTCCTGGAGAACTCATTTGGGATCAAGATAAGAAGCTCTTCACTAGTTTTGGTGTAAAAGAAACACCCTTTGCTTTTGCTGTGGACGAAAATGGAGTCGTAAAAGACAAAGGATTTTGTAGTTCTATTAATCAAATAGAAGTCCTAACCTCTTCTTTTATACATTATGAAGAATTACAGGAAATAATAGAAACCAAATAGGAAACTCGACTCGGTGTTAGGAATTAGGCTTAGGCTATCCTATTACCGAGTAATTGTTTTACTTTTAACGTCTATACTACTCCCACTCAACTTCTTCGCTTTCTATCAATTCTTTTATTGTTTTAAAATGGTTTGTCCTTCCCAATATTTTATATCCATTCAAAAATCGCTCGTCTGCATTAAAACGATAGCTCTCGGTAAGATTGTAATTTAGATCCATCCATGTGCTAATCGTAAAAGTTAGATTAACACTAAGCTTACTTGAGGGGTCACTACTCTCTCCTCTAACAACTCTTTTCAGCTTTAGAAATTTAAAATCTTCTAAAATTCGTTCAATTGTCTCCTCATCCTCTATCGTCACTTGGCCTTTTCTTTGTTTATCAGGATCGTTAAAGCTTATCGTAAGTTCCCTTACTTCCGTTGCTTCGTTGATTTTCTTTGCTATTTTTCTCTCAAATGTTGTATATTGCATATGATTTACAATTAAAAAAATTATCAAAAAGACTAACACCATACGAGCGGAAAACATACTCCTCACTTTAACTCCCAACCCCCAAACGATAAGCGCTACTGTAATGAGCAATGCCACAAGATCAAAATCTAAATAGTCGTATATGAATATTAGTAGTGATTTCATTAGTTCCCTCCTCTTTTAATTTAAACTACCACTCTTACTTTAACATAAATTTCCAACTTTTAGTGATCTAATGTAGGGCAATACCCGTTAATCAGCTTTATCTTCATTTTTAAATTTTTCCAATTCCTAGTTGACAATACTTTCCAAATACCTTATAGTTAGTTACATAATTAATTAACCAATTAAGTCACTAACTAAGAAGGTGTAACCATGGATTCACGATTAATGGAAGATAAACCGATTTTTATACAGATCGCAGAACAACTAGAAGCAAGCATTTTGGACGGTTCCATAATTGAAGGAGAACGTGTCCCTTCGACAAACGAGTTTGCCAAGCATTACCAAATTAATCCTGCAACAGCTGCAAAAGGAATTAATCAGTTAGTTGATGAGGATATCTTGTTTAAGAAAAGAGGCGTCGGGATGTTCGTAGCGGAAGGTGCAAAAGACAAAATTTTAGCGAAGCGAAAGAATGCTTTTTATCAGGATTTTGTTGTTCCGTTAAAAAAAGAAGCAAAAAAGCTTGGGATTAACTTAGAAGAACTGCAAGCCTATATTCAAAGGGGGATTTACGATGAAGATTGAAATTAAAAATTTGTCAAAAAAATATACTGAAAAAATTGCCTTGAACGACTTAACCTTAGAGCTTGAAGAAAACAAAATCTATGGTCTTCTCGGGAGAAATGGTGCTGGAAAAACCACATTGATGCAGCTACTTGCCGGATATATGCTTCCGACAAGCGGTAGCATTAAGGTGAATGGTCAATCACCTTTTGACAATCGTGATGTGCTAAAAGACATCTGCCTAATCAACGAGAGCAACAACTTTATGAATCGTTTAAAAGTTAAAGACATATTAAAAATCGCCTCGCTTTTTTATCCTAACTGGTCTAACGAAAAGGCTGAACGACTCTTAGAAACTTTTAACCTTAAAGGGAAAATGAGTGTCAAAGGATTATCGAAAGGGATGGAGTCTGCGTTAGGGATCATCATCGGCTTAGCTAGTCGCACGAAGATTGCTATTTTTGATGAACCTTATATAGGACTTGATGCGTCGGCTCGCTATAAATTTTATGATGCATTACTAGAGGAATACGAAGAATATCCTAGAACAATCATCTTATCCACTCACCTGATTGACGAGGTTAGCAACCTCTTTGAAGAAGTAATCTTAATTAAAAACGGAGAACTTTTATTCCACCGCACAACGGAAGAATTATTAGAACTTACCCTAAAAGTAAGTGGTAGTAAACATGCAGTAAATTCGTTTATTGAAGGGAAAGAGGTTATCCATGAGGCTGAGCTTGCTGGACAAAAGGCTGCAACACTCTTTGGGGAAAGATACGACAAGCGAGAAGCAATTAGCTTAGGTCTAACTATCGAATCCGTTACCATTCAGCATTTAATGGTTTACTTAACTGAGGAAACACAAGGAGGCAAATTACATGCTTAAAGATATGAGAGCTATTCTATATTATCTAGTCATTGATCAACGTTTTTCCTTTTTCGTCTTTTGGTCTATCTTCATTGCTAGTTCTATATTCTTGCTAGCAATCTCCTACACTTTTTCTATTAATATGATTGTTTCAATCAGTATGGCAACTTACATTTTTTGTGGAATTTCAGGCTTCCTGCAAACGAAGATTACTTTTCCTTATTCAATTAAACTCGGCTTAACAAGAACTAGATACGTGATCGGATCATTCGTTTTTAATGTAGTATTAGCAATCACGATGTCACTATTTCATTTGATTATTAATAAATTGTTACTATTGATTGCGACTACCATTGGTGCCACTTCTTTTTCATTACTTACAACCGTGAATGCGACTACTTTAGCAAACACTTGGTATAACCTACTTTTCGTTGACATTGTTTTATGTACTCTAGTATTCAGTGTTGGGTTGTTACTAGGTACTGTATTCTATCGTCTAGGTCTAATTGGAGGAATTATCGCAATCGCACTAGCAACCATCAGTATCTTTATTCCAGCTACACGCAATTGGATGATCGACTCGTTTGTTTCTTTTAATGCAGGGCAGATCCAATTTGTCATACCTTTTGTGAGCACAATCGCTGTTACAGTGCTTATCTTTATCCCTATTTGGGGTATGTTAAAAAATGCTTCTACGACACCAGGTGTTACTAGGTAAATAGATTTTATAAAAAAGGAACAAACTCATCAAAATGAGATTGTTCCTTTTTCGATTTTTAAAATTAATTCACACGCTCTAACATCCTTAGAAACTGTGCAAGTTCAGGGTATTTCGCAAGATCATTTGCCTCGACCTTCTCTCCTATAAAAAACTTTCCTAATTCCTCTGTAACTATCTCAATTGGAACTTCCTTCTCTAGTTTACGAATTTCCGCTAACCAATCTTTCGCTTCGTAGCTTCTTTCTTTGTACTTCTCAGCTAAGTATTGTGCAGTGTTATAGTCTTTTTCTAGGTAGATCTCAATTGCTAGTAACAACCCAACAAATCGGTTCGAACGGTCTTCCTCCATGATTTCATGAAAGCTTTCCCTAGACTCTTCCAGCTTTCCTTGTTTCATAAGCGCTCTAGCATAAATTGATTTGGCATAAGATGAGACATCTCCCGCTAGTTGGTACCACTTCTCAAACTCTGACCAATTTTCCTGATCAAAATAAAGTTGGGCTAACGTTATGGCATATTCAGATGACTGACTTTGCTCGGCTAGTGCTAGCCAGTATGGCAATGCTTGCTGTTCGTTTTTCCGATCTAGGCCGATCATTCTAGCAACCATTCTCAGACTATGAATATCATGCGGATTTATTTCAACATTTTCTTTGTACATCTCGAGCGCTTCTTCTATTTTCCCAGTTAAAAATACCTGGTCAGCATCTGTGAGCTCTCTAGCTTTTAGATGATAAAATGGCAACGGCCCCATCGTTTCTTCTCGTAACCTGTAGCCATTACTTTGACCAATCAATTGCCCTCTTTCATTAAAAGCCTTTACTGACCAAGAAAACAAACCGTCAATATTCGCAAAGCCAAGAAGCGATTCAGGTTTCACTGACGTCCAGTTATCTCCTGAAAACATAATACCAGTAGTTAAACTATACAGTTCCTCTACTGAGATAGTCACTTCTGAATCCTTAATACCAGATATCACCTGAAAACCTGTTGAGCTACCGTCTAACTCAAAGCCACCATGAAGTGTATAGCTTGTGGCACCAGGAAAAGGCTCCCAAGCAAAGGTAATCTCCTGATTACGAATGATTTGATAATTGGTCGGCTCAATAACAGAAATGAGCGGCGTAATTTCAATTTCGTACTCAAACGTTTCTGTTGCTTTTACATCTAACCAATCGTCCATCTCCACTGGCCAAGACCAACCATCAATTTGATCAAACATAAAACCAACATGTATTTGATAACTTCCTGGAATAACACCGGTGAAGGAAAAACTCCCATCTGGCTTTGTCACGGTTTGATAGCGCTCGTATTCAGACACCGATTGATTTGTCACATGCTCTTCACGCAAGAAAATTCCAACATTACTTAAAGGTTCACCATCTGAGCGGATGACCTTACCTACTACTGTACCAAGCTGGCCGTTATCATTCATTAACCGCTCCACTTGTTCGCGATACATGATTGCTGTTTCATAAGAAGGATACCAGCTTGTTTCAGATTGAAGATCGTTTTCCATTTTTAATTCTTTCTTGAATGACTCATTCCACTCTTCATAGTCGTCAATCGCTACACTCAATATAGCGACTGCTTCCGCTAACTTTCCTTTTTGAACGAAAAGTTCTGCTTTTAACCTCGCCAACTGTAAAGGTATATCAGTAAACACCTCGTTTACAGTGCCTTCAAATGCTTCAATGAATAATTCTGCATCTGCAATATGATTCAAGTTAATGGCTAATTCAATTCTCTTTAATTCAAGCTCATGATAAACAAACGAAGACGTAGAGAAACGCTGAAGTGCTTTTTCAAAAACGCTAAGTGCATGTTCAAAGTCACCAAGACTTTCATAGTATGATACTAGAATTTCGACCGTTCTCCGTAAATACCCATCAGCTGGTGCTTCATCAAGATATATTTGTAGGTAAGGCAAACTTTCCTCAAGTGTAAATATTCGATCACCTGTGACAGATCCCCAACTCGACATCGATGGACCAATATAAACATCATAGCGATTTCCTGTTGGGTGTCTTTCAATCATATAATCCTTTATTAGCTTTAAAGAGTTAATCCGATCTTTTTCAATTTGCTTGATGATTTGTTGTTTCGCCCCATCTACATTCCCTCGCGATACTTCATGACTAATAACTCTCCCTTGTAAAATTGGTTGCAGAACGAAGACAAAAACAATGCTAAATGAAAGCAATACGAGCACTCCCGCTATCAAATGTTTCATTTTCATTTTGATCATTTTTTACTCACCTCTTCGTATAAATCACTCCAATAAAAATTCCCACCAACTTGTATTAACTGACGTGGTTGTTCCGTTTCATCCTCTAGTAAGGCAGGTAACAAGCTAACGCTTAAAAAGATAGCTGCAGTAACACCAATCGGAACAAGCGGTACGGTAATTTCTTTATTTAACCAGTGGCGTATTTTTTCAGACAATTTCCTTGGGTGTGTTCTTTGTAAAACTTCTGCAGAACTAGAAAAGGAAACATGAGCCAACTCTGTGTCTAACTTTTGCTTGACTAATTTTTTCTCACTTTGCAATGCCAACTCCACCTTTCGTCAGTTCCACTTTCAATAAAGCTCTTGCACGAGCTAATCTTGTTTTAACCGTATTTTCATTTTCTTTTATGAGTAGAGCTATTTCTTTTACCGTCAGTTCCTGGAAATAATACAACGTGATAACTTCACGATAATGATAAGGTAATAGTGTAATAGCTTCACGCAATTGCTGGTCTCTCCAAGTAGCAATCAATGTCTCTTCCGGTAGTAGTTCATGTTCGTCAATTAGATGATCTTCTTGTTCCTGCTCCTGGTGTAGAAAAATATTCTTCCAACTCCACTTTCTCATGCGAGCCCGACACCCATTGGTTGTAATCATCAGCAACCAGCTCTTCAGCTTCTGCTCATCATGGAGTTGGTAAATTTTTTGATAAGCCATAACAAACGTATCCTGAACAATTTCTTCAGCAAGATGAGGATCTTTCACCAGCAAAATTGCCGTACGAAGGAGACTATCTCCGTATTTATTCATCATCTCAATCACCGCTGCTTCTTCTTTCCTTTTTAAACGCTCGACGAGATCCACTCCTTCGCCTCCTCTCACTAATTAAGATGCCGTCAGATTAACATAGGTTTCATTTATTTGGAAAAAATTTATAATTCTAGCTTAATTGACTTTTTGTTTCACTACAACAAAAAAAGAACACCCTAAAGATGTTCTTCACACTTTCTATTTAGTAGCTAAGTTGACCCATGTTTCTTCTAACCACTTATCAAAGTCGGCACCTTTCTCGCCTTCATAGGTATCATATAAATCCGACCTCATCTTTTGGACTTTTTCTTTGAAGTCTTGATAAGAGTGATCAGCCGGGAGACTCTTTTTAATTCTCAGTAAGACTTTATTTGTCCCCTTAATTACCTCACCTTGCTTTCGTTTAGGCATCGGTACGTCTTCACCTAATGCTTGTAGCATGCGATAAGAGGCTTCCTGTACTTTATAAACGGAATCTCCATTCATACTATACTTTAAGAGTTCAATTGCTTCTTTTGTTTTCAACTCACCTAGCTCTTGGACCGCATCTAAACGCTCTCGCCAATTCGATGTTCGATTAATCGATTTTTTTAATTCATTAAACTTAGCCTTTACATCTGCACTTTTGTCTTCTGTATGCAACTTTCTATCTCCTTTTTGTAACATAGTCTTTGATAGTTTACCATAAGTCACCAAAATGCATACTATAATGTTAAAAAGAAAATGATAAATGACGCAACCACGAAAAACATGACTAGACCCATAACTAGACTTATACCAAACTCTTTTTTGGTATAGCCTTGTAATTCAGCTGTCGATAAACGGTCAATTTTTCGATTACGAAAAAATAAATGAAGATTTACCACTAGAATAATGGCAACTGCTAACGTCAACCAATAAAATGGATCTAGTCCATTCGGTAAAAATGGTTCATTTCGGTTGTCAAAAAGTAACTGCAGTGATAGAAGCGGAATGAGAATAGCTCTTGAATACAGTTCTGAACTCTTATGTTTATACCACTCTGGCCCTAATTTTTCTTTTTCATAACTTACTAGCCTTTTCGCCCAAGAAAAGGGTCGTAGATCTATGCCCTTAAACTCAAGCCAATTAAGAAAACAAATTGTAGCAATAAAAGTGACCACCGCTGATAACGCTTGTAGACGTGTCGGTTGCAGCTCAACAATGGCTGCGGTAAATAATGAGAGGACAACAATTATATAAAGGTTAGTGCTAATCATTTGTCTTAATCGCAGTTTTCTTACCTCAAAAGAATTCATTATTATATACGCCCCCCTTGTTATGAACATATACGTGTCTCTTCTCTATAAAGTTTCGTTTAACAGAAAGTTAGATCCCATTAGAAGTCTAATTGTCTTTTCTTTGGCTAACCAATAACGGCTCAGTCAGTTGGTCAATTCCTGCTAACCCTAGTACAGTTAACAGAATTTGTTGTGGTCCATAATACGCATCTTTCGGATCAAAATATTCCTTTAGCGTGTGTATTCCTCCAAAGTCTCCACCGCCACCTAGAGTAACCGCTGGAATGCCTAAACTAATTGGGACGTTTGAGTCTGTACTGCTTGGGGGCTCTAAAATTGGTTCAAATCCAAGAAATTTACTCGACGCTGCAGCTGCTTGAACAATCGTTGCATCATCTGCTTGTGAGCCAGCAGGTCGGTCTCCTACCTCTTTTATCTCTACTAACAATTCATCACTGTTCCAACGTTTATTTTCTTCCTCAGCAGCTTGATGTAGGATTTTTAGTGCTTTGTCTTCTAATCTTGACAATTCTTCCTGGCACGTCGATCGTAAGTCTATGACCATATTGGCATCAGCCGCAATAGTATTGACCGATGTGCCTCCGCTAATGGTACCAACCGTAAACGTTGTTTTTGGTTCACGAGGTGTTTCTAATTCAGAAATAAGTGCAACCGCTCGACCTAACGCATGGATCGCGCTTGGAATTCCAAAATCGCCGAAACTATGTCCACCACGACCACGATAAGTCACACTATAGCGACGGCTTCCAGTGGCTAAATACGTAATTCGAGATGGTGAACCTGGTTCAACCGAGATAAACGCGTCGATGTCACTTCTATTTTTTTCAAATAGAGCTTTGACACCATTTAAATCTCCTAGACCCTCTTCTCCTACTGTTGCACCAAACCAAAGATCTCCCTTGGTTTCAATCTGAAAATGATTTAGTACCTTGAGAAGCGTTAAAACAACAGCTAACCCTCTACCGTTATCCGAAATTCCCGGGGCATATATTTTTCCATCTTTATGTTTTACAGTAACATCCGTTCCCTCTGGAAAGACCGTATCTAAATGCGAGCATACCACAACGGTTGGTCCAGACCCTGTACCTTTACGTACGCCAAAAACATTCCCAACTTCATCCGTATGTATATTTTCCAAGCCTAATTGCTCCAACCGTTTTCGATACTCCATCCCTCTCACCGTTTCACTAAATGTAGGCGCAGGTATTTCAGTTAATTCGATTTGGTCTCTTAGAGTAGCCTCATTCTCGTTTTTTAAAAACTCAAGTGCTTCTTTGATCAATGAATTTTGTAAAAGTAGTTCGTATGTATTCCCCACAGCGGGTGAAAGATTACTAGTCATATAGAAAACCTCCTGTATGTAAAATTACGACAATTATATTTTATCATATTATTCTTACTTGAACCTTTTTCGACTACTCTCATACCGAAAAAAGAAGAGCCCTTCCCTTTATTTCATGGAAAGGCCCTAAAACTATTATGTGGATGAAGCTAGACTTATTAAACTACGAATATAACGAAATGCAGTAATAAAGTCATCTGCTTGAAAACGATGGGTTTCCCCGTTTACTTTTTCTACGATTGGCAGTACTTCAGCGGCATCTGCAAAACCCGAATGAATGTAAGTTAATTCGACCGTGTACGGCCCATTTATTTTAAATGGTTCGATACTCTTTCTCTTTTCGAGTGCTGAAATGACTTTTTGTTTGATTAATGCTTGAGATTTAGCTGGTGCTAGGTTTTTAGCAGCAACCCTATTTCTTGTCTGCTTTACAATTGCTGTTTCAATTGAAGGAACTAACTCTTCAGCTTCTGCCCCTGCATACTGACAGCCAGTAACTAAGACCGTTGGAACATTGAACGTACCGGCAATCGCAGCATTAATCCCTATTTCCCCATAATCTACCCCGTTAATTTTGATGTTTGTGACCACTTTTCCACTAAAGGAGTGATTTAATATCCCAGACTGACCCATTCTAGAATGATGGCCTAATAAGATCACAGCATCAAAGCTGTCATCAATTCCTTCCATCATCGATAACATCTTTGGAGAGCCAATGATGTACTCAGCTTCTGAATGAAGTAACTCAGGAATTAAATTCCGCATCGTTCCGTGTGAATCATTTATTAGTATTTCTGTAGCTCCTGCTTCCAAGGCTCCTTCAACAGCAGCATTTACTTCTGCTGTCATGAGTCTTCTAGCACGATCATGCTCCATTCCATCTCTACCCGTTTGCTCTTGGTGAACAATCCCCGCTACACCTTCCATGTCCGCCGATATAAAAACCTTCATTATCTTTCCCCCTAACTTAGTTTCAGCCCACTATCAATCGTATTCACGTTATCTTTGTTCAAATAACCTACATATTGATAAACTCAACAATTTAATTCCATCAAATAGAGAAGAAAGCTCAAAAGACATATTCGGGTGATGTAAACCTGGTGATAAATCCGTTCCTAAACCAATCATCGTAGCCTTTAAGTCCGGATACGCTTCGCTATAAAAGTGAAAATCCTCTCCTCCTGGAGTTGGCTTCGTGGTAACTAACCCTTTTTCACCGAGTACATCTACGATCACCTGACTGACTATTTCTTCCAACTCCCTGTTCGGTCTCGCCGCAACCATTTTGGCTGGAATTTCTAAGTTTACTTTTGTTCCGTTGATGGCAGAAGCACTTGTTACTGCTTTCTTCACTTTATGAAGTAACAGATCCATCGCATCATTCGTTTCAGCTCTTAGGTCAACTCCAAATTCACCATAATCGGGAATAATGTTGACATTATCCCCACCTGCTTTCATCATCGTAACCTTGGCGGAATATGAAATAGTCGGATCTAACTTAATAGAGTTAATCGCTTGAACGATTGCCGCTAAAGAATCTACAACATTAATTCCTAAATGAGGCCTAGAGCCATGTGCTTGAACCCCCGTAACAGTACCTCGTAATAAAGTGGTTGCCCCGTGATAAATAGCAGGCGTTGCCTCTCCTAAGTTTAGATCTTGAATAGGTCTAACATGAATTCCTAGCAACTGGTCAATATCTCGGATGACATCTTTTTCAATCAGTGCCTTGGCACCATTTCCTGACTCTTCTGCAGGCTGAAAAATGATTTTGAGTAACCCATTAGGTTGGTAACCAAGCTCCTTTAGGCATCGTACTGTATACAAAACCATTGTCATATGAGCATCATGGCCGCATGAATGGTTGGCTTTCCACTCTCCGTTCACATTTTGCCAAAGCGCGTCAATATCGGCACGCAAACCAATCGTGGGTCCAGAGTCCTTATTTCCCCAATACCCTACAACACCAGTTATATCTTCAAATGTTTCATAGGGTAAACCCATGTCACTTAGCCTCTCACTTAGGAAGGCTGTTGTTTCTTTTTCTTCCCAACTAACTTCTGGGTGAGCATGCAACTTCTGGTAAGTTGCTAGAATTTCATCTTGATGCTCCTTCACCCAACGGTTGATTTCGTTTAACATCCTTAACCTCCGATTACAACATTTTTTTAGCAACATAGTAGTTAGCGGGATGATCTTTACTTTCTTTTTTCATCTACATCACTACATACCCCCGAGAAAATAGTCTTTGAAAGATTTCACGGTGAGTATATCGCCATAACATAGCAAGTTCTCTATTTTCCTTTTTTATTACATGGATGTTCGCTGGTACGGCAATTAGAAAGTAACTCTCATCTAGCGGAATGTCTCGAACAACAGGTCTTATAAGAGGAATTTCCCCCTCCCAATCTACTAGCTTCGTTATCTCTTGGGCAGTAGATTGATACTCTATTGTATTTTGTGTAAGATCCCACTCCAAAAATAGGCGATCAGCAGGTAACCCTTGGTTAATCTCATCATTTAGATCTCCGTAATAAGAGCAAATATACGTTTGAACATAACCTCCGAGTTTACTTAAGTTTAAGTAAGCATTTCTGGACTCTAAAGGATCAAACGTCCAAACAATCTTTTCATATCCATAGCTTTTCGCCCATTCTTTTTGTTTATACTTTAACTGCTCACCAATTCCTTGGTCTCGATATAAAGGATTTACTGCCATCATATGAGAGACAAGCATATTCTTCCCATCCTTAAACCCTGGAAAGCCATAACAAAATCCTACTAATTGCTGATTGTCATAGGCACCAATGACCGAGCCTCCATTATAGATTGAAGCTACGAGATGTGGGAGCCCTGTACCTGTTGCTCGGCCCCAAATCGTTTCTTGAAATGATACAATCTCCTCGATATCATGTACATCATGGACAAATTGATATTCTATTTTTCGAGACATCCCTATCACCTTTCCGAAACATATATGTTGTACATCTTCCTACTATTCTAGTACTTTAGGGAATTGTCTAAAGTGATAAGCAACACGTAAGATTTTGCCTTGTTCATTTCTAACGAAGCGAACCACTTCGGTCTGATCTTTTACAGAAGCTAAAAACCTGTCTTCACCAATATATTGGATTGGAAAAGTTATATCTCTCGTCGCAAATTCTAGTGTGTCGTCCTTGATTTTAACCGTTAAACTCATACCTTCATTAGATACATACGTTCCTTCATACTCCACTAACTTTTCTACTGAAAGGGTTTCCTCGGTAAATTCCATCGCTTTCTCTTCGACTGAACGTCCCTCAATACCGTTTAACGCTCCACTCATAATCGTTGTTGCAGGAACTCCTGCTAAATTCGTCAAGATCATGCCAGCAATGCCTCTTTCTGGGATCATACATAATTGTGAAGCAATCGCTTTTAAATTTCCGCCATGTTCCACCAAAGTAGCACCATGATAATCAGGAGTGATCATAAAGCCATAACCGTAAAATTTTCCTGGCGCTATTTCAAAGTGCGGATAAATCATTTGTTGAACACTTTCTTCTGATAAAATTTGCTTATCTCCAACCTTCCCATTATTTCTAAAGATTTCCGCATAGTTCAACATATCGCGAACGGTTGATTTCAAATACCCCGCCGGTCTCATTGCTGGAGAATCCCACCAAACAGGGGCTTCATAGACTTCCACACCTTCATCTGTTTGTCTAGCTGCATAAAGTGAAGTTATATCATTGTAATCTTCTAATTCTTCTACTAAAGAACAAGAGTTCACCATTCCAGCTGGATCTAAAATATATTGTTTCACATAAGATTCAAATGAAATTCCGCTAACCCTCTCTACAATACAACCTAGTAAAGCATAGGCATCATTGGAGTAACTAAATTCAGTCCCTGGCTCTCCTAATAATTCAAAGTCTAAGCCGGCAATAAACTCCATTAACTGTTCGTACGTATCAATAGGTGCTTGGTTTTCGTCAGCAAATTTTAATCCTGGATAATCTTTGACGGATGGATCCGACTCTAAGCTTCTTTTATTGGCATACACTAATGACGGTAGTGGTGGCAGACCTGCTGTGTGCGTCATAAAGTGATGAATCGTCATTTTCTCAGTATCATTCGTAGGGGTTGAAAATTCCGGTAAGTACTTTACAACTGGATCATGAACATTTAATTTACCATCTTCTTGTAGCTGCATAATGGCTACACAAGTAAATGATTTTGTTACGGAAGCAATCCCGAAAACGGTGTCCATCGTTACAGGAAGTTTATTCTCGACATTTCGATATCCAAATCCTTTTTCATAGACAAGCTTGCCATTATGAGAAAACCCAATGGCAACTCCCGGAATGCTGTGTTTAGAGATTAAACTCTCGGCATATGCTTCAAATGGTTGCATTTCTACTTGAATTTTCAATTAAAATCCCCCTTAGATTTGATTAGTCTTTTTTGTAATAACCATAATAGTAATCCTTTGAGCGATCGTACTCTTCAATTCGCTTTTCAACATTTTCTTGATCCATTACCATCACACCGGAAATGACAGCATTTAAAATTGAAAAAATAGTTGGCATTCCTTTAAACGTTGTCGGCTTAGGCGTAATAATCTTGATCGTCGTATCTGATATGAGACCAACCGGTGATAACTCGTCATCAGTAATTGAGAGTACTTTTGCTCCTTTTTCTTTTGCTGCCTTGGCAAAAGATATGGTTTGTTGCGCATACCTAGGGAACGATAACGCAATAACCAAAGATTCGTCCGTAACCTCCGTTAACTGATGATTTGCATCATCAATATCCCCTTTAAAAGTAACTGTATTTCCTCTAACAATGTTTAAAATATTGGCTAGCCAGTGAGCTGGGGCGTAAGAAGTTCTCAGTCCGACCACAATGATTTTATTAGCGTTAATAATCTGCCTTACAGCTTCTTCATAAGTAGTTTCATTAAATTCTTGTAACGTTTTACCAATGAACTCAATATCCTGATTGACCGTTGAGAGAAAACTGCTATTTGATTTGATTCCTTCTGTTAGCGCTTTAAATGGATCATCATCAGGCATAATCAACGCTTTTCGTATTTCCTCTTGCACTTCTGCATAGCCTGAATATCCAAGAGCATGACAGCATCTAATGACTGTCGTTTCACTTGTACTCGTTAAGTTCCCAATTTCCTTTGCATGGTTTAGGGCAATTTGATTGGGATTTTCAACAATGAAATTTGCGACTAGTTTCATTCGTTGAGTCAAGCCATTGTAATTTTCTTTTACTCGTTTTTTGATCTTTTCCATTTGTCATATTCTCCTATTTAGGTTCTTGAATCGAATTACGTGCTATACGCAGGGTCATATAAATGACAGGATACAATATGGCCTGGTGCTAGCTCAATTTCGTTTGGACGAACTGTTTTACATACGTCCATACAAGCATGGCAGCGGGTATGAAAGGCACATCCACTTGGTGGATTTGAAGGATTTGGAACATCTCCGCTTAGGATAATTCTTTCTTTTTTTATCGTTGGGTTTGGAACAGGAACTGCCGACATTAATGCTTGTGTATAAGGGTGTGCCGGATTATTAAATAATTGTTCATTTGTCGCATACTCAACCATTCTACCTAAGTACATAACTCCAATTTTATCACTAATGTGTTTGACAACACTCAAATCATGCGCAATAAAAACATAAGTTAAACCCAACTCATCTTGTAAGTCAGCAAATAAATTAAGAATTTGCGCTTGAATCGAGACATCTAAGGCTGATACGGATTCGTCTGCCACAATCACAGACGGATTAACAGCTATGGCCCTAGCAATCCCAATTCGCTGTCTTTGTCCACCACTAAATTCATGTGGGTAACGATCGACCAATCTACTATTTAACCCAACCTTTTGGAGCAGATCCTTCACCATATCATTTCGTTCTTTTGTATTACTACCTATTCCGTGTGTCGATAGCGCCTCCTCAAGTATATAACCGATCGTTAAGCGAGGGTTTAACGAAGCATACGGATCTTGAAAAACAATTTGCATACTCTTTCGGAGCTTTCGCATTTCAGTTCTCGATAACGTTGTGATTTCGACACCTTTATACTTAACAGACCCACTAGTAGGCTCAATTAATCGAAGAATACTCCGTCCGGTCGTAGATTTTCCACAACCACTCTCACCAACAATTCCTAATGTTTCTCCTGCCTCTAGGCTAAAGGAAACACCATCAACAGCTTTAATAAATCCTACATTTCGCTTTAAAATACCACTATTAATAGGAAAATACGTTTTTAAATCACGAATTTCTAGTAGCGCTGTCATACAGATACCTCTCCTTCCTCATAAAGCCAGCATCGTACTTTTCTAGTCTGATCTGATAGAAATAACGGTGGGTTTTCCTCTGCGCATTTTCCAATAGCATCTTGGCATCGTAGGCGGAACGGGCAACCTTGCGTTATATCTCCAAGGTTCGGTACATTTCCTTCAATAGGCTTTAGTCTAGATCGTTTTTCTTCTAGACTAGGAATAGAGTTAAGTAGACCTCTTGTATAAGGATGTTTAGGCGAAGCGAACAATGAAATAACATCAGCCTCTTCCACAATTTGTCCGTAATACATCACAATCACACGATCTGCTACTTCGGCAACAACCCCTAGATCATGAGTAATTAATAGAATCGTTGTTTGAAAGAGTGTTTTCAAATCATTCATTAAGTCTAATATTTGTGCTTGAATCGTAACATCTAATGCTGTAGTTGGTTCATCTGCAATCAAAAGTTTTGGATTACAGGCCATGGCCATGGCAATCATTACCCGTTGTCTCATCCCACCTGATAACTGGTGTGGATACTCATCAATGATTTTTTCTGGTCTCGGTATCCCTACTTTTTTTAACATATCTATCGTTTTATTACGAATTTCCTTTTTTGATAGAGACGAATGTAATTCCAGTACTTCACCAATCTGTTTCCCTATTTTATGTACTGGATTTAAAGACGTCATTGGCTCTTGAAAAATCATTGAAATGTCTCGTCCGCGAATTTCTCTTATTTGTTTCCCTGATAAACCATTCAATTCCTTCCCATTTAATCGAATACTTCCTTCTACGTACCCTGCGTGTTTAGGAATCAGTCCCATAATAGAAAGAGAAGTGATACTCTTTCCACACCCAGATTCACCTACAATCGCGACCGTTTCACTTTTCTTAAGCTCAAAACTAACATTATTTACCGCTGTCACTGTGTTCTTATTATCTGTTTTAAAACGAATCGACAAATTTTCTACTTTTAACAGCTCGTTTTGGTCGGAATCGCTCTGTTTCGCACTCTTATATTCTTGTATTTGATGTATTTTCGTCGTCATAATAAATCACCCTCCTTATTTGTAGAGTCAACCATTACTGATCAGTACCGTTACTTCAAACGAGGGTCAAGCGCATCCCGCAAACCATCTCCTAGTAAATTGAAGCCAAGTACAACTAACATAATTGCTAATCCTGGGAAGAGTGACATCCACCAAGCATTTAGTAAAAATGACTTTCCGACATAGGCCATCGCTCCCCATTCAGGTGTTGGCGGTTGCGCTCCTAAACCTAAAAAGCTAAGAGATGCCGCTGCTAAAATACTAGTTCCGAACTGTAAGGTTGATAGAACAATAACTGGAGATAAAAAGTTAGGTGTAATATGTTTTACAATGATCTTGAAGTCTTTTACCCCAAGTGCTTTTACGGCTTCAATGTATTCCTTTTCTCTAATTGAAAGAACAGTTCCCCTAACCACTCTTACATAAGATGGAATTACCGCTATAGCTACGGCAATCATGGCATTCGTTAAACCTACTCCAAGCACTGCAATAATGGCTATTGCTAGTAATAGGGAAGGAAAAGCAAGAAGGATATCCATGAGCTGCATGATATACATATCTATTTTGCGATAATAGCCAGAAATAACACCTAAAATAACACCGACAGTTCCTGCAATTGACACAGCAACAAGTCCCATCATTAATGAAACACGACCACCGTACATAATTCTCGATAAAATATCTCTCCCGAACTCATCCGTTCCCAACCAATGGGCACTTGATGGACCTTGTAAACGACTTTCCATCTGCATAATATCAATTGGATATGGTGCAAGAATAGGTGCAAAAACAGAAATAACAATAAAAAACAGTAAAATTCCTCCGCCTATTAAAGCCCCATAATTTCGCCGTAACCTCTTCAAGACAATCGACCAATATGACTTAGGTGCCGCTTCTTTTATCTGCTTACTCAGATCCACTTTCGGTTCCATTTTAGGTTTCATTACTATTTGACCCATGACGCTTCCCCCTTTCTAATCATATTTGATTCGCGGATCAATCATACTGTAGATGACATCAATTAGTAGATTAACTAGAATAAACATAAATGCCATAAATAGAACTAGTCCTTGTACGGTTGGCATATCGCGAGTTGCGATCGCTTGAATGGCTAAACTTCCAATCCCTGGCAATGCAAACACCGTCTCTGTTACAACTGCTCCTGCTAATAAGTGACCAAACTGTAACCCAATTAGAGTAATAACTGGAATTAATGCATTTTGTAATCCATGGCCTTTAATAAGGCGAATAACATTTACACCTTTTGCTTCCGCTGTTCTCATGTAATCTTGTTTAATTACTTCTAACATACTAGATCGAGTCATACGTGCGATGTTACCTGTTGTTCCAAGACCTAACGTAATTGACGGTAAAATTAATGAATAGAAGCCGTCATATCCTGAGATTGGAAATATCGGTAGGTGATATGAGAAAATCAAAATTAAAAACAATGCAATCCAGAACCCTGGTGCCGAAATTCCGATTAAAGAAACTAACATCGCTAACTGGTCAAAAATCGTATTTTGTTTTACAGCAGCAACGATACCTAGAACAATTCCACAAATCGAACCAATAATTAAACTATATAACGCAAGTTGAAAGGTAACTGGAAAACGCTGAACTATTTGCTCTAATACACTTAACCCAGTAATATACGACGTCCCTAAATCCCCTTTTAATAACCCACCAATGAATGCTAAATATTGTAAAGGGAGAGGTTTATCAAGACCTAGGTTAGCCTTAAGTCTATTGACAGCTTCTTCAGTGGCGAATTCTCCTAAAATATAATTTACTGGATCACCTGGGATCAAATGCACCATTAAAAATACAAGAATTGAAACGCCCAGCAACGTAATTAGCATTGAAAAACCACGTTTTAGTATATATCTAGACATGGTCTGACCCTCCTTTAATTAGAAGGGGAGACCTAGATTTTTTCTAGGTCAATCCCCTACTTTATTCCGTACTATTTTTTTGTAATATCAGACCAGATAATTGACCCTGTAATTGGGTGAACCTGGAAACCTTCAATATCACGATATGCAACAACATTTTGGCGAACAAACAGTGGCACCCAAGGCGATTCCTCGACAATAATCATCTGTGCATCCTCATACATTTTCATTCGAACATTTGGATCGACTTCCACACGAGCTTTTTCTAAGATCTCAATCAGGGCATCATTCTGATAATGAACACGGGTAGAAATTCCTCGACCAAATAGCGAGTGTAGGATATCAGCGTCGTACCAGCCGTATGTCCATAGCAACATCTCATGTGCTCCTTCAGGTGATTGAGCACGAATGGTTGCGTCTTCCTGAACTGAAATTCTCATCTCAATTCCCGCTTCTGCTAGCTGATTTTGTAATAACTGAGCAATACGTTGCATCGTAGGTTCAGACGTAACCCAAAGCTCTATTGAAAGTGGTTTTCCATCTTTCATAACAATTCCGTTATTGTTCGTTTGTTCATATCCTGCCTCTGCAAGAAGTTGTCTTGCTTTTTCAATATTACGCCCATACATTTGAGCTGCTTGGTCTTCAACTTTTTGACTGTATCCTGGGATAGTCGGAGGTAGTGGACCAAATAATGCTTGCGCTGCTCCTTCTAGTGCATAGTCAACAATCGGTGCTCGGTCTACCGCTAGAGCGATTGCCTGACGAACTCTTAAATCTTGAAATACTGGTTTCTTATTGTTCATGCCTAGATACGTATGACCATTTGCAAGCGTTCTAGCAAGCTCTACTTGCGGATCATTTTCTAACTCGCTAATATAGTTCGGCGGTACGGATAACATGATTTGAGAGTTTCCTCGTTTAAATTCAAGGATACGAGTATCGTCATCTGAGATAAACCGGAAGACAACACTATCAAAATTAGCAGCACCTTTATTTTGCGAATACCCTTGGCCTAATTGAAAATCAGAAAACGTATCATATTTAACAAATGAACCTCTACTAATTTCTGCTAGTTTTAGAATTCCTGCAGCACTTGCTTTTGTTCCAAAGTCATCACCAAGCTCATCAATAACAGATGGATCTAACGGAGCTAAGTAAGCAGTTGTTGCATTACTTAAAAATGGTGCAAATGCTTCTCTAAAATGAAGTTCAAATTTCAAGTCACTAACTACAACGACTTCTTCTAAAGGCCCCACCATATAGCTAGTTGGAGCTGAGTCCATAAATCGTTGGAACGATTTTTTTATTCCTTCAGCCGTTACAGGTGTTCCTGTGTGGTAGGTCGTACCTTCTCTTAATGTGAACGTAATGACTAAACCATCAGGGGAAACCTCAAAGCTTTCAGCAAGGGCTGGAACAACCTTTCCATCAAAGTCAAACCTTACAAGTGGCTCGTATAAGTGGTTATTTGCGTCATCAACCCAAGTTGTACGTTGCACATCAACCGTATCAGGCTCCCTAACCGAGGTGACTGTTATCGTACCTCCACCTTGTTTTGGGGTTTCAACAGTTGTGTTCGTTTCTTTTTTTCCTTGATCAGTTGGTTGGGTTTGTGCATCCTTTGAATTCCCGCTACATGCACTTAAGACGACAAGAACGAATAGTGACAATAGAAACATTTTGATAAACCCTGTCTTTTTCATGACCATTGACATCTCCTTTTATAATAAATTTTAAGTAGTACCTGATTTAATGTTTTTGTAATTTTCTGAAAAATATTCACACTCTTTGACCACATATTTAGAAATGATCTTCTCTTCAACTTTAAAACCTATCCCAGTTTCTGTTGGAACAGTCACTATTCCTGGCTTTGACAACGTAACTTCTGGGTATATAATATCTTCCTGCCAATAGCGATCAGACGCTGACGTATCACCTGGAATTGTAAAATTACTTAATGAAGCAATGGCAATATTGTGCGCTCTACCAATGCCAGCTTCTAACATTCCTCCACACCAAACTGGTATATTATTTTGGGCACAATAGTCATGAATTCTGATTGACTCTGATAAACCACCGACCCTACCAATTTTTATGTTAATAATTTTACAGCTACCTAATTCAATCGCCTTTCTAGCATCATCTAATGAATGAATACTTTCGTCTAGACACACAGGGGTAGAGATCTCCTGTTGTAATTTCGCATGGTCAATAATATCGTCGTGGGCCAAAGGTTGTTCTATCATCATTAGTTTAAATTCATCTAACTTTTTTAGCGTTTCAATATCTGCTAATGTATAAGCTGAGTTTGCGTCAGCCATTAGGGGAATTTCGTATCCAAAAGTTTCACGAATCGCTCTTAGTGGCTCGATGTCCCAGCCTGGTTTGATTTTCACTTTGATTTTCTTATAACCTTCTTTAAGGAATTGATCAACTTTCAGTAACAACGCTTCAACAGTGTCCTCAATTCCAATACTTACCCCTACTTCTATTTCGGTGAGCTTCCCACCTAACGCTTCTGATAAAGAAATGCTTTTTTGTTTACTATATAAGTCCCAAATTGCGCACTCCAAAGCGGCTTTAGCCATGTTGTTCCGTTTCATAAAAGAAAACAAATCCGACACTTCACTTGGATGTTCAATTTCTGTTTCGAATACTCGTGGAATTAAGAATTCCTCAAGCATGCTCCAGACCGTCCCATTTGTTTCTTCGTTATAAATTGGAAAAGGCATCGCAACACTTTCTCCATAACCCACATATCCTTCACTGTAAACAGTAACTATAATCATTTCCTTGTAGGTGAGTCTTCCAAAGCTAGTTTCAAATGGAGCTTTTAATGGCATTTTTACTTGTTTTAAATCAACGCGATTTATTTTCACATGACATCTCCTTTTCTAGTTTCTCTCTATCTCTCAATTTTTCAACGGTGCCTCTGTAAAAACCGTTTCCTTTGAAAAAGGGTACATCGGTTTTTCCAACCTAGTGTGAGTAAAGGAGTCTAACTGAAAACTACTTAATCCTGGTGAGTCAACGGTTATAATTTCCTTGGCAATCGGTTCAAACCCTGCTCGGAAATGTTGACTCGATTTTAATGCGACAATCTTATAAGATCTAACATCAATTCCGTGTAGTAGAAATATTTGTTCGTCCAACACCTGTGACTTTTTTGAGCAAACGATAATATCTATTCCATTTACTACAAGCCTTACTGACTTGCCATAACTAACCTTCGAACCACGGCCCATCGGTGATGATTGAATAAACGTTCCATCAGCTAATGTTTTTATGTAAGCTTGAACAGCTAACGGCTGACCGTGCATTGCGTCTGTTTTTCCTCCTAATAAGACATCAATTGTTTTCCCTACACCTTCATGATGAGCTAAATTAACCACTTCTGGGTCACAAATAAAGCCAAAGCAAGTGTCTCTAACTCCTTCCTCTAATAAGGCAGATAATAGATGTGTTCCATCACCTGGTGTACCTCCTCCTGGATTATCTGAAGTTTCATTGATAACTACTGGCCCGCCCTCTATCTCTAGAGCTACCTTAATCCCTTCTCTTGGTGAAGCAATTTTCGGAAAAAAGTCTTCCCGTAACTCCCAAATTTTCTGGCTAACCACAGCTGCAATTTCTTTCGCTAATTGTGGTTGGTTATTCGTGATTGTTAAGACAGAGACACCTAATTCTGGAATGTCGGTATATGGAAATCCGTGAAAAAATGTACAATCAAAAACTCCCTCCTTCTTCTCTTGTTCCCAACATACCTCATTAACCGTCTTTGCTGGTCTCTGGTTTGTCGTCGATGTCGGTATGAGTAAAGGTAGTGTTTTTAAATACATAGTAGGGATAAGCTTTCCTTCTAACATCTCTTTTGCTAACCCGACAGCTTCCCTCCCTCTCTCATAGCAATCTACATGCGGGTAATAGTTAACACCAAGTAAAACATCTGCATACTTAACCATTTTTTCAGTGAGATTACCATGTAGGTCCAAGGTGACAACTATCGGAACCTTTTCTCCAACTGCAGCTCTTACGGCTTCTAAAATATCGCCTTCAAGGTCAAAGGTGTCTTCAGCCACACCTGCACCGTGAAGAGATAAACAGATCGCATCAAACTCCTTATTCAGGACTCGATCGAGTAATTCATTTTTTAACCTTTGGTTTGTTTCACTTGTAATAATTCCAGAGGGCATAGCAAAAGTTGAGAAACCAGGTACCATTTCTATCTCTAACTCTTCTGCCTTATCAATCATCCCCCCAAGAAAGTCACGCACGTTTCGATGATTACTTACTACTTCTTCATCTTCATACCATTGCCAAGATTTAAAATCTTCCACTGTCGTTTTAACCGTGGAAAAGGTATTTGTTTCGTGTGCAATTTGCCCTATTAAAATTTTCACGAAGATGACACCTACCTTTTTGTATTGTAAATAGTTAAGAAGTCAAAACTTCTTGTTTTTATTATTTTGAAGTTTAAACACTTAATTTATATTTTCAGAATATATTAACTTTTCTAATTTTTCAATAGTGATTGGCAATGAATCTTACGACATATTTTTACAAACCTATGTAAGTTACATTTTACTTACTTACGCTCTTAATAGATTAAATCTAGGTTTATGGCAACTTATAACAAAAAAATAAACAGCCGATACAATGATCGACTGTTTATTTACATATTCATTTGTCCATCATTGGGTTGTCTTAAAATAGGGGGTAAAAAAGAAGTTTTTTTCTATTGAAGTTAGTAAATTGGGTTACATCTGTAATTGTTTCTTCACTCGCTCAATTTCTCTTTCATTTTCAACCGTCTTTGCCCACGTAATTTCCTGATCAATTCTCAATAATTCAAGTTTGCCCATAACCTCGTTGTGTTGTCTTTCCTGGGTTTCTCTCATGTCTGTTATCTCTACTTTTACGTTGAACATATCTGACTTTAGCTCTGCTACATCGGCTTTTACATTTGCCATATCTAACTTTAAGTCTGCTACATCAGCTTTAAGAACCTCCACATCAGTTTTAAGAATTGCTACATCTGTTTTCAACTCTGCTACATCTGCTTTAATAACTTCTACATCTTGCTTTAAGTGCCCAACCATCGATACTAACTGAGTTAGCATTCCTTCAAACCGATCAAACTGTTTTTCCGTCATTTTTCTCACCTCCTGATCAGAATTATACTACCTCCATAACGCCTTTGCTAGTAGAAGAACATGAAATAAAGCTAGATTGTTTCTAGTAATCTTATGTATGCTTAGTTTTAGTTGATTAGTGTTTTGTTTTTACAGTTACTAACAGATTCAGGTATCAATACGTCTGATTAGTGACTCATTTTTACAGTTACTTACAGATTCAAGTTCCAATGCGGCCGATTAGGCACCGGTTTTACAGTTTCTTACAAATCCAGGTTCCAATACGTTCGATTAGTGACCGGTTTTTACAGTTTCTTACAGATTCAGGTTCCAATGCGGCCGATTAGGCACCGGTTTTTACAGTTACTTACAGACCCAGGTCCTAACGAGGCCGATTAGTGCCTCATTTTTACAGTTACTTACAGGTCCAGGTTCCAATGCGGCCGATTAGGCACCGGTTTTTACAGTTACTTACAGATCCATCGTTGATTCACCCCCAACCGAACACGCTTTTTACAGTTTCTTACAGATCTATCGTCGATTCACCAACAACCGAACATACTTTTTACAGTTTCTTACAGATCCATCGTCGATTCACCCCAAACCGACCACGTTTTTAACAGTTTCTTACAGATCCATCGTCGATTCACCCCAAACCGACCACGTTTTTAACAGTTTCTTACAGATCCATCGTCGATTCATCAACAACCGAACACGCTTTTTACAGTTTCTTACAGACACATCGTCGATTCACCCCAATCTGAACACGCTTTTAACAGTTTCTTACAGATCCATCGTCGATTCACCCCAAACCGAACACGTTTTTAACAATTTCTTACAGATCTATCGTCGATTCACCACCAACCTAACACGCTTTTTACAGTTTCTTACATCCTTGCCGATAATTCCACCATCCCCCGAAAAAATGATACAAACTTCCCTCCTAATAGGAGCAAACTCCTATTTACACCAACCAAATAAAGACCGAGTGCTCCCCACCCGGTCATTCATTCATCCAGCTAATTATTCATCTCTAGCCAAATCTCCATTACCTCATTTAATTCCTTGGCTAATTCTTCTTTCCTAAAATAAAGCTGATTTAACGCTTCATACTCTATTCCTGATACCGCCATCGCTAAATCAAGCTCCTTGATCTCATTTTCAAGAATTTCCATCCGCAGTTCCAGTTTCGCCCCGTCTGGCTGTCTCTTTTTATCAACAACACGGATGACTTTTTCACTCTTTTGCTGTAGTATGGGTGCCTCAACGACACTAGAAGCCTTCGCAGCCTTATAATCATCATAGTTCCCAGCATGATTTACAAACTTCATATTCTCCAAGGAAATCAACCTGTCAGAAATCTTATTGATCAAATAACGGTCATGGGAGATAAAGAAGATCGTGCCTTGGAATTCTTCAAGGGCTGCTTCGAAAGTTTCAATCGAATTTATATCTAAATGATTGGTCGGCTCATCGAGAATTAACAAGTTTACATCCTCATATAAAAGCTGACTCAGCTTCAACCGAATACGTTCTCCACCAGATAAATGTTTTACTTTCTTAAACACGCTGCTGCCGTAAAACATGAACTTCGACAAGTACTCTCGAGCTTTTCCTTCCATAATGAAAAAGTCTTCTCTGAAGCATTCGACTACCGTGAGCTCCTCGTTTTTAAACGTAATATTTTGAGGTAGGTATCCCACTTCCACATTAGCACCCAATTTCACCACACCGCTGTCAGGCTGTTCCTCACCCAATAACATTTTCAAAAATGTTGTTTTCCCGCTTCCATTCGCACCAATAAGAGCCGCTCGTTCACCATAATAAACCAGTAAGTCCGCATCTTTCAAAATCACTTTTTCATCATAGTTTTTTGAAAGCTCATTTGCTTTAATCGTCTCATTCCCTGAGCGCTCCGTTTCTTTAAAACTTAGTCTCATATTCCTTCGTTCAAACATTGGTTTCTCTATTCGTTCCATCTTTTCAAGCTTTTTTTGGATGCTTGCGGCCCGTTTGAAAAACTTACTATTATCGGATCGTTGCGCCCAATCTCTTAACTCTCGTACCGATTTCTCCATTGCCTTAATCTGCTTCTGTTGTTCCCGAAAATCTTCAAACTGAAGGAGCATGCGTTCTTCCTTTTCCTTCACAAATGCAGAATAATTCCCCTTATACGTTTCACATTCCATATCCTCAATCTCGATAATTTTTGAAACGACATTGTCTAAAAAATAGCGATCGTGCGACACGATGATGACGATTCCTTTATAGCTCTTCAAATAATCTTCCAGCCATTCAATTGAGTCCATATCTAAATGATTGGTTGGCTCATCCAACAATAAGATATCTGGGTTTTCGATTAAGATTTTCCCAAGACCAACCGTCGTTTTTTCTCCACCACTTAACAGCTGAAAGTCTTTAGTTAAGAAGCTCTCTGAAAAGTTTAGTCTCTTACAGACTCTACTTAGCTTTTCCTCAATCTCATAGCCACCTTTTACTTCAAACACTTGAGTAAGCTCACTATATTGCTTTAATACTTTCTCTAATGCTACACCTTCAAGAGTTTTCATCTTACTCTCTAATCCTCGTAGTTCTGTTTCAATACTACGAACTTCAGTAAAAGCGATATTCAAAATATCAATGACTCGATAACCGGCGTAATCTTGTGGAATTTGCTCAAGGTACGCTCTTGTCGCTCCTCTTGGTATTGAAATAATACCCTCATCATACCCTAGAGTCGATGTATTACCTGGATGACAATGTAACTTCAAAATTCCTGCGATTAATTTTAGGATGGTACTCTTTCCACTTCCGTTCGCCCCAACAATTCCAACCTTTTCACCCTCATACACCTGAAACGAAATATTTTTTAAAATCAGATTTGCATCCATATATTTTTTAACACCGTTCAACGATAGTTCAAACATGTAAATTCCCTCTTTCATTGTATTATTGCCCATTATGGAGGGTTGCAAATAAAAAAACTGTAAGAAGATAGTCTTCTTACAGCCCAAAATACCCACTATTTTTTATAGGCAGAATGATGTCTACCTACTTGCAGAATTATCTCTACAATCAATAACAGTTCGTATAGGAAAATAAGTAACCCTTCTAATTGCCAAATTCCATAAAGAGCATGTCAAATAACCTACGATAGTAGGCAAATTCTTCGCTCAATAGAACATATTAATTTCAAAAAATTAATATTAGCAATTAGTTGGTTCCATAAACTTACCTTCCTCCTTCAACAATTTAGCTTATTATACCACTATTTCTAATTATTGTCACCAATGTCTATCAAGGGTTACAATAATTGCATCTAGACGGATCGGCAAAACGGACACCAGTAGGATATTCTCTTTCCTCTTGGTGAAGACATTTTTTACAGCCCCACAAGTCTGATTTAATTAGATCCGTTGGACGATGGCAATACTCACATGGTAGGCCTTTTTTTCTATCCACAACCTCAAACCCAGGTGTTTGGCAGCTAGGGCAGCAGTTGATTAACTTATTTACTAAATTCATAGTTGCCAATTCAATATTTTTCATTCGAGTGGGATTGTACATCGCTCTCATATCTGTCTCAACGAAAAACCCTTCTTCGCTACTTCCGAGTCCCATCTCCTCAATTACTTCCTTCAATTTTTCCTCAAGGACGATTCCCTTTGCAATAACTTTTCCGTCCATAGTTTTAAGAATTACACCATGTTCTGGAAAATATTTCGATACTGCAAACTCATAGGCTTCTTTAAAACTCTTTACTTCCTTGCTTCCAAAGTTTGTGTCAGTATTTGCAACAAAACCGACAACTTCAAGATCGTTCTTTTTATCAATAAAAAGAACTAATTCTTGGTTAAATGGTAAAAACGGTACAACTGGGTGTGGTCCAAACGAGCCCTCACTAGCAATACCGAGATCACATCCCGTTAACTCTAAAGCTTTATGCAATTTGTTTCTCGCAGCCTCTAATTGATCGCCTACCCTTTCTACATCACCCGCAAAGGTACCGAACATATCTGTATCGAAATCTTTAGGGAGTACTATTTCAACCGATAATTCTCTCTTTAAAATAGGAGCCATAACCTCTTCTTTCTGATGCATAGTCGCCACTACACATTTCCTTTCACCAAACCATTCGTTTTCACCCATTATTCTCGCACCTCACAAAAAATTCCCCAACAAATAAAAGTTTATTAATACAGTCATAAATCATATCACTAAACAATACATCTACTATTACTAGTTTAGCATTCGCAAATATTAGGAAAAAGCTATCATTAGTAAATAAAAAAAGCGCAAAAAACGCTATCAGTTTTTTACGCTAATTTTTGCCTTTAGTTTGAATTTGTTATTCCAGTGACACTTCTCTTCATCTATTAATTAACTTTCTTCCTTCTCATCCACTGTGTCGCAGCCCATTTGTCGCCAATGATAACCGGTGCTCCACCGTGTAGAGTTAGCTCATTTAACGTTTGATCGTTATAAAAATATTCAAAGTAAACGGCCATCCCCTTTTGTGGAGATACGGAAAAGTTTAGTTTTGGAAAATATGTTTCCCCACCGTACTCTACATCACTTAAATACATGACAAGTGTACTTATTCTAGGATTGATTGCTGAAGCGAAATAATCGTAATGTGCTTTATATTCTTGGCCAATTTGATAATTTAGGATTTGCAACCCTTCCCCATGTTCAACGGGAATATTCATGATTTGTGAGATCCTTTTTTCAACTCTAGCAACAACATCATTTTCAGCCTCATAAAAAAACATACTGCTACTTGTTCTTAGTGCATCTTCAGCACGAATGTTTCCGATTTTTGAGCGCTGGAGCCGATCTTGTGAAAGCCTAATCAACTCATCACATTCTTCATCACTTAATACATTGCCTAATATAACGATGAGCGGTTCTTCAAGTCTAGCAATAATGTTAATTTCACGATCTTCAGTTCTAATTTTATTACCTACATGATTAAAAATCGTAGGTTCCTTAACAAATAATTCCTTTGCATCCATTGACATGTTCATCAACCTCTTTACTTATATTTTCAAATAATTGGATTGATAAGATACTTCACCTTTTGCTCTGTATTCCCCCTTGTATTTCATAACGGATGACTTATTCAGAATATTTTTTTAATTATCATATTACACCCTAGAACATTGTTTATCTACCATTTTTTCCCCAATATATAAAAAAAAATGGTATATAATTTCATACCATCTTAAAAATACTACATTAAACGAGGTAGTCGAATCGTAAAAGTGGTTCCAACATCCACCTTACTGTCTACTTCAATACTCCCGCCATGATTTTCAATAATTTGATAACAGACCATCATTCCAATGCCTGTCCCTTTTTCTTTTGTCGTATAAAAAGGTTCACCTACTTTGTCAAGTAACTCCTCAGGAATTCCACACCCCTGATCAATAACCTGAACTTCAATGGTCTCCTGAATAACTCCGACAGTTATTACAATATTACCACCATCATCCATCGCATCAATGGAATTTTTAATCAGATTTATAAAAACTTGTTTAATTTTCGTATTTTCACAGCTAAGGTAGATTTCCTCTTGATCTACTTTTAGTATTATTTCAATACTTTTCATGTTCGATTCAGACGTAAGTAATAACTTAACTTCTTCAATCAATTGAACCAAGTTATAATCTTTTCTGTTTTCAGAGTGTGGCTTTGCCAATGTTAAAAGCTCACCTGATATTAGCTCAATTCGGTTAAGTTCATCGTCAATAATGTTATAGTAAAAGTCCTTTTCTTCACCACTATTTTTTAGTACATGAAAAAATCCTTTGATTGCCGTTAATGGGTTGCGTAGTTCATGAGCAACACTCGCAGCAAGTTCACCAGCAATGTTCATTTTTTCCGAACGAATAACAAGAGTTTCATTTTCTTTCTCCTCTGTTATATCTACAAAGGAATGCATAACCGCACACTTTGACTCGAAAAGAATGTGAATTGATTTAACCAGAAAATATTTCTTTTTACCGTTAGTTAAGATAAACTGATGCTCCTTAACCTTACTAGAATGCGACTCCATGAGATGCTCATCATACTCTTTAAAAAATGATGTTAAATGGTCTGTATTGTCTAATTGTACTTTCGCCATTTCATTTACATAAAGTAGTTTACATTTCGACCGAATGATTATAGGAATTGGCAATTCATTAATAATCGTTCGAAGTTTCAGTTCACTTTGTTGAATTATTTCGTTTTTCGCCTTTACTATAGCGTTTTCATTCGCTAGTTGAAAATTCACAGCTAGTAAGGCTTGATTTTGTTCTTTAATTCTTTGAAGCCTAGTAAATTCTTCTAAAGTTGGAAATTTATGATTTTCTCTATTGTATAACGGAGATTTGCCAACATCATCATCCGTCATAAGATGCGTGTGAGTTTTGAGTAACTCGTTTTGTATATAAGCTGGTGTAGTAAGTGCCGGATAAGCACAGACTGAAAGCACTCTATTTTCAACAATAAACCCATCACAATTACATTCATATAATCTAAGCATCTCCAAAATATTGTCCTGGTTCGTGATAGGAACCTCACCCCAAGTACGGACGGCTTTACCTTTTTCAAGAAAAGGCGCTATTGTTTCTACTAATCTCTTTGAAGAAACAGTTGCATTTAATTTAAAGTCATTTAGATAAAACTCTTCTGGACAATATCGAATAATTTCCTGTAATTGTGTCGAATTAAATCCTCTGGCTGTTACCTTTTCATTAATCATTGTATGTATATTATCAGGAACAATCAGCAATATAACAGCTTTTTCGCTTATACCTTTTAGAATAAAGCTTACTGCATTCTCTACATATAGATCTAACTCATTAAACATATAAAGAATGTGACCGCCATTGCTATTTATGAGTGAACATTTGTCTAGGTTGCTAATAGGAGCAGCAATATTCATGCGTTTCTACCTCACTCTCACTTGTTTGACGTTATAATAGATAAATCTATACTTTCCTCATTCTAGCATTTTCCAAACATTTTAACTAGAAATAGGTACCTGTATGTTAAAATATAGAAAATCGTACGAGGAGATGATTTATTAATGAAATTAACAAAAGTTCGTGAAAAGTTAACTAACCTTGGCCTAGAGGCATTGTTAATTACTAGTCCATATAACCGAAGGTATTTGTCAGAATTCACCGGAACTGCTGGAGTACTACTCGTTTCTATGTCAGACGCCTACGTCATCGTCGATGGACGTTATACCGATCAAGCCCGTACTCAAGCGAAAGAGTTTGCAGTCGTTGAGCACAATAAAAACCTGCTTGAGGTGCTTGCTAGTCTTCTAGAAACATTGAATATTCGTAAGCTTGGTTATGAAGCCGATCATACGAGTGTCACACAGCTAAACACCTACCAAAAAACATTACATACTGAATTAGTTGGAACATCCAATATCGTAGAATCCCTACGTATCATTAAATCTGAGGAAGAATTAGTTTTGATGCGAAAAGCTGCGGGCATTGCGGAAGAGGCCTTTGAATATGTCTTAGGAATGATCAAACCCGGAATTACTGAGCGAGACATTTCTGCAGAATTAATCTATCAAATGCAGAAGCTTGGTGCGAGCGGTTCTTCCAACGACCCTATTGTTGCCTCGGGCGTGAGATCTGCACTTCCACACGGTCGTGCCACCGATAAAGTAATTGAACATGGCGACATCATTACCATGGATTATGGTGCTGTTTACAATGGCTACCTTTCGGACATGACCCGAACCATCGCAGTAGGAGAACCATCAGCAGAGCTTAAGAAAATCTACAAGATCGTCTTAGAAACTCTCGAATATACGAAAGAACAAGCTCGCCCTGGCCTTTCTGTCAAAGACTATGATCAGCTTGCTCGTGATTATATTGAAAAATACGGCTACGGCAAGTATTTTATTCATGGTATTGGGCATGGACTAGGCTTAGAGCTTCATGAAGCACCGACTGTTGCTGGAAATGAATGTTTCGAGGAAAATATGGTCTTTACCGTCGAACCAGGTATTTACATATCTGGTTTAGGGGGAGTTCGTATTGAAGACGATATCATTATAAAAAAAGACGGCATTGAGAACCTTACTCCCTCTAGTAAACAATTGATGATTTTATAAATAAGAAAAGCGCTACAGATATATGTAGCGCTTCAGTAGTATCTCTTCTCTATCTTAACAATACTACCTTCCCTGCAAATCATACTTATAGTAATTCATCACAGATAGTACTTCGAACCCACATGCTTTGTATAAATTAAGTGCCGTATCATTCTTACACTCTACATCTAATTCGATTTCGTTTATATCTTTTTCAATGATGAATCGTAATAGCTTGGTTAGCGCCGATTTCCCAAGCCCTTTGCCTCGAAACTCAGGCAATATTCCAAATCCACTGATATAAGCTGTGCGATTTGTAAAAGTTACGCAAATCTTCCCAATTACTCTCTCATCCAACTCAACCATAAATGTTGATTTGTTTTCTGACTCCTCTTGCTCTAGTGACCATTCGGCATCTTGGGGCATGTTAAAATAGATGGTATTTTGTCTAACAATCTCCTTCCCGTCCACTTCCCTAGCTTTTCGTAATGTAACAGAAGCAGTATTTTCAAAGGTAACATCATTCAAATACTTCATTCGATACTCTGAAAATTCATATTCTCCCTGAACAGATTTGATAAAGGTAGGACCAGAGTTTGATTTCCCATCAGCCAGAAGTAACACCTTTTTAAAGCTTCTCTTTTTCAACTCATCCTCTGCCAAAGTAAAGAGCTTTCTAAATACACCTTTTTTACGATAATCTGGATGAGTCATGCCATTGATCTCGCCAATATTTCCTCCAAAACTAGAAATCCCTAAGTAAGCAACCAATTGCTCATCCACATAATAGAAAAACTCATTAATCTCTTTTAAGCCAGAAGGAGCATTTCTACTTACTGCTATTTTAAAATCTAATTCTAACTTTAATTTTGTTTTATCATATGAATAGCATTGCTTCTCTAGCTTTTGAAGTTCTTGATAGTCTTTTTCCGAGAGGTATTGTTTTAAACAAATGGTTTCGTCGAGTGGTTTGACCGTCATAAGTTGTTCCTCATTTCCTGTTAAATTATAAAGCACTCTCTCACCATTTATTATATTCGCTGTTGGCCCAATTTTGTTTTGATACTTTTCGACAATAGCTACTCAAAAAAAGACCAAATCCAAAGATTTGGTCTTTCATAGTAAACTTACACTGCCTTTACTTCTTCTCTAACAATCTCAGTGACCCCAAGTTCTGGATGAATTTTTCTAATCGCACTTGGTCTTGCTAGGAAAAGAACGACACTTAGCAACAATCCTGCAGACACGAATAGGATATACTGACCTGGGAATATGTCGTATAGGAAGCCGTATAAAACCATTCCTAGTGGAGTGAGCGCCATAGCCATCGTTTCAATAATGGAAAATACGCGACCTTTATAATCTTCGTCAATCGTTTTTTGTAGCATTACTTGGATTGGCGTATTGATGACAATAATTAATGACCCAAAACAAAGCATCAAGACTAAATAATACCCTACAACAAGATTGTAAGACAAAGAGGTTAATAGAGGTATAGCTACTGCCGCCATGATTAGGCATATTCCAATAATGCCTCTTTTTGATACAAGAAACGGATATTTGACTTCTTTTCTGATTGAAAAATACACTGACATTACCACCATACCGACTGAAAATGCCCCTTGCGTAAAGCCGAAATGCTGCGACTCTATCTGTAATTTTTCAATAAGAATGTAGGAATATCCAACTTCAAACGCTCCAAAGAAGAAATTCACCATTAAAGCCACCCATAGTAACAGTAAAATCACTGGGTGTAACTTTAAATAATCGATTCCTAGCTTAATACTCTTGAAGAGTGACTCTTTCTTCTCAACACCCTCAACAACTTCTTTCTCCTTTGCAAATAGCTTGAAATTCATTGTAGATTCTAGTACAACGGCAATGCTCGAAGCAATCATATAAATAATAAGAAATACCGGCATTGTAACAGCACCATACAAAATCCCACCAACCGCAGGACTACCGATCGCCGCAAACGAAATTGCCATCTGATTTAAAGACATCGCTTTTTGAATACGTTCTTTGTTAATCAGTGCTGTAATTGATGAGGTAAAAGCAATTCCTGAAAACATCGAGGTAATTGACAAGACCACAGTCGTTACGTAAATTGCCGATAATGACAGCCCTTGTGTTAACGTAAAAACTAGTAATCCCCCAATCGTTATGGTCGTTGCAATTTGTGCAATAATGACAATTGCTTTTTTCGAATAGCGATCGGTAATCGCTCCTGCAAAAGGCCCTAGTATTGTACGAGGTAAAATATTACAAATTAAATTTACAGCAAAACTCGTTGCAGATCCTGTCAATTGTAAAATATAGAAACTAATCGCAAATGTATACACTTGCGCTCCAAACGATGAAATTAACTTACTGATCATGAACGTATACAGATGGTATGTTGCTTTTTTCACTTTCAATTGATAGTCCATACTCGCACCTCTTTTTAAAAGTTTAATTTAATTAAACAAATCATATCATGCTCCCACTTTCTTTTCAAGTAAAAGTTTAATATAATTAAACTAAATGGGCGAAGGAGTGTTTATCTTGCTAGGAGAACGAATTAAGAAATTACGAAAACAGAAGAAGCTGACACTTGAAGCGCTTGCTGGAAATCAATTAACAAAAGGAATGCTCAGTTTAATTGAAAATAATAAGGCACAGCCTTCGATGGAGAGTCTAGCTTATATTGCGGATCAACTGGAGGTTGAGGTAGCAGATTTATTAGAAGTGATTAGTTCAGATGAACTTCGAGATATTTTAGAACAAGTTGAAAAAATTTATAACTTGGACCGTGAAAAGACACCTGAAAAATATAAACAATTAATCGAGCTAATTGAACCATTTGCTGAAAACCTTACTCAAGGCTATCAGGCTGCACGAATATTAGAAATTTATAGCTATGCTTTATTCCGTGATGATCAAGAAAACTGGCTAGAAGTAGCAGAACGAGCAGCAAAAATGTTTGATCAACTAAATATTGCGGCTAACCGAACTAATATTGCAATAAACCGTGCCTTTAGTAAATTTATCATTCATGATTACGATAGCTCACTAGAAATTTTTGTACGAGAACGAAGTGAGATTGAAGCAAATTATGCTTATATTGATCCAATGACAAGACTTGATCTTGATTATCACGAAGCCGTCCTGCATTATGCGATTGGTGATTCAGAGTCAGCGACACGCATCATGGAACAAGCGATCAATTATGCTAAGGAAAAACAGCTCTTTTACAGAGTAGATGAATTGTATCGATTGGCAGCAGCCCAAGCAATGATGTCAAATAATGAGGAAAAACGACGATACTATCTTGAAAAACTAAAACAATACGGCGAATTTGCCGACAACCAAGGTTCTCTCCTATTTTATAAGTTGTTACAAGTCATGTTGCTGACATCTGAAAAGCATGACTATCAAAAAGCGTTAGAGGAAATTGATCAAATGTTTGTAAATCAGGACGACTTAGACTTTTTTGATCCTTGGTTCAACTTAGAGAAAGGGAAAGTTCTCTTCTATTTAGGTAGGTATGAAGAAGCCTTAAGCTATTTAGAAAAAGTGGTATTCCCGGATGTTCATCATCCGTTTGATCTATCACTTCTCTACGTAGTAGATACCTTCAAGGCACTTTGCCATAATAAGTTAGGAAATAAAGAAGAGGCATATACATCGATCAACAGAGCGATGGCGAATTTTCAACAACTCCCAGAAACACCATTTAAAACTTTTACTGAGGAAAACTACCAGAAGTTATTTGCATAAAAAAACACCAGAGGCTCTTCTCTGGTGTTTTTCGTTTACACTAACTTTTCTAGTTCATTAAAAACAGACTCATAATCTTCTTTTTTATCGGCCTTAAATGATGTATTCAGGTAGGTTATAATCCCCTCTTTATTCACCACAAACACAGACCGTTTTGCGACACCACCACTTTCATTATAAACATGGTAGTCTTTCACTGTCTGCCTATGCCAATCCGAAACTAACGGGTATGGCAATGTTCCCATACTAGCCGCAAATACACGATGTGAATGAATATGATCCACACTGATCCCTAACACTTCTGCGTTTGAATTCTCAAACCGTTTATAATCCTCTTTCCAAGAGGCGATTTCTTTAATTCAGCCAGGGGTAAAATCCATTCCATAAAAAGCTACAACAACACTTTTGTTACCACGATAATCAGAAAGTGAAATCTTCTCTGCTTTTGTCGCGGGTAAGCTAAAGTCAGGTGCAAGATCCCCTACCTTCAACGTGTTCTCCAAGCGAAACCCTCCTTTGTTACATTCATCCCATGTATTATTTCCCAAAAACAGATTTTTTAGTTTCTGTTAATCCTGAATAATTACTTTGTCGTGAAAATATAGTTAACGGATGTTAATGAAACTTTTTCCAGTGAGCAAACGTAGTAGAATTGTTGAAGATCTAACGAGAAAGAAAGTGAGGAGAAATTATGTCGGTTTTAGAAGTAAAGCAGTTAAAGAAATCATTTGGCACGATACAAGCTGTTCAAGACATTAGTTTTGCTGTAGAAGCCGGAGAGGTTTTTACGATCATTGGACCAAACGGTGCCGGTAAAACAACAACACTTGAAATGATTGAAGGACTAGTTTCTCCAGATCAAGGAGAAATCCGATTTGGTGAGCTATCCTGGGAGAAACATGACAAAACGATTAAACAAAAAATTGGCATTCAACCACAATCCAGTGCGATGTTTGATCTGTTAACTCCAGAAGAAAATTTAGATCTCTTCTCTACTTTCTATGATAAGGCTCGCCCAACTGAAGAAATTCTAGAACTCATTAACCTAACTGAACACAGAAAAAATCAAGTGAAGAAGTTGTCAGGTGGACAGCGGCAACGATTAGCGATTGGACTCGCGATGATTAGCGATCCTGATATCATCTTTCTTGATGAACCGACAACAGGTCTTGACCCGCAAGCACGTCGTAACATTTGGGATATCATTTTACAACTAAAGAACTTAGGGAAAACAACGATCCTAACGACTCATTATATGGAAGAAGCCGAAAAATTAAGTGACCGTGTCTGTATTGTCGACCAAGGCAAGGTTGTAACGATTGACACACCTTCCGCTTTAATCGACCGCTTAACAGAAGAACGCGAAGTCCGTTTATCGTTCCTCGACGGTATCGACGCTGCGATTGAGGCAACTGCTTTTTCCGAAACATTAAATTCTGTCACCAGAACGGAAAGAGAAAATACTTCTTTAAAGCTGTGGACCACGAACCCTGAAGATGCCTTATACCATCTATTTGGTTTTACCAAAGAAAAGAATTATCAAGTCGAACAAGTCTCTATTCGCGAAATGAGTTTGGAAGACGTCTTTATCGCTTTTACCGGTAAGGAATGGAGGGATTAACGTGAATAAACAATTTAAACAAATGTTTCTTGCACAATTAAAAATCACAATGCGTGAAAAACAAGCATGGTTCTGGGGAATTTTCTTCCCTGTGATCTTGATGACGATTTTCATGGTGATCTTTAGTGGTAGCTCAGATAGTAATTTTTCTGCAAAAATAACAATTGTGGATGAAAATCCAAATCCAACTTCTGAGATGTTGCTTCAGCAACTAAGTCATATACCAGTTCTAGAAGTAGAAACTTCGGGTAATCGTGAAGAAGCCGAGGAAATGGTCAAAAATAAGGATGTTCACGGAGCGATTATTTTACCAGAAACAGCCGAGTCAACCTCTATTCTTTTATTAGTCAACACAGAAAATGAGCAAGGTGTAACTACACAAGCATTGTCGGGGATATTAGCTAACATCATTCAGCAATCAAACCTTATTGTCGTAGGGGCAACACCTACATACCAATTGCAATTTGAGACGATTTCTTCAAGTACGAACGAGTTGAGCTACACGGATTTCTTACTCACCGGTATGATAGCATTAGCGATCGCCCAAGGCGGCATGTTCGGAATGGTTGATTTAGTTGAGATGCGCCGCAAAGGCTTATTAAAAAGACTTAGAATGACACCTGCGAACATGAACATGTATGCCTTCAGCGATATGACGATGCGCTTTTTGTTTAGTATCGTCCAAATCGTCCTTCTCTCACTGATTGGGACACTCATCTTTGGCGCGAAGCTTTATATCAATTTTCCAACGCTTCTTGTCGTCTTTATACTCGGTGCCTTGTCCTTTAATGCCCTAGGTTACTTCTTCTCTTCATTTAGTAAAACAACCGAGGCTTATATGGGTGTCGCAAATATATCAAGCTTTCTGATGATGTTTCTAAGTGGTGTATTCTTTCCGATTGAAACAATGCCACAGTGGATCCAGCCAATTTCAAATATTCTCCCACTCACCTACTTTGTTGAAGGATTGAGAGAAAGTATGATCTATCAAACTAGTATCTTTACACCTACGCTTTGGGCCGGGATTGGAATTATGGTCTTATGGGGAGTTATTACTTTTGTGATTGGATCTTGGTTCTATAAAACAAGGTCTATTGTTGAAACAAGGTAAGACAATTACACATATAAAATAGTAAACAGAAAGTTTGAAAACATGAACATAGAATTAACTCGATTTAAAGTGAAAGATGGTAAATCAAAGCTTGTCAACGAGTGGCTAGCATTTTGAATGACAATCTTAATATAAACATAAGACTGTTAATGAAATAAATAGTTTATCGCACCGTAAATCGCGGTGCTTTTTTGTATAAAAAATCGCCTAACTCTTGTTAAACTAGACGATTCCATAGATTTAAACAAAGCCATTGTATAATTACTAAGTTCTCTTTAATTCTTGATTTTTCTTTTCGTTGTATAACATAATTACTGAGATTATTATACCCCATAGTATATATTTTAGAACCCCATTGAAATAATGATCAATAATTGCTAAGCCGAGAATTAGGACAACCAAACTTACTAGAATTCTTAATAGAACCTTGATTTTAAGCCTCTCCTTTTTTACATCCCCGTTTATGTCTTTCCCTATTTCACTAACACACTTCCTATGTTTTCAAACCAAGCAATCGTTTCGGATTCGTTCTCTGAATTAATGATAAAGTAATCCTCCCCTTTTTGAACAACTAGAAACGGTGGATGATCACGATAAAGAAATAACGTACCACTTCCCAACTCATCCAAACGATACTTCCCTTTTGCCCGCTGACTAGTCGAAAATCCATTAGTTCTCGCACGAATTCTTGGGATTTCCTCAACTAATTCAACGTTTGTAATCTCTGTTAACGGCCAGGTGAGACCATACATCCCACTAACAACCACTTCTTCCTCTGTTACTGTGAGGTAGTTCGGTTGTTCCCCAAGGTAAAATAAAGTTCCTACTCCACCAAGGGTGATGACTGTTACACTGACCAAGATGATAAAATTTCGTTTTCTAACTCTCTTGGCGTCTCGTTTACTAATGTATAACAAGTGTCCAAACATATACAGCATTAATATCCCATATGACCATAAGATTGCTGCTTCTAATCCTAAAAGTAATAAGATCAATCCAATGAGTAGTATCCAGGCTGAATTACTCATGATGTTTCCTACAGCCTGAGGATAGCCATTCTTGATAAGCTCTTCTTGTTCCGCCTCACTTTTCATTGAAAATCCAGAAATTAAGCCATAGTATTTCTTTTTCTTAATTAAGTGAGCAAACAAAAAGAACAAACCAGCAGCATGGCCTTGTACAATTACTAAAATGATTGTAGTTGTATCCATTTTTTAACACCTCTTGTATTAAGTTTAACCAAACCCACCCCACTAGGCAATTGAAAAATGTGCGATTTCTCTCCTCCCCTTGTCCAATCAGAAAGTAGATTTAGCGATAAGATAGAGTAACACTGAAAGAAGGAGCGCTAACATGATTGCGGATAAAATAATCGACACAGGCTTATCGTACCTAGGAACACCATACGTGTTTAATGCACCACCCTTTCAAACGAATACTTTTGATTGCAGTTCATTTATACAATATATATTTCAAGAACACGGGATTGAGCTTCCACGTAACTCCCGCCAGCAATTTATAGTAGGCAAAAAAGTTGCGTTTAAAGACTTGAAAAAAGGTGATCTATTATTTTTCACAACCGAAAAAAGAAGGACAAACCAGGGCATTGAGAAAGTTGGTCACGTTGCTTTGTACTTAGGGAAAGGAACAATTCTCCATACTAGCAGAAAAGAAAAAGAGGTACACATAGCAGCACTTCGTCCATTGCTCTTAGAAGGTCGTTATTTGGGGTCTAAACGAGTTTTATAGACATGAAAAAGCCGCTTATCTTTGATAAACGGCTTTTACGGCTTAGTTATTTGCTTTATATTCTTCAATTGCTTCGTGCAATAAATCAGGACGATCGGTAATAATCCCATGTGCACCTTTTTCTAGTAGTTTAAGCATAACGTCCTTATCATTAATCGTCCAATAATGAACCTGTTGATTTAAACGCTCTGCCCCTCTAATAAGCTTTTTGTCTGTAAGATCAAAGCCAGCCTGCGCTAGTGGTAGTTGAAATGAGTCTACCTTCGGAAAATAAAACGGTTGTAGGAAAAACTTATGCGTAATTACAAAATTCGTTGTTTCCTTTTTCCCACCACCTGTAGCAGCTTGGCCATTCGTCAATTCAGTTACACGATCTAAGATAAAACTATCAAACGCTGCGATTAAGACTTTGTCCTGCATATTGAATTCTTCCACTAGATTCCAAAGTGTCGTGATGATTTCATCCATTCGATCATAAGGGTTAGTATCTTTAATCTCAATCATATGAAGCTTATCTGAGTAGCGTTCGAACATTTCTCGAACATCAGGGATATACACACTTTGATCTCGGTAGCTATGTTCACCATTTAGATCCTGAAACGAATACCCCGCATCTAATGCTTGTACTTCTTCTAGGGTCATTGATGCTACTTCACCAGTACCGTTTGTGGTACGGTCAACCGTCGGATCGTGGATTAAAGCAAGATATCCATCTTTTGTAATATGAAGATCGTACTCTAGTACATGCGTGCCAATTTCAACCGCCTTATCAAACGCAGCTATTGAGCTAGATGGTGCTAAGTGATACCCACCTTGATGTGCAATAATTAACGGCTCATCATAATGAGTAAAAAATGGATGCGTGTCACGTTCTGGAATAAAGACAAATAATAATAGCAGATAAACAATGATGAACGCAGCTAGTAATCCAAGTAAAACTTTTAGAAATATTGATTTTTTACTATTCCTTTTTTGAGAGACTGTAATAGGTGATGTCATAGTTTGCTCCTTTATATAATAGTTTCATTGAAATTATTCGACGGAAACTCAGATAATTCCTGTTAGTATGAGAAGCAAATTGTCTTTGTAGAGGTTTTCAGGATGATTAGCGACCGGTTTTTCCATTACCTTACAAATTCAGGCACTAATAGAGCGGATTAGTGACCGGTTTTTCCATCCCTTTACAACTCCAGGCACAATCCCCTTCCTGTTACTCTTCAAACTCCATAAACAACGTTCCATTTGCCATGTCCTCAATCTCATAAGAAGTTAATCGAAACATTTCGCCACCGTCCGACGCTTCCCCATCCCACGTAAGTAGATAGATTTCTGAATTCATTAACAACTCTTCCATTTTCTTAACCAAAATGGCATGATGTTCTCCCATCAACTTCATTTTGCAATAAACTAACGCATCTTTTGTGGAAATTGTATCAGGATCATATGTACTATCGTTTAATAAATTTTCTAGATGATTAACCAGTGCCTGATCTTCCAACGATTTTACCTTTTCATTTTCATCCCACGTAATAATTTGCATTGTAATTCTCTCCTTTGTAACTAGTAATTTTTTCTATTTTTTCATTACCTAAAAAAATTTATTCCTATGCCATCTTACTAGATTTTTAGCTAAATATCATCAAGAAACATAAAATAAGACGCTACCCTATTGGATAACGTCTTTCATATTACTTTTTCTCTAAAAGTAATTGCTTTATTTCTTGAAGATCGTTCTTTAAATCTTGATTTTCTTGGAAAAGACGTGCCATCTGTTCCTCTCGTTTTGCTTCTTCGTCTTGTCCTAAATAGCTCAAGATGACAGCAACTACAAGGTTTAAGATAACTAACGCACCAATAATAATAAACGTTACAAAGTAGACCCAAGCCCAAGGTACCTCATTAATAATTGGTCTCGCAACCTGACTAGCCCATGACTCAAACGTTACCACCTGCATTAATGTAAAAAGCGAATTATGGAACGTTCCGAAAAACTCCGCCGGCAGCACTTCACTAAAAAATGTTGTTCCAATAATGGCGTAAATTGAGAAGATTAAAATACATAATCCTAAAATTCCGGATAAAGCAGGCACGGACTTCATTAATGAGTCAATGATTCTACGTAATGCAGGAATCGCCGGGATCATTCTAATGAGTCGTAAAACCCTTATTAGCCTTAGTACGCTGACAAATGGTGTTGAGTAGAAGACTAAACTTCCTATGACAATACCAAAATCAAACCAGTTCCACCGATCGGAAAAATAACCCCTAAACCCGAGTCCTATCATTTTTACAACTAATTCAATTACAAAAATCCAAACAATAATTTTATCCAACACTAGTAATAACTGATTACCAATGAAATAAGTTTCAGTCACGATGATTAGTCCATTTAAAAAGATAATTGCAATGACAATCGGTTGAAACAATCGATGCTCTACCAATTGTCGTACCGTAGACCGTAACGAACGACCGTTTTGTTCTAGTTCATTCTTATGTTTTAGTTCCATGTTCGCAGTCACTTTCTCCTTCTCTTGTTTGTTTATCTGTTTCTACTATTATAACAGTTAAATTCATAGTTAAGTTACTATAATACATGAAAATGACACAAGAATTAATGACAATATTATGAACAAAATTACTATTTGCCCTAATTAAGCTTGTAAGAAAGGAATTTTGTAGAACCGCACAAACTGATCCCTAGTAAGTAAATCTCTTTAACCACTATCCCTTATTGATAATTCATAATTCATAATTCATAATTCATAATTCTTAATTCTTAATTCTTAATTCTTAATTCACAATTCAAATGATAATTTCTTCATTTACGTACACAATAACCTATAACTGCCATGATTAGGGCATTTTTTCAGTGAAAGGAATTCATAACATGTTTACAGATATGCACTTGGTTTTTCTCATTTTAGTTGTAACAACGATTTGCTTTTTAGTTCCACGCTTCAGAGCAGATCTCGTTGCTGTTCACGCCTTACTTGCACTCCTTTTAACAGGTCTAATTACTGTACCAGAAGCGTTTGCGGGATTTGCCAACAGTGTGGTAATTATGGTTGCCGCGTTATTTATTGTCGGTGAAGGTGTTTTTCAAAGTGGCTTGGCACAAAAAGCTGGCGATTTACTTGTAAAAAGCACAAAGAACAGCGAGTGGAAATTAACGATTTTTATGTTGCTATTAGTGGCGGTCTTAAGTGGTTTTATTAGTAACACTGGAACAGTTGCTATACTGTTACCAGTCGTCGTAAGCTTAAGTCGACAAATGCAGTTACATCCAGGAAAACTGCTAATTCCTCTTGCCTTTGCGAGTAGCATGGGTGGTGCTTTAACATTAATTGGTACAGCGCCTAACTTAATTGCTAGCCAGAGTTTAGCTGATGCTGGATATGGTGCACTTTCGTTCTTCTCTTTTACGCCCGTGGGTCTCACGATGCTTTTCACAGGAATTCTCTATTTATGGTTCGTGGGTCGCAGGTTGTTGGATAAACCTATTGAGGATAGAACTGGTAATTCAACTAAATTTGACGCTGCTGAGCTTATTGAGCAGTATGGAGTATCTGATTTTATTCACACAGTAAAAGTTCCTGTAAATAGCGAACTTATTGGCCGCACCATTAAACAGCTTCACTTACCTGCTACCTATAACATTACAGTGCTAGAAGCAATAAAAAAAGATAGAAAACCATTATCTAAAATAACTGGTCGACCGAAATCAATTCGAATTACTGTTGATCCTAGCTATATCATAGAGTCTGGTGATATTTTTCTTATCTACGCTGATGAGGATGCAATTGAAAAACTAGCTGCAGATACAGGACTAATCAGGCAAAAAGACAGCCTTTACCAATTGGAGGAGGCACATTTGGCCGAAGTGATCTTAACTCCTCGGTCAAGATTACTTAACCAATCCATTAAACAAGTAAAATTCAGAGCGAAATACGGACTATCGGTACTCGCAATGAAGCATCAATTTAGTGAAGCAAAACGGTTTACGAAAGATGAAATATTACTTTATGGAGACTCCATACTAGTACACGGAAAGTGGAAGGATATCAACCTTCTCTCTGCCGAAAAAAACGATACAGTCGTCCTAAAGTCAGCCGCTGAAGAAACGGATTTAGCCAACCAGACTCAGAAAAGTATGGTTGCTGGTCTTATCTTACTTGGGATGCTAATTACGATGGTATTCGAATGGGTTCCAGCAGTGGTCGCCATCGTCATTGCTGCTGTCCTAATGGTTTTGACTGGATGTGTCAGACAAACCGATCAAGCGTACCAATCGATTAATTGGCAGACTGTCATTCTGATCGCCTGTATGCTGCCAATGGCTACTGCCTTAGAAAATACAGGTGGCGTTACGTTTATGTCAGAAGGACTTATTAACAGTCTGGGTGCAATTGGACCATTAGCCGTTTTAGCAGGTTTATATGGGATAACTTCACTTTTCAGTCAATTCATCAGTAATACTGCAACAGCTGTCTTACTATTCCCAGTAGCTATCCTAACTGCTGAACAGATGGCTGTTAGCCCAATTCCAATGGTCATGGCAGTTGCCTTCTCTTCAAGTATGGCGTTTGCCACACCTGTAGCCACACCACCAAATGCAATGGTGATGGCGGCAGGCAAGTACACATTTCTTGACTTTGTCCGAGTTGGTGTCCCATTACAACTACTGATTGCCGTAGTTGCAATTGTATTACTACCATTGTTTTTTCCTTTTTAAGAACAAATAAGGCTCTTTTCGTAAACGTTGTACTTTTATACCCTAAAATAATCGAAAAAAATATCCTAGATGAAAATAGCATCCAATAAATTATGTAAGAAAAGAGCAATACTTACTAAATTAGTTGTGAATTCTAAGTATTTTGTGTAAAAATCCGGCTTTTGGGATTTTTACGAAAGCAACAAACTTTGCGAAAACAGCCAAACAAAAAAAGGCTTGGAGACGCTCTCTAAGCCTTTTTACCATAGGTCGTCTAAACTACCCACACAAAATAAACAATCGTAACAGTTACTATAAGGTAAAGTATATTAAGCGGAATACCTATCTTCATATAGTCAGAAAAACGGTATCCACCAGGTCCGTATACAATTAAATTACACTGGTAACCAATCGGAGTAGCAAAACTTGCTGAAGCTGCAATGGCTATAGCTACAAAAAATGCCATTGGGTCAACCGATAGCTGAGTAGCTATAGAAAGTGAGATTGGTACCATCAAAACAGCCGCAGCATTATTCGTAATTACTTCAGTAAATACAGTTGTTAAAAAGTATACAACAATTACTGCACCTATAATGCCCGCACCTTTACTTATCTGAATAAAATAACTGGCAATTAATTCAGCAGCACCTGACTGCTCTAACGCGATCCCTATCCCAATTGCACTTGCAATTAACAGTAAAACATCAAATTGAATATATCGTTTGGCTCCTACAAATGTAATAGTTTTTGTTATAAACAAGAGAATAACAGCTAACAAAGCAGCTTTAAACATTGGTAGGATATTAAACGCAGCAAGAGAAATCATCATCACTAATGTTAACAAGGCGGTAATTGATTTTCTTGGGTCAATTACATCTGTCTCAGTTATCGGTGAAATAATATAAAAGTCTCTGGAACTAGACCATCTGTTACTAAAGTCTTTGTTACTTAATAACAATAAAGTATCTCCTGGTTTTAACTTAATATCTCCCATTTTATCATTAATTCTTTCATCGTTACGATGAACTGCCACTACTCCAGCACCGTAATTACTACGAAACTTGCTTTCTTTCACTGTCTTTTGAACTAAAGAAGACTGATGTGAAATCACTGCCTCAACAAGTGTTGCACTCCCATTTTGTAAATCCTCTAGTTTCAAACTTGTTCCTGTTGAAACTCTCAAGCCTTTTATATTTTGCAACTCGACAATCGTGGACAAAACACCTGTAAAAATCAATTTATCATCTTCATTTAGTTTAAAATAGGACGGGATAGACGCAAAACGTTCTCCATCTCGTATTACTTCAATTAGATACAGCCCACTAAGTCTTCTAAGTCCAGCTTCCTCAATTGTTTTTCCGCTTAAAGGAGAATTACGTTCAACAAAAGCTTCAGCAAGGTACTCTCTTGAACTTTCTTCAAAGGATTGTTCTGATGTTTTTCGTTCTGGCAATAATTTATAACCTATAGTAGCCATATAAATAATCCCAACTAACCCAGCAGGTAAACTTACAATGGCAAGTTGAAACATTGAAAATCCAGTTAGCCCTTGTTCTAGCATAAAGCCATGGATGACTAAGTTTGTCGATGTCCCAATGAGCGTGAGTGTCCCACCAAAAATTGTTGCGTACGATAGTGGTATGAGAAATTTAGAAGGCGAAACCCCTTTCTCTTCACACCACTTTCGAACAACAGGAGTAAACATGACCACAATGGGTGTATTATTTAAAAAAGCAGATAAACCCGCCAACGGAAACATCATTTGAAGCAATGACTTTCTTGGACTACGGCCAGATCCTAATGACTTTGCAATGACTTGATTTAAGACACCACTTTGTTTCACTGCACCTGCTACGATAAATAATAAGGCAACAGTCAGCATTCCCTCATTAGAAAAACCTTTTAACGCATCTGTTGGAGACAACACTCCACTTATGATAAGAATTGCAAGTGCAAAAAATACGATAAAGTCAGGTCTAGCAATCTCTTTCATCAGACTAATAAGCATCCCAATTACAATAAATAGGACAAAAGCAATTTCAATAGTCATTTTACACACTCCGCAATTCAGCCTCTAAAAATTAAATTCTTATAATTCTTATGTATTTACTATGAATTAAGTTTTAAAAAAGACATACCGCCGTAATGGTATGAAGTATGCCTTCCTAATTCAATTCACAAATAATTTACCTAATAATAATCCGATAATTCCAATGTGTCAACATATATTTATACCTACTCTAACGTACTCGATAAATCCTCTAATTCTTTCACCACAAAACACTCGTCATCACCATTCAGTGCTGCTACCAAATTTCTAGCAGCTAGCATAGCCATTGCATGTCTTGTTTCACTCGTTGCTGAACCAATGTGAGGAAGTGTGACGACATTCGGCATTTTTAACAGTGGATTATTTGGATTTGTAGGCTCTTCTTGGTAGACGTCTAACCCAGCTGCTAAGATTTCGCCTGTTTGTAAAGCCTGGATCAACGATTCTTCATCTACTGTTTGGCCCCTTGATCCATTTATAAAAATGGCAGACTTCTTCATTAACTGAAACTCCCTCTCCCCAATTAGATTTCTTGTTTCACTCGTCAGTGGCACCATGAGGACAACGAAGTCAGATTCACTTAAAAGTTGATCCAATTCCTTCGCGTGGACATCTAACCTTTCTTCTGCTTCTAAGTTACGGTTGCGATTATAATAAGACACTTCCATATCAAAGCCAAACTTTGCTCTTTTCGCAATCACTTCACCTATTCTTCCCATCCCAATAATTCCAAGTTTCTTATGATGGACATCTACTCCGAACATAGCCCCAGCTGTGCCTTTTTTCCATTCGCCGCTTTTAGTTAATGCATCAAGCTCAGGAATTCTTCTTGCGGTAGAAAGCATTAAAGCAATGACTAAATCTGCGACCGTATCATCTAAAACAAAAGGGGTATGGGTACCAAGTACCCGATGTTTTTTCATAGCTTCAATATCAAAATGATTGTAACCAACCGAAACTGTACTAACGACTCGAAGATTTGGAGCAGATTGTAACAATTCTTCGTTAATAGGAGTCCCAGAAGTGATTAGACCGTGCACATCTGCCACTTCATTAAAAAGCTGCTCTCTTGTCAAAGGTCCTTGTTGGTCCCATTCATTTAAAATAACATGTTTTTTCAAATATTCTTTTACATCGCTAGGTAAAGCTTGTACTGTAAACACTTTCTGTTTATTCATCATCTGCCCCCAATGTAAATTTATCACCATTACTATTTCGACTTCTAAGTATTTTTCCCTTGTTTTAAAAGAAAAGTCGCACCTCTTCAGATGCAACCTAAGATCAATTTATTTTCCTGAATGCTCTACGTTCTGCGTATTCCAAACACTTATAACAGACATTTACCTTTTGATCGTATACTTCATATTTTGTAAAATAGCCTTTTTTCCCTTTACAAAAGTAACATTTTTTAATAAATAATGATTGAAAGAACTCTAGCACCCTACCAATCCCCCTAAAAGTTACTCCATTGTTATAGTTTACGAAACAAAGAAGAAAATTGTGACTCCAAAGACTTTCAACCTAATATTCTCGTAGATTTTTACATATTTTACTATAATTCAACATATGAAAGCCAGTACTATGTATTCATTTCTAGAAATGTAAGAATTAACCCTACCTTTTTATTTTACTTCGAAAAAGGTGTTTGTTACACTTGTGTTTATACATAGAATAAAGGAGTGGTATTTTGATTAAGAAAAAATTAGTAACCGTATTAGCGAGTGTATGTTTAATGATTGGACTAGCAGCCTGTGGAGGAAATGAAGAAGCTACACCAGAATTAGAAGAAAATGAGCCAGTGGCAATGGTAAATGGACAACCTATTTCTCAACAGTCACTAGCATTTCAATATGAACAAGTGAAATTATCTTACCAACAAATGGGATTAGAAATTAATGAAGAAACAGAAGCTCAAATTAAATTACATGTATTAGACCAGCTTGTTAATTCAACACTTATTACTCAAGCTGCAGTTGAAGAAGGCTTTGAAGCTTCTCAAGATGAAATCCAAGCCCAGCTAGACTTATTTATTGAAGAATATGGTACTGAAGAAGAATTCGTTGAAGTACTTGAAATGAATAACTTTACTTTAGCTAGTTTTTCAGATGAAATTAAAAGCCAGATAACGATTAATAAGTATATCGAAAATAAAATTGCTGAACCTGTCATTACTTCTAGTGAAGTTGAAGAACGCTATGAGCAGTATAAGCAGCAAACAGAAAACATGCCTGAACTTGAAGAAGTTTATGCACAACTAGAAGCTGAAATTAGAGACGAGAAAAATCAGGCGTCGATTGGCGAACTAGTTGATCAATTAAAAGCAACTAGTGAGATTAACATTCTTATTTAACTATGAAAGAGGAGCCTGTCACCCTAGGCTCCTCTTCCTTATGCTTCTTGCTTTGCTAAATACTTTTCAAATTTCTCCTCAGGTAACGGATAGCTAAAATGATAGCCCTGTCCGATCAAGCCTTTTGCTGCTAAGAAGCTCGCTTGTTCTTCTGTTTCAATGCCTTCAATCACAACATTAGCTTCGATTTCTCTTCCCATCTGAATAATAGCTCCTAACAAACCTGAAGACTTTTTATTCTTCATTACATCATGTAAAAAGGATTGATCTATCTTTAGATTATCAATGTCAATCGAATTGATCATACTTAATGACGAATAACCAATTCCAAAATCGTCGATCGTAATTTGTATCCCCATCTCCCTTAGTTGATTAATGATGTCGGATGCTTCATTAACGTTAATCATAACTCTTTCAGTAATCTCTATTTCTAATAAATGAGAAGGAAGTTTCGTTTCACTCAATACAGTTTGAACGATACGAATAAAATGAGGATCCATAAATTGACGTGCAGAAACATTGACAGCAATTGGCGCCTCGAGTAAACCGAGATCGTACCAATATTTATTTTTTGTACAGGCTTCTCTCAACACCCACTCGCCAATGTCAACAATCAGTCCAGTTTCCTCAGTGATCGGAATAAATTCTGCAGGTGATACAGACCCAAAAATAGGATTCCAACGTAAGAGTGCCTCAATTCCAACAACTCTGTTTAAATCTAAGTCAATCTTAGGTTGGTAGTGGAGAGTAAATTCCTGTTGGTCAATTGCTCTCCGTAAGGCATTTTCAAGCTGGCCTTTGCGGATGACTCGTTCATTTAAACTTTCTGTAAAAAATTGATAGTTATTTTTACCCATATCTTTCGCTAAGTACATCGCTAAATCGGCATTCTTAATCAAACTTTCGGCATCCATGCCATAATTAGGGTACAGACTAACTCCAATACTCGGTGTAATATACACTTCATTTCCGGCTAATAACGTTGGCTGCTTTAGTTTTTGAATAATCCGTTCGGAAACGCTACATAAGTCTTCAATACTAGTATTCTCGATAAGTAATAAAAACTCATCTCCGCCCTGCCGAGAGATGACATCACCTTCACTCAAACAGGAACTCATAATCGAGACAACTCTTTGAAGCAATAAATCACCAACATGATGGCCTAGGGTATCGTTAATCGTTTTGAAATTATCAAAATCAATAAACAAGACTCCTAATGTCGACTTCGTCTCGCTCGCTCTTTTTATCGCCTCTTCAAGCTTCAAACTGAACAAATAACGATTTGGTAGTCCTGTTAATTGATCTTTATAGGCTAACTCTTTGATTTCATTCTCAGCTTTTCTCTTGTCTGTAATATCTTTAACGAAAGCCATCACACTAACGGAAGTATTGTGTTTAAAGATCGGAACGATATTGATATCAACGATCACTTGATGTCCACCTTTATGATTAATCACACCTTCAACTCGTTGTCCATTCCCTTGTTTCACTGCTGTAAAAATTTGATCTAGTTCTTGATAAGAATTGGCATCAATGAACGTTGTACTATTAATTCTTAAGAGCTCCTCTTTGCTATACCCTGTTAATGTTTCCGCTGCTGGATTTACACTAAAAAGCTTACCGTTGTGATCTAGTTCAAAGATTGCATCTAAAGAATTTTGGTATAACGAATGAAACTTTTGTCGGGTTGACTCCAACTCTACTAGTACTTTGTTAAGTTCTTGTTCGGCAGTTTTCTGTGCGGTTATGTCGCGTGCCATATAAACAAAACGACATACCTTATCTTCTTCAATGATCGGGTTACAGTTTCCTTGAAGATACACCCAGTGGCCGTGTTTATGTAAAAAGCGAGAAGTAATGGTTATTACTTGAAGATTTTCAAGAACCTTTTTCAAATTTCTTTTCACAATACGAAGATCATCGGGATGAACAAAGTCCAATATCGATTTGCCTATCAGCTCTCGCAACGTATATCCTAAATACTTCTCATGTGAAGATGAGGCATACTCAAAAATGCCCTTCTGATCAATAATCCCCACGAAGTCTGATACATTTTCAGCTAACAGTCGGTATTTCTTTTCGCTTTCATAGAGTTTCTTATCTGTATTTCGTTGTTCAATAGCAATAGAAGCTAAGTGAGCAAACACTTCTAATAGTTCTAATTCGTCTTTCAGCGGTTCACGGGTTTCACGGTAATAGAGAGCAAAAGTTCCCAGAACGGTTTCTTCAGAGGAAATGATCGGTTTTGACCAGCAAGCCTTTAACCCATAGGAAAGCGCAAGCGATTTGTAGTTTTTCCACCGGTCATCGGTTTCAATGTCCTTAACAATCACTGTTTCCATGAAAAACGCAGCTGTTCCACATGATCCGACTCCTGGTCCAATCTTTGTACCAGCTAACGCTTGATTATATGCATCAGCTAAGCTTGGTCCAACACCTTTTTCCAACGTTTGATTTTGCTCGTTGTAAAGAAGGATTGAACAAATAGTACCGGTGATCAATGTTTCTATTTCTAAAGCAAGACTCTTTAGGATTACTGTTAATTCGTTACCCGTTGCAATTTGTTTTAATATGTTATTCTGCGAATTTAGTACCTGTTTATCGAGTGTTTTCATTTACGTACAATTCCTTTCATCTATTAATAAGATCAAAGTTTAACTCAAGCATCAATAAATTGAATGTCGTTAAAAACAAAAAAAACACCCGTCAGGATGTTTTTCCTAAAACGGCACCTGGCTGGCGTAACATAATGTTGTAGCCCCTATAGTTTTGCGTCCCAACATTTCTGTTGGTTTGCCCGAACGTTTCTTATTTAATTAGAAATTTAGTAAAATAGACCTACCAATACTTTACCATGAATATCTTAATATTACCAATATTTTATATTAATCTAGCCTCTCGTACAAGTTCAAATTAATAAATTCGGAAGTAGTTATTTTTCAATGATAATACTTCGAGATGAGGCTTGATAGTTGACCTTGGCACCGAACTGTTCGGAAACAAAACGAATTGGAACAAAAGTCCGACCATTATTAATTTCTGGTGCAACATCGATTAACCTCTTTTGACCGTTGACCAGTACGTGTTGGTCATTAACAGTTAATACGATCGTGTTACCACCATTTTTTATCGTCACTGTTTTTGCATTTGGATCCCAATGAACATGTGCTCCAAAAGCTTCACTAATTACCCTAATCGGGACAAGCGTACGGTTATTTTTTAGATATGGTGGATGATCTAAAACAGCATTTTTCCCGTTTAGTAACCAACTGGGTTGATTAAGCCAAAACATCATTTCCGTTTGAAGATAAATTTTGGAATGCCAAAAAGCAACACCATTTTGCTGTAGACGCTTAATCATCTCTACGGTTTCTTTACCAGAGAGAGGATTATTAAAGATAAATACAGTTTTCAGGCTTGGAAGCGTATTTAATGGCGTCAGAATACGAATATTATTACTGTCTGCATAAATAGTTTCCAAGTTTAATAGATATTTTAATGGATCAATACTCTCTACGCGATTGTAACTAAACTTCAAGTATTGTAATTCTTGAAGTTCCTTCAAAACAGTGATGTTCGAAATTGAATTCGACGATATATCAAGAACCGTGAGTTCTCTTAACAATCGCAAATCGTTGATATCCTGAATAAAGTTACTTGATAGATTTAGATTTTTAAGGTTTGTCAATGACGCTAACGGTGATAAGTTTCTTATACTATTTTGACTCACATCTAACTCTTCTAAATGAACAAGAGAAGCAAGTGGACGTATATCTTTAATGCCCATGAAAACCAAACTAAGACTTCTTAATGTTGTTAGTTTACTAATTTGGTTTAAATCAAGATTACCTCTTAATTCGTAATCATACAGTAACAATTGTTGTAAATTTGGAAGCTCTTCTAACGGAGTAAAATCCTTTATTGGGTTATGCCATATTGAAACTCCTTCTAATGAGGCTAATTGTTCAATACCCTTTAGATCTTCTAGCCCGTTTCCAACTAAAACTAATTCCCTCAAATCCATCTGTACTAGAAAACCTAAGTCACTTAAAGGAATGGCTGCTAACGTTAATGACTCTATTCCCGATAGATTTAGAACTGGTGCTAAGTCACGTACCTCAGATCCATAAATTGACAGTTTTTGTAGTTTCGGAAGCTCATGTAAGAGCTGCAAATCACTGATCCTTCTAGTATCTATAGATAGATGGTTTATCTTTTTTAAACCAACCACTAATTTAAGATCCTCTTGAGAGATCGAATGGTTTATGATTAATGTCTTTACATTTTGTAAATGCTGAATTCCTTCTAGCGTATCGGTGCTACCTTCAATGTTTAGTTCAGTAACTTTCTCTACGTCCTCCTTAGTAATCGGTCCTTCCGGCATTTTTAGTTGAATCCTAATAGCTCTTTCTAAGTTAGGATCTGGAAAAGACAGCGTTTGATCATTTGCTGAGACTTCTGCTCCTTGTCCAATAATAGAAACTACGACCATTATTAGCACTAGTATGTATTTTTTCATCTGTAACCCTCCCATGCTTACAAGTATTTTATCATTAACAATACTTGTAAAATAGACTTTATTGCCGACTGGGAATAGTTACCTTTTAAATCAAACAGATATTCCTACCGTAATTGATCAGAGATAGATAAGGATCACTTTCATCTAAACCTAATACTTTACAAAAAGCTGGCTCAGTTTTATATCCCCGCTGTTTCAAGCTGATAACTTGATCTCTCAAGGTAGGGATGCATTTTATTAGTTGGTCTTCAATTATCATATGAAGGTAAGCGTTTTGTTCGAAAACAGGCTGCGGTTGACCAAACAATTCAAACTCATATCCCTCAAATAAAAAATTGGCTTTTACGACGGGTACATCTCTAATTATTACTTCCTTTAGTCGATAATTATCGAGGTGACTGTATAAATCTTTCACTTGCTCTCTAAATCTACTGAAATTATGAACTTCCATAATGATGTCTAGATCAGAACCATCTACATCAATTCCAATCGGTAAAGTTCCACATAGGATCGGGGTGTAAATAGCGAGATTATCCATGATCCCTACCTTTTGGATCGCATCGTACGCTCTTCGTTGCCGCTCATTGCCCAATTTTAAATAGTCAATTGATGTAAACATTAGTACCCACCCCTCTTGCTATGAAAAATTGGATTCCTCTCACTAAAGATAAATGAAGTTAAAACTTCCTCGTCGGCCTTCACTAATTTCTCGCTGATTTCTTGCGTGCTATCGGCATAGGTAAAACCTTGCGCATCTTCATAAGCCTGAAGCATATCTACAAGGACCGAAAGTTCTTCAAACATAAGACCTTGATCCTGTCCCTCATTAATTTCTCTCATCATTTGATAGAGATATCCATGTAAGGAGATATGAAAAAGACTGATATTCGCAGGAATCGAAATGCCCCTTTGCCTTTCAAGTTGAATGAGGTGATAGTTAACGGACACTGCCATTATTAGTTCTTCTATAGCCACTTCTTCTCCCCTAATTGCTTTGTCTAGCTGGTACTTCACAGCTTCCTGGCCTTTTACATAATCTATAAGGGTGGTTCTTTCAAGCGTTGAAAGTGTATCCTCTACTTTTGATTGTTTGGTAATGTAAATTCCAAGTACACTTGCTAACATAATATTAAACACTAAGCCGACAATAAAATGCTTTTTATAATCCAAATCATTCATCACTCCTAAACAAGTATTACTCATTTACTAGTTTAACATTATTTTCCTTCAAGTGATCAAAAAACAGCGAACCATAATTCTGGCTCACTGCTTTTCTCACACCTATTTAGCAATTTTTTTATTCTTTTCAAGCTTGGCTAATTCACCATTTAGCTTTCCGAATAATGTAAAGAAGTACATTTGAAAGTCAGCACGAAGTGACCAAAAAGGATGACCAAATGTAGCTGGCTTATTTCCCTCAATGAAAAAGTGAGATATCCACGCAAAACTGTAAGCGATTACAGGAGCTAGCAGAACAATCCATGAATTTCCTAAAATAATGGCTAAAGCAATACAAATAAATACAAAGGTTGTCCCAACAAAATGCCATGCTCTTGTCTCTTTTTTACTATGCTGCGTTAGATAAAATGGCCAAAATTCTTGGTAGTTTTTAAATTCTTTCATTTTATAACCTCCTTTCTCTCTAAGTATACTATATTTGGAATATTCTGCATACTCAGACACTCTAGCAACTTATTCTTATTCAAGAAAACGACCAAATCATCGTCGACTTGGTCGTTCCTATATTACTTTATCGGTTTGTTTTCATTATTTTCGTTACCATTGCCACTATTATTTCTCAATAGTACCTTTAAACCTTGACCCATATCAGATGCTAAAATGTAATTACGGTCTACAAAGACGCCCCAGACATTCGCCCTTTCTGATGTGTAACGGGCAATCTCTACAGGATTGCTCGGGTCAGTTATATCTACACCCAGTACACCACCTGAGTAATAGGATAAGTATAAAGTATTTCCTAATACTTTAGGGTCATGAACCGTTTTCGCAAACGTGTTTCTTCCCGTTGAAGTTGGTGGGATATCAAACGTTAATTCTGTCGTAAACTCGCTTAATAACACCGGGTTCTTTTTGTCTTTAATATCAAAAATTCTTGTATAACCGTATGCATCTTCATAACCTACCCCTACCGGATTGGCAACTTCACGAGTCTCAATTAAAATCGTACCGCCTCTCGCTAAAGCTGCAGAGTGAGCTGCACCTTTTTGATTATCACGATAATCTGTTCTACCTAAGTACACAGGATTTTTCGGGTCTCTAATATCAAAGATAACAGTTCCTAAATCCCACATTGACACATAGGCATAATGACCATTGTTATCGGTGATTACACTATGGTTGAATACTGGTCTCGTTTTTCCATCGGGAGCATACCAGTGATAGCCATTGAAATCTGCTGGAATTTCCGGAAGCATACGAGGATCAAACTGCCATAATTTTTCAGGATTAGTTGGATCAGTTACGTCAATAATCTGAAAATCTTTCTCTACTCCGTGAGTATAATAATCAGCGTATGGATTGGATGCTAGAAGAATCGCACGATTACCTTGAGTCGTTAAGTATAATTCATAAGTTCCTGAAATTCTTCGATCTAATTTGTAAAATCCTAATCTCTTCGGTTCAGCTGGATTAGACACATCGTAAAGAAGCACACCACCAATACTATTTGGTCTGTTTGTATTGTTTCTTGATGTTTGTTGAAGACTGACAACCGCTAGATCCCCTTTAAAATGAGGCGTGTTCACCGATTTAACAATGACTTTTTCCTGCCATGTGTTAGGAATTTCATTCGCAAATACCGACACTTCAACCGGATTTGAAGGATCTTTCAGATCAAATACTCGCACACCACCATTTGCTCCATTCGCAGTATGAGTGCCTATGTACGCATACCCCTTATGAGCATATACATCTGCGGTATTGTTCTGTACACCATTTACAACATTTAGTTGAACACTAGCCGCTTGGTGTAAAAATTTTAAATTCCTTGAACCACTCACACTGTAAGGTAGAACTTGGACTTCAGAAGCGTCAAATACAAACTGAATTTCCTTCGACACACCTTCCTCTAAAGCATCGTGAGCAAATACAGCTCCCGATAAGCTAGAAAACAAAAGCGCACTTGCAAGTGTAGTTTTCAATACTAAATTCTTTTTCAATAGCAATCCCTCCAAATGATTTAATAACTTGACAAGCAAATCATACTAAAAGATTGTAAATAATTGGATGTGTTTAAAGTTCTAAATATTTTCACTATTCAAACAGTGACAAACTCCTAAACTTCAGTAATTCACCATTTCTTTAGGAGGACGAAATAGTTTTTTTCGCCAAGGACTTTTACATCATAGAGGCTATGATACAGTAATAAAGAAAAAGACTACCTAATGTAAGGTAGCCCTAGTTCGCGGAAATACAAAGTTAAAATAAGTCATCTTTACCTAGAGAGTATCTAAGGCCAAACGACTATTTTTCACTCGTTAGTTTCTGTTTTAACAATTCTGTGTTTTTCGTATCTAATAATCCATAACCTTCACGTAGGTTACTACTAATAATCGTAACCGTATCATCCGCATTGAACCAAACTCTGTATTCATACTGTCGTTCAGGCATGTCGTCTTTTTCTTGGAAGTATAAAGTAACCTTGTAGTTCTCTCTCGTTGGCATCGAGACTTCACTATTCGGCTCCCACTTCACGTGTTTAAAGACGTCTTTCATTTCTTTTAAAAGGGCTTGATCGGTAATCATTACAACCTCTCCCTCGAACCCTTCAGTATTCACTGTTTGTACATCCACTCTGGTTAGCTGCAAACCGTCGTCTCCGGTACAGCCAGCTATTAAAAAAGTAACCAGCAATAGAATTAATCCTAGCATTAGTTTCTTCATCCTACACACTCCTAATTTTATTTATATTTACCTGTATATTCTCTTTTCTAACAGATTTTTTATTCATAAATTTTTTAACATAAAAAAAGCTGCCTCAATACAACGAGGTCAGCTTATGGTATTCGATTTATTTTTCGAGTCATCCCAATTGTAAACTTTTTAAAGTCCATACTTTCATAATATCCTTCTAACTGCTCAACGCACATTAGCCTTTATAATCTTCCTTCAAAAGTCCATAATAAGCCAAATCATGATGATTTCCTAATCGACTAACGTGTTGCTTTAAAGTACCTTCGTATTTCAAACCGATTTTCTCCATGATTCTCCACGAACCGGGATTATCGGTAAATGATGCAGCAAAAATCTTGCGTAGCTGTAATGTTTCAAATCCGTATTGCATTAGTCTTCGCGCCGCTTCTGTACCATAACCTTTGCCCCAATGAGGTTTGCCAACCCAATACGCTAGTTCGCCACGACTGTGTTCCTCAGCAATACCTAAAGCAATTGTCCCAAGCAAACTACCCGAGTTTTTCTCAGTAATCGCAAAAACATGTTGTCTGCCATTTTTTGCAGCTGCCAGTACACTATCAATATAATCAAGAGCTGAACCTTTCGGGTAAGGGTGAGGAATATTTAACGTCGTTTTTGCAATCTCATAATCGGAAGCATATTCCTCGACGATTTCAGCATCCTCTCTTTGTAACGGTCTTAATAGCAATCGTTTCGTTTCTAGCCTCGTCATGTAAATGTCTCCTTTATCCTCTGGTGAGAGTTAGAATTCGTGATTCTGACTAATTATTCCTTCTTCCTTGAGAAGAAATATATTTCGTGAACAGTAATTTTAAAAGGCTCTTTTCGTAAACATTGTGGCTTTTCTATCCTAAAATTATCGGAAAATACCCTAGATGAAGATATCAGCCAATAAATTATGTAAGAAAAGAGCATTACTTACTAAATTAGTGGTGAATTGTTAGTAATTTGTGTAAAAATCCGGCTTTTGGGATTTTTACGAAAGCAACAAACTTTGCGAAAACAGACTTTTAAAAAGACTTTTGCAAAATAACGTACCTATTGTCCTCAAACATCAAAAATAGAAAAAAGCGTCTAAACCACTGCTAGTTTATACGCTCCTTATTAGACTGCCACTCACTTAAAAAAACTTGATAAGCTTCAAACGGCAATGGTTTTGTAAAGTAGTAGCCTTGGCCAAAGTCGCTACCTGCCCTAGCAAGAAACTCTAGCTGCTCTTTGGTTTCAATTCCCTCAGAAACTACCCGTAACTGTAGATTTTTCCCCATCGATAGAATTGCCAAGACAATCTTCTCTGATTTTTCAATATCCCAAATAAACGATTTATCAATTTTCAATTGATTCATTTGCAATTCATGTAGCTTGGCTAGTGATGAAAAACCAGTACCGAAATCGTCGATGGAGCATTTGATCCCTAATTTCGCTAGCTTCCCTAAGTTCATTTGAACTTTTTGAGAGTCACTAATCGAAGTTTCTTCTGTAACTTCAATCATTAACAATTCGCCCTTACATTCAGTTTCATTGAGAATTCCACAAACACTTTCAGCAAAATACTCATTCTCTAATTGTTTTACCGAAACGTTCACCGCTACGTACTGCTTAGAAAAACCTTGCTGATGTAGCTTTTTCGTCTGGATACAAGCTTGTTTTAACACCCATTTTCCTAGCTGATGGATATGCCCTGATTTTTCAGCAATCGAAATGAACTGATCCGGTGGCAAAAATCCTAGTTTCGGTTGATGCCAACGAATTAAGGCCTCTGCCCCCACAATCTTCAATGTACTCAATTCAACAATTGGTTGATACCAGAGTTCAAACTCATCATTCTCAATCGCCGAATGTAAATAATTGCGGATTTTAAACTCCCTTTTCACACTATCCTTCATCATGTCTGTATAAAATATGTAGTGACTCCCTACATATTGTTTCGCTTTAAACATTGCAATATCAGCATTCGCTAGGATCGTGTCTCCATCAAGACCATGCTTAGGATAAATCGCTGCACCAAAACTACCACTGACAAAAAGTTCATGATTTTCAATCCAAATAGATTTTTTAAGTTCACCAATCATTCTCTCGATTTGCAAGGTTGCTTTTTCAACGGCATTTTCACCACTCACAATGATGACAAATTCATCGCTACCGAAGCGACCAATAAGCGCATCTTTGAAGATTCGTTGTAGCTTCGAAGTAACCGTTTGCAATACGATATCTCCAATCGCCTGTCCAAGGTTATCGTTTATGCTTTTAAAATTATCAAGATCCCAACATATTACAACTAACTTCGTTTTTTTATGATTAGCAGTTTGAATTTTATTTTCCAGACAAGTGGTTATATAGGAGCGATTAAACAGACCAGTTAAACGATCTTTGTATTTGAGTGTGTCAACCCGTTCTTCCCATTCCTTACGCTCACTAATATCACGAACGACACCAACGTATTTCTTTGAAACACCATCTTCAATTTTAAAAATTCGTAACGACTGCGGGTATAGCGTCCCTTGCTTATTACGGTTCCATATTTCACCTGACCAGTGTCCATTTGAGAGAATATCACTCCACATATCTTTATAAAACTGCAGGTCATATTTGCCGGACTGGAGAATTCGTTGATTCTTCCCAATCAATTCTGAAGAACTGTAGCCCGTAATTTTTGTAAAAGCATGATTTACCCACTCAATATAACCTTCTGTGTTTGAAATTACTACTCCCTCAGTATGGTATTTTAGTACATTACCTAGTAGTTCATTATGTTTATCAGCAAGGCGCTGCTCAGTACGATCAAAATAGAGTACGTAAGTAGTTACATGCACACCACTATGAAACGTTGGTAGGATGATCATCTCAACATCTACTAAACTACCATCCTTTTTCTTCCTTGCTGTATTTGTTTTAATAATACCGAAACTACTAATTTGATTAACGTGATTTTGTATCTCATTATGATTGAGCCAATCTGGATAAATCACTTTATTTGGTGTGAAGCCTCTAATCTCTAGTAAATCGTATTGAAACAACTGTTCAAAGTTAGTATTAACATCAATAATTCGATAATTCTCGTCCAAGATGGCAATTGCATATGGAGATTTCTCAAAAAGTGTTTGAAAAAACGTTTCTTGAAGTTTAATCGCAGATAGATCTGAAATGATCGAATGCAGGACATTTACACCATTAATATTCAGGATCACACTTTCCATTTTGACATCTTTTACAAGTCCACTTTTTGTTATATGGGAGAAAAAGAGACTACTTTTTCCTTCGTTTACTACATTTCTAATACTAAGATCAATCTCTTGTTTACTTAGTGTATGAATATCATAAACACGTTTAGATAAAAGTTCCACTTTGGAATACTCGTAAAATTGTGTAGCAGCTACATTTGCATCAAAAATACTTCCACTTGTAGGATCGATAAGTAAGATCGGTAAGGGGTTTTGATCCATGAGTGCTTTATACAGGTCTGAATACCCCCCAGATTTTTTCGATATTCTCTTCGTTAGTCTGTTATGTCTTTCCATGTGAGCTTCCTCATTTCGGGCAAATGCATGTTGGCAGATTAATAACTGCTAGGTGATTTACAAACTACATAATACCATGAATATCCACTCTACCCAATCCCCTATCCCTCTATATTTGTAAAGGTTTTATGAACTTTACCTAGCAAATTCTAAAAAAAGCCCCCCTAAAGATTAACACTTAAATAGTTATAAGTTAATTTCCATAGAACTTTTATACAAGCAATAAATAAAGCAAATAAAAGGCCGTCACCCACATGATGAGAGCTGAAGTTTTGTTTAACCAAACGATAAATTTGCCTGAGTTATTTAACCTACCTACTTGTCTACCAACGAATGCTAAAGAAAAGAACCAAAGCCACGAAGTGATGATACATGCTAACGCGAAGGCCATTCTAGTCGTACCTGAATACGACAATGAGCTCGTCCCAATTACACCGACAGTGTCCATGATCGCATGTGGATTTAATAATGAAACTGAGGCAGCAAATACTATTTGTTTTTTAGGTGAAAGAGCTTTAGCATCTGATGCCGTGGTAACAGCTTTGCTTCTCCAGATCATATAGCCCATGTAAAATAGAAAAATAATTCCTACGGTTAGTAATACTACCTTTAAACAATAAATACCTAAAACCAACACTGAAACCCCTAATATGGCTAGGGTTATCAATAGTGTATCGCATAAAGAAGCCGTTAAAATAACAGGAAAAGCTCTCCTGTATCTAGGCTGTGTCGCACCTTGGTTGAAGACAAAGACATTTTGGACTCCTAGAGGCAAAATAAGTCCGAATGCTAATATAAACCCATGAATGATTGCACTGATCATGATAAAACCTTCCTCACATTATCAAACTAGTTACCTTTTATTCTATGGCTATTACATTTTACTAAACGATGAGGAATTTTTCACCAAAAAAAAAGGTGCATAGATTGCACCTTTTAATAACACTTAATTAATCTCTTCTTCGAATTGTAATGTTATTACTAGCTGTATTGTCTCCCGAAGTCACGTTTTGAATGACGATATTTGTGGCGGAACCTGCCGCTGCTGCTGAATCAGCATCGGCATCGGCTGAAGCACTCGCGTCAGCATCGGCATCGGCATCGGCTGACGCATCGGCGTCGGCGTCAGCACTTGCATCAGCATCCGCAGCTGCGTCAGCGTCGGCATCGGCGTCAGCTGACGCATCGGCATCGGCACTTGCGTCAGCATCAGCGTCGGCTGAAGCATCAGCACTTGCGTCCGCGTCGGCAGCAGCATCAGCTGCCGCATCGGCATCGGCACTTGCGTCAGCGTCAGAGCTTGAATCCGCATCTGCTGCAGCATCAGCGTCGGCGCTTGCATCAGCATCGGCTGAGGCGTCAGCGGATGCATCGGCATCGGCGTCGGCTGCAGCATCGGCATCAGCGCTCGCATCGGCATCGGCTGCGGCATCAGCATCAGCACTTGCGTCGGAATCTGCATCGGCCGAAGCGTCAGCATCGGCTGAGGCATCAGCATCGGCGTCACTATCAGCGTCCGAGTCCGAGTCAGCATCAGCATCAGCGTCGGCATCAGCATTAGCTGAAGCCGCTGCGGAACTTTTCTTACCTGAGGCTGAAGATGCATTATTTCCAGCTGCTGCGGCTGCTCGATCATTGGCATCTGCATTTGCGGCAGCAGCTGTAGCGTCTTCCTCACTTGCAGCTGCTGCCGCATTTTTACTTGCTGAAGCAAATGCAGCAGAAGCACTTGCACCATCGTTGCCTGAAGCCGCAGCCGCATTTGTACCTGAGCTCGCTGAGGTACTAGATGCTCCATCGGGACCCGCGGCACCTGCGGTTGCTGATTGATTTTCAGCATCAGCTGAACAACAAGACTCTTCATTTTGTCCTTGGTTATTTACTTGTTCTTCGTTGGGCATGATAACAAACCTCCTCTATCGATTATTTACTCAATTGTAATATCATTGTTTGCCGTGTTGTTTCCAGAAGTTACGTTTTGAATAACGATATTTGTTGCGTCTCCAGCCGCGGCAGAAGCATCAGCATCGGCTGCTGCGTCAGCATCTGAATCAGCTGCGGCATCAGCGTCGGCGTCGGAATCTGCATCTGCATCGGCGTCACTATCGGCATCAGCATCGGCATCGGCTGCCGCATCAGCGTCAGCATCGCTATCACTATCGGCATCAGCATCGGCCGCCGCATCGGCGTCGGCATCGGCGTCACTATCGGCATCGGCATCAGCGTCAGCATCGGCGTCGGCATCGGAATCTGCATCAGCATCGGCGTCGGCATCGGCGTCAGCGTCGGCATCGGCGTCAGCATCGGCGTCGGCATCGGCATCGGCGTCAGCGTCAGCATCGGCGTCAGCGTCGGCGTCAGCGTCGGCATCAGCGTCGGCATCACTATCTGCATCAGCATCGGCGTCAGCATCGGCGTCGGCATCGGAATCTGCATCAGCGTCGGCATCGGCGTCGGCATCAGCATCGGCGTCAGCATCAGCATCAGCATCGGCGTCAGAACCAGCTGCGCTAGCTGCGTTTTTTGAAGCTGAGGATGAAGATGTCACACCAGCAGCGGCAGCAGCCTTATCATTCGCAGCAGCATCTGAAGCAGCCGCATCGGCATCTTCATTTCCGGCAGCAGCGGCAGCATGTCTACCTGACGCTGCATCCGCAGCTGCTGAGGCAGAGCCGTCTTCTCCTGCAGCAGCCGCTGATTGGTTGTTAGCACTTGATGCTGCTGAAGAAGCTCCATCTGGACCCGCAGCACCAGATGCTGAAGCTTGCTCTCCAGCATCTGACGATGAGCAGCAATTTCTTAAATCTTCATTCAGATTTTGGTTCTTGTTTTCTTCCATGATTTATCACTCCTTTTATTGTATTGGTTATTATTCTATTAATCTTTTCTAAAACTTGTATCGGCTACTATAACTAGGGTATAACCTTTTTCCTAGTAAGTTAGCAATTTTATGCTTACTAGTGCTCAAGACCCTTTTCTAAAATAGTCAACAATTTTTGCTTATACTCTTTTTCTTCTTCAACTTGATTTAAGATTAAGCTCTCACAAGCTTCTATTTTTTGTAAGATCAACTCTTCGTGTTTTGCTAAAAAGTACTTGTTTTCGAATAATATAGAAAGCATTGATATATAACTAGCAATCATCTTTGTCCCATGAAATTCGGGAATGCTTATAGGCATAAACGTGTTCTCAACATTTGTACTTGCTTTATTTCTTCCAGACGTAGCATGTTGAACTGCTATATGATTTGTCTTATCATCACTATCCTTGCGATTTACTTTCTCGTGATTATCCATCAGCTCGGACACCTCCTATTAGTATCCTTATGGTAAAAAAGTTCTAGTGACACAGCGAATACATAGAGTTTCTTGTTAATAGACGTTAGTATAGAAAATAAAAATAGACCTCTAATTAAGGTCTATTTTTATTTTATTGACTAGTAATTGAAACCCATTATTAAATAATTAAAGCTCTCCCTTCATTAATACTGAAAGAGAGAGCTTTATATTATTTGTTCATACCTATACAACTATTTTTACTGCAAGGTACTGTAGATAGCTCCTGCCCAGACGATTGCTGAGTATAATAACCGATTATTCTTATTCCCCTTCGTCGTAAAAAACGAGCACTGAGATTTACTAATAACTGATCTGACGCAATAACTACGACATTTTTTCCGCGAACATCCTGAAAATTCCTCTTTAAATAAGCCAATGGCAAATGGATTGAAACTTCCTTTACTGGACTTTTAAAAGCAATATTATAGTCTCTTACATCTAACAATACGACATTTTCATCAAACTTCTCTGTTTGAACATCAACAGACCTAATTCCAATGATAGGTACATATCTTTCATACAGGAAGAAAAGAAATACAATCGTGACAATGCCTAAAAGAATAATGAGCATATTATGTACCTCCAATATTTATTACATACAGAAAGAGCTATAAAGAAAGCTTCATAGCTCCATTTTTTATTTATAAGAATTTAATCTATTTTTGGTTAAGAATGAATTAGTACGATCATTTGTTGTATCCTTGATGCTTGACGGTAGCTTTTGAACTAGCTCTTTAAACCATTCACTATCATTTGTTAATAATGCAACATCTATTAAATCACGTACAAAGCCCTCTGTCCAGATGTGAACTACTGGTAAAAGAGTAACGTTTTTCTTAAGTAAAACAACATATTTTCCTATAAGCTTTATGTGATCAGATTCAACCACAGTTATCTTCACTATTCCGTTGAATTGGTCAATACTTACGATATATCCTTTAATTAATTCATCGTTTTCAGTCTTCCCTTTAACCCATTCTCCTACCTTTAACTCAGGGTTAGTACTAAACATTTGATTCACCGCCTATTAAGTGTTACAAATTTTATTACAGTTTATTTCTAAAAAAACTTAAACATAGCTAACGATGCTTAAGCTTACGTAAATCAATAAATATAATACTGTAATAATAATATATACAGTTACTGATGTCAACTGAGAGTTACCTGAACTGTATAAAAATTAGTTACATTATACCAAAAAATAAAACAATATCTTATTGACATTGCTTAATTTTCATTAATACTGAGGCTATTGTTATCTGATCGAGATAATTTGCATAGTAATCATCCGCTTCCTCAAATACCTCATCCATCACGACCTGTAGATTTGATGAAATGAGACAGCCTTTACTTGGATCACCAGTACACCAATTAGGTTTTATAGCTCCACATGAAACAGATCGGTATATCTGACCTAACGTAATTTCGTTTGGTTCTCCCTTTAAGATATAGCCCCCGCCAATACCCTCTTTTGTCTGAACAAAGCCACCATTACGTAAGCTACTCATTACTTTTCTAACTCTCGCAGGGTTTGTCCCTACATTATTTGCAATATCTTGGCTACTTGCCATACGGTCAGGGACATACGCTAAAAAAACAAGGCTATGTACAGCTATTGTAAATTCACTATTCACCGATAAATTCCTCCCTTATAGCCAGTACTGTAATACTAATGTATACAGTTAAGAAAGTCAATACAGTTGAGTGAACAGTCTGGTGACTGGCGAGCACTATGAAGATCATGAGGACACCCGTTCCGTTATTCTGCCAAAAAAACATAAATTTTGAGTTTCGCGGACGATCCCTTATTTATGCTCTGAACCGTGTTTTAGTTGTTATTTTGGCTAAATAACGGAACTGGTGGCCGCGAATTTTCAAAAAGGGCTTTTTGGGATAAAATAACGGAATATATGTCCTCGAAAGTTCTATATATTAAATAAAAAAAAACACATCCATACTGGATATGTTTTTCTACCTAGCAACGTCCTACTCTCACAGGGGGAAACCCCCAACTACCATCGGCGCTGAAGAGCTTAACGATCGTGTTCGGCATGGGAACGAGTGTGACCTCTTCGCTATCGCCACTAGATTTTATTCAATTGTGAATTGTCAATTATGAATGTTCAATTGTTCTTTTAGCCTCTGAGAAGCTTTAAACAATTCATAATTCATAATTGTTAATTCATAATTCCTACAGGGTCATTCCCTGAAAACTAGATAACAAAGCGACTGACTTCAATTACATCATGAGATGCTTCTTAGGATATCTTCATGCAGCTTTGCGACGAGGAAGCTTGCTTCGAAGCAATGCTTGTAGACGCA